>NZ_JAAAXQ010000111.1 GCF_009916105.1 Streptomyces sp. GC420 | reverse complement strand
CCTCCTCCCCCGGTCTTCAACGGGGCGTCCTCCTCGTCGCCGATGCGCGGGCAGACGACGTATGCCTGGTGGCCCTTCCCGACCTCCTCGCGGACCCGCTCCCAGGCGCGGGCGAGGAAGTGCGGCTTGTCCTTGGCGGGGACGACATGGCTGGCGATGGGCGAGCGGCCGGCGGGCAGCTGGTCCAGGACGGAGGTCTCCAGGTCGCCGAAGACCGTCATCGCCACCGTCCGGGGAATCGGGGTGGCGGTCATGACCAGCAGGTGCGGGGGCTGCTTGCCCTTGGAGCGCAGCGCGTCGCGCTGCTCCACGCCGAAGCGGTGCTGCTCGTCGACGACGACCAGGCCGAGGTCGTGGAACTGCACCTTGTCCTCGATGAGGGCGTGGGTGCCGATGACGATTCCCGCCTCCCCCGTCGCCAGGTCGAGCAGCGCCCTGCGGCGGGCCGCGGCCCCCATGGAGCCGGTGAGCAGCACCACCTTGGTCCCGAGCTCGGAGCCGCCCAGGAGGCCGCCCTCCGCGAGGTCGCCCATCATCTCGGTGATCGAGCGGTGGTGCTGCTGGGCGAGCACCTCGGTGGGGGCGAGCATCGCGGTCTGGCCGCCCGCGTCGACGACGGCGAGCATCGCGCGCAGCGCCACCATCGTCTTGCCCGAGCCGACCTCGCCCTGCAGGAGGCGGTGCATGGGGTGCTCGGTGGCGAGGTCGGCGAAGATCTCCGCGCTGACCCGGCGCTGGCCCTCGGTCAGTTCGAAGGGCAGTCGTGCGTCGAAGGCGTCGAGCAGCCCGCCCGTGGTGGGGCGGCGGGCCACGGCGGGAAGCTGCGAGTCGTCGAACCGGCGCCGGGCGAGGGCGACTTGGAGGACGAAGGCCTCGTCCCACTTGAGCCGCTCCCTGGCGGTCTCGATGTCGTTCCTGGTGCGCGGGCGGTGGACCTTGCGGAAGGCCTCGGGCAGTTCGGCGAGCCCCCGGCCCTCCCTCAGGCCGGGCGGCAGCGGGTCGACGACGCTCTTCCAGCCCGTGCTCTCCATGGAGCCGAGCAGGGTGTCGACGGCCTTGGAGATCTTCCACGACTCCAGCTGCGCGCAGGCCGGATAGAGCGGAATCAGCTGGTTGGCCCAGGCCTCGACGTCCTGGGCGCCGCTGTCCTTGCCGAGCAACTCGTACGCCGGGTGGGACAGCTGGCGGATGTTGCGGAACATGCCGACCTTGCCGGCGAACATGCCGCGGCGGCCCGGCAGCAGCTCTCTTTGATGGTGGTGGACCGCCCGGCCGAAGAAGACGAGCTGGAGCCGGCCGCTGCCGTCGGTCAGTGTGACCTCGAGGCGCTGGCCCCGCCCCGCGTTGAACTTGTGCACCCGGGCGTCGGCGACCTGGGCGACCACCGTGACGTGTTCGTCGAGGGGCAGGTCGGCGAGCCGGGTCAGCTCGCCGCGCTCGGCATAGCGCCGGGGGTAGTGGTGCAGGAGGTCGCCCGCGGTGCGCAGGCCCAGGTGCTCGGCCATGACCTTGGCGGTCGCGGCGCCGAGCAGGTTCTTCAGTGGTTCTTGGAGCGCGGGCACGCAGTCCATTGCACACCACCGGACTGACATCCGGCTCGCGACGGGTCCACCGAAGGACCGGGAAAACCGGCGAGGGCCGGCCCGGGACCGCTCAGGGACCCGCCAGGACCCGCCGGGTCCCGACAGGAGACCGGCCGGAACCCCCCTCGGGCCCCGGGAGATCCGCCGGAGATCCCGCAGGCGTCGCGCGCACGGGCTCCGGTCCGCCGTTCGCCCTTCGCCCTTCGCCCTTCGCCGTTCCGCCTTCCCATTACGCCGGGGAAATCCCTGGTCGGAACCGTCCCGTCACCCCTAGGATGACGCGACCTCGAACCCTCTTCCGTGATGCGACGATGACATCTGAGACTGCCGAGACCGCGGGGCCGCAGCCCTCGCACACCTTCCAGGTCGACCTGCGCGGCCTGGTCGACCTCCTCTCCCACCACCTCTACTCCAGCCCCAAGGTCTACCTGCGCGAGCTGCTGCAGAACGCCGTCGACGCGATCACCGCCCGTCGCGCCGAGCAGGGCGAGGACGCGCCCGCCCGGGTCCGGCTGTACGCCGGGAACGGGACGCTGCGGGTCGAGGACAGCGGCGTAGGACTGACCGAGACGGACGTCCACACCCTGCTCGCCACCATCGGCCGCAGTTCCAAGCGTGCCGACGGCCCGGTGTCCGCCGGCCTGGAGGCGGCACGTGCCGACTTCCTGGGCCAGTTCGGCATCGGGCTGCTGGCCTGCTTCGTCGTCGCCGAGCGGATCCGGGTGGTCAGCCGCTCCTCCCGTACGCCCGGGGCACCGCCCGTGGAGTGGACGGCGAGCGACGACGGCTCGTACACCGTGCGCACCCTGCCCGACAGTGCGCGCACCGAGCCCGGCACCACCGTGCACCTGGTCGCCCGCCCCGGCAGCGCCGAGTGGCTGGCCGAGGAACGGGTGCTGCGGCTGGCCCGCGACTTCGGCTCGCTCCTGCCGTACGACGTACGGGTCGGGGACGAGCGGGTCGCGGACCTTCCGGCGCCCTGGGACCGTCCGTATCCGAGTCCCGGCGCACGGCGGACCGCGCTCGCCCGGCACTGCCACGAGCTGTTCGGCTTCAGCCCGCTGGACTGTGTGGACCTGGACCTGCCCGCGGCCGGCGTCAGGGGGGTGGCCTATGTGCTGCCGTCCGCCGTCAGCCCGGCGCAGCGCGCGGGCCACCGTGTGCACCTGAAGGGCATGCTGCTGACCGACCGGGCCGGGGAACTGCTGCCGGAATGGGCGTTCTTCGTGCGGTGTGTCATCGACACCGACAGCCTGCGGCCCACGGCGTCCCGGGAGGCGCTGTACGAGGACGAGACGCTGGCCGCCGTACGCGAGGCGCTGGGGGCGCGGATACGGGAGTGGCTGAGCGGCCTCGCCGCCGGTGACCCAGAACGGCTCGCGCGGTTCGTCTCCGTGCACCACCTCGGGGTCAAGTCGCTGGCGCGGCACGACCCGGAGATGCTGCGCACCATGCTGCCGTGGCTGCCGTTCGAGACCACCGACGGGCAGCTGTCCCTGGAGGAGTTCGCGCAGCGCCACCGGGTGGTGCACTTCACGCGCACCGTGGAGGAGTTCCGGCAGGTCGCGCCGATCGCCGCCGCGCAGGGCATCGGGGTGGTCAACGGCGGCTACACGTACGACGCCGAGCTGGTGGAGCAGCTGCCCGCCGCCCGGCCGGGGACGGCTGTCGCCGAACTCGACGCCGACACCGTGACCGCGCATCTGGACGCCGTGGACCCGGCGGAGGAGCTGGCGCTGTCCGGGTTCCTGTCAGTGGCACGTGCCAAGCTGGATGCGCTCGGCTGCGATGTCGCCCTGCGGGCCTTCCATCCGCTGACCGTGCCCGCTCTGCACCTCGACGACCGCGCGTCGCGTTACGAGCAGGCCCGCGCGGAGGAGGAGTCGCGGGCCGACGACCTGTGGGCGGGCATCCTCGGCTCGCTGCGCGGCGACGCGCCCCGGGCCCGTCTGGTGCTCAACCACCTCAATCCGCTGATCCGCCGCATCGGCGGCCTCGGTGATCCGGAGCTGGCGGCGACCGCGACCGAGGCGCTGTACGGGCAGGCGCTGCTGATGGCCCAGCGGCCGCTGCGTCCCGCCGATGCCGCCCTGCTGAACAGGGCGTTCATCGGCCTGCTGGAGTGGGCCACTCACGAGGGGGGCGCTGCCCGATGACGGAGGCTGGTTCGGGAACGGGTCCGGGTCCGGGAACCGGTTCCGGCGTGGGCGTGGGCGCGGGCTCGGGCGCCGGTGCGGGTTCCGGTGCGGGCGCGCACGACACCGCGCGGCTCTACGAGGCGCTTCGCGCCAACGACGCCGAGCCCGAGGGGCCGGCCCGCAACGCGCGCGCCGAGCGGCTGCTCGCCGAGTGCGAGCGCACCGGTGACACGCCCCTGCTGATCGAGGGCCTCTCCCACCTGCTGAAGGTCTACAACTACAGCTCGGAGAAGGACAAGATGTTCGTCCCCTTCGCGCGGCTGCTGCGCCTGTGGGACGAACGGCCCGGCGACTTCGACGAGTCCGCGGCCCACAGCCTGCACTGGATGTTCAAGTGGGTCTCCAGCAGCATGGTCGACCAGCCGCACATCCCGCTCGCCTCCATCGAGAAGTGGCAGGCCGAGATGGAACGCAGGTACCGGCTGGCCGGGCACTCCGAGCGCGCCGTGCGGCAGGGGGAGCTGCGCATCGCGCGGCACCTCGGCGACATGGAGCGGGCGCGGCGCGCCTACGACGCCTGGCTCGCCGCCGACCGCGACCGCATGGCGAACTGCCACGCCTGCGAGCTGCACGGGCAGGGCGGCTGGCTGGTGGAGCTCGGCCGGGACACGGAGGCCCTGAAGCTGTGGGAGCCGGTCCTGGACGGGCAGTACACCTGCGCCCACGAGCCGCACGCCGTCCTCGCCGCCTCGCTGCTGCCGCTGCTGCGCCTCGGGGAGACCGACCGGGCCCGTGCCCACCACCTGCGGGGCTACCGCATGGTGCGGCCGATGGAGAGCATGCGCGACTCCGTCGCCCTGCACGTCGAGTTCTGCGCGCTGACCGGCAACGAGGCGCGGGCGCTGGAGATACTGGCCGACCGCCCCGCGTACTTCACGGCCACCGGCAATCCCGACAGCCACATGGACTTCCTGGCCGTGACGGCACTGCTGATGGACCGGCTGACCGCGCTGGGTCACGGTTCCCGGACCGTGCCGGGGCCCACGGACACGGGACCGGGCACGGGACCGGGCACGGACACAGGACCGGGCACGGACACAGGATCGGGATCGGGTTCCGGCTGGACCGCGGCCGCGCTGGCGGCGCACGCACGGAAGCAGGCGCTCGCGATCGCGGCCCGCTTCGACGAGCGCAACGGCAACACGCGGGTGAGCACGCTCGTACGGGAACGGATGGCGCAGGCACCGGTGCTCGACCGGCTGCCCCTCGGGATGCGGGCGGTGGCGCGGCTTACGCCCAGGACCGCGGCTCCGGCCTCGGACGTGCCGACGGCCGGCGGGGAGGGCGCGGGACTCACCGAGTCGCTGGCCGAGGCTCGGCGGCTGTCGGAGGAGCAGCACCCGGAGGCGGGGGCAGCATGGGCCGCCGTCGCCCGGGCGGCCGGGGAGGACGCCGCCGGGCTCGGTGCCCGGGACCGCGCCGAGATCGCCGACCACCGGGGCATGGACCCCCGCACGGCACCGGGCGAGACGCCCGCCCTCTTCCGCGGCGCCGCCGAGCTGTACGAGGACGCGGGGGACCCCGGTGAGGCGGCGGCCGCCCGGGCCCGCGCGGCGTACGCGCTCGCGCTCGCCGGCCGCCCCGACGAGGCGCTCGCCGCCGTGGCCGGGCCGTGTGAGCAGGCGCTCGCCCTGCACTCCGGGGGCCGGGCGAGCGCCCGCCAGGCGACCGGCGCCCTCGTCTGCCGCCTGCGGATCCTCGCCATGACCGGGGAGGGCACTGCGGTGGAGGAGGCCGCGCGGGAGCTGCTGGCCTTCGCCGAGCCCCGGCGCGGCGAGCCCCGCATGGTGAGCCGCATCGCCGAGACGCTGACGGTCCTCGGAGACCTCGCCGCGCGGCGGGGCGACCTCCGGGAGGCGGCCGGGCTGTACGCGCGCTCCGCAGAGGAGTACGCCGGCGCGGGCCTGTCCTGGTACGCCGTCGAGGCCGAGGCCCGACTCGCGGGGCTCAGCCACCACCTGGGCGACCACGAGGCGGCGGAACGGGCCGCCCGCGCCGCCCTGGAGCACGGCGGGCCGTACATCGGGGCGACCGGCAGGACCCGGCTGCACCTTCAGCTAGCCGAGACCCTGGGTGCGACCGGGCAGACGGAGGAGGCCTCCCAACACGCGCTGGAGGCCGCGCACTGGGCCGACGAGGCCGGTGACAGCGCCGGGATCGGGGCCTACGCGCGGCATCTGCTGGGCGGGCAGCTGCTGGGACTGGGCCGGGCGGCCGAGGCCGCCGCCGTCCTGGAGGCCGTCCTTCCCGACCTCACGGCGGACGACCACGGCGAAGGCATGATCGTCCAGACCCGGTGGTGGCTGGGCGACTGCCTCACGGCCCTGGGCGAGCCGCGCGGCGCGGCGGAGCAGTGGCTGCTCGCTGCGGAGATCGCACGGGCCTGGCCCGAGCAGCGCGACCACGCGATGCTCGCGAACCTGGCGGCGCAGGCGCTCTACCGTGCCGGCCTCGACGACGAGGCGGACGCGGCGTACGAGAGGGCCGGTGAGCTGTGGCGGGAGCTCGGCGACGTGCACGCGCTCGTACGGACGGTGCGGGTGCGGGCCTGGATCGCTGTGCGGGAGGGGCAGGCGGGGCCGGAGGCCGCCCGGGCACTGATGGAGCGGGCGGCGGGTGAGTGCGAGGAGGCACTCGGGGGTGCTTCCGCCGGAGAGCGCGCGCACCTGCTCGCCGAACTCGCCGACACGCACCGGCAGACGGCGGAACTGGTCGCGAACGCGGCCGACGAGGGTGACCCGGTGGCGTACGGCGAGGCGCTGGCGTACGTCGAGCGGGCGCTCGGGTTCTTCGGCGAGGCGGGCGAGGAGTTCCGGGACGCCCGGACGGGCGCGGAGCTGTTCGCCGCCTGGCTGGAGGCCGGCTCGGGGCGCGCTGCCGAGGCCCGCGCCCGGGCCGGGGCGGTACTGGCGCTCTACGAGGGGGCCGAGGGCGAACTCGCCGAGTCACGGTGCCGAGAGGCCCACGCGGTCCTGGAACGCCTGGCGAAGGCCGCCGCAGGCTGACGCTCCGCGGGCTCCCCGCACGGTCCCGCCCCGCCCTGCACGCGCGGGTAGGGGTCGCGCGGCGGGCATCCCGGCGATCGCACCGCACCACCGTCACGGTGGGCGGGCGCGCGGCGGCGGCCCGGCACTCGCGGCCGCAGGTCCGTCGGTCCGTCGGTCCGTGGGTCTGTGCGCCCATCGCGGAAGCCCCGGCGGGTCGCGGGGCCCTGCGGCCCTTGACCCCGCCCCGGGGCGGGGTCAAGGGCCCTGGTGGCAGAGGGCCCGCTGTCCGGGTGGCGGGCGGGCGCGCGGTGACCGGGCACGCAGTGAGCGGGCGCGCGGCGGGTGGAGCCGGTGGCCCGCGCCGCCGGAAGGGGCGGTTACTCGACGCCGATGAGCAGGGGGGCCGACTGGGGGCCGCCTTGGTAGACGACCGTGTCGACGGCGAGGTGCCCCTCCCGGACATGGGCTTCGAGGTGCTCGGCGAGCGAGCCGGGAACGCCGTCGCCGAGGACGAGCGTGACGAGTTCGCCGCCCGCGGCGAGCATCCGGTCCAGGACGGTGCGCGCGGTGCCGGCGAGGTCGGTGCCGATGACGGCGACGTCGCCGTCGATGAGGCCGAGCACGTCACCGCCCTGGCAGACGCCGGCCGAGGTCCAGGACTGCCTTTCGGCGAGGACGAGTTCTGCGTAGCGGGTGGCGCCCGCCGCCGAGGTCATGGCGACGACGTCTTCGTCGAAGCGGCGGTCGGGTTCGTGGACGGCGAGGGCGGCGATGCCCTGGACCGCTGAACGGGTCGGGATGAGGGCGACGCGTACGCCGTCGGCGCGGGCCTGCTCGGCCGCCGCGGCGGCCGTGTGCCGCAGTTCGGCGTCGTTGGGCAGGAGGACGACCTCGCGGGCGTGCGCGCGCCGCACGGCGTCGACGAGTTCGCCGGAGGCCGGGGGCTCGCCCGGGCGGGCCAGGACGACGGTGGCACCGGCCTCCGCGTACAGGTCGCGCAGCCCTTCACCGGGGACGACGGCGACGACGCCGCGCTGGGTGCGTTCACGCGTGGTGGCCCCGGTGGTGTGGGCGTCCTCGGCACCGAAGTGGGTGACGCGGATGCGGTGGGGCCGGCCCGCCTCGACACCGGCCTCGACGGCCGCCCCGGCGTCGTCCACGTGCACGTGCACGTTCCACAGGCCGTCGCCGCCGACTACGACGAGCGAGTCGCCGAGTTCGTCGAGCCGGGTGCGCAGCCGGGCCACCGCCTCGTCGGTGGCTTCGAGGAGGTAGATCACTTCGAAGGCGGGTCCCCCGGTGCCGGTGACGTCGGCGCACCCCTCCTTGACGACCGAGCCGGCGACGGGCGCGTTGCCGTGGGGGGCGGTGGTGCGGCTGGGACGGGAGCGGGGGCGCTCCCCCGAGAGGCTTTCGACCAGGGCGGCGAGCACGGTCACCAGCCCCTGCCCGCCGGCGTCGACGACGCCGGCCCGGTCCAGGACTGCCAGCTGGCCCGGGGTGGCGTCCAGCGCGGCGCACGCCCCCCGGTGGGCGGCCGCCGCGATCTCCGCGCAGTCCCCCTGCGCGCGCTGGGCGGCCCGGGCGGCGGCCGTGGCGACGGAGAGGATCGTGCCTTCGACGGGATGGGCGACGGCCTTGTACGCCGACTCGGCCGCGCGGCGCAGCGCCAGCGCGAGGCGGGGGCCGTCGGCGTGCGCCGTGTCACGGTCCGCCAGGACCTGGGCCATGCCGCGCAGCAGCTGCGCCAGGATCGTCCCGGAGTTCCCGCGGGCCCCGATGAGGGCTCCGTGTGCCATGGCCCGTACCGCGTCGGACAGGGCGGGCTCGGGGGCCGCGCAGGCGGCCTGGACCGCCTGGGCGGCGGATTCGACGGTGAGGTACAGGTTGGTGCCGGTGTCTCCGTCGGGGACGGGATAGACGTTGATGGCGTCGATCTCCTCGCGGGCCCGCCCGAGCGCGTCCAGGGCCAGTGAGCACCAGGTGCGCACCGCCACGGCGTCGAGGGTCTGCGCCACCTGCGTCCTCCTTGAGCTGCGGGTCGAACCGCAGGGTAGACCCCGGCGGGGAGGGCCCGGGCGGTGGGCCGGGGCCGACATGGTAGTTTCGTTGTACGGGAGCGGCCGATGTATGCTGCTCCGGTTGCCCGATGAGAATCGGGTCGTACCCCCCGGCACTGCCACTTCAGTCACTGATTCCGGCACGCCGGATTTCACTGTAAGTGCACCTGAAGTCTTTGGAGTGACCCGTGGCTGCCAACTGCGACGTCTGCGGCAAGGGGCCGGGCTTCGGCAACAGCATCTCCCACTCGCACCGCCGTACGTCCCGTCGCTGGAACCCGAACATCCAGCGCGTGCGTGCCGTGGTCGGTCGGACGCCGAAGCGGCTCAACGTCTGCACCTCGTGCATCAAGGCCGGCAAGGTCTCGCGCTAACAGCCGACGTTTCCCCGTCGTAGCGCAGCCTTGCGGTTGCCTTTGAAAGCCGGTCCACCTCGGTGGGCCGGCTTTCCGCTTTGTCCGCCGCGGCCGCCGTGCCGGCGGTTCCGACCCCGCCGCCCCTGCCGCGTCAGCCGTGGCCCCGCAGCCGCCAGGCGTGGTCCACGGGCCCGATGCCGGAGCCGAGGGAGAAACCGGCCGCGATCGCACCGGTGACATAGCGTTTGGCCTCGTGGGCGGCCTGGGGAACGGTCAGTCCCCTGGCCAGTCCCGAGGCGAGCGCGGAGGCGAGGGTGCAGCCGGTGCCGTGGGTGTGCCGGTTGCCGTGGCGGGGCGCGCGGAGCCAGTGCTCCTCGCTGCCGTCGGTGAGCAGGTCCACGGCGTCGCCGGCGGAGCCGGTGCCCGCGGGCAGGTGCCCGCCCTTGACCAGCGCCCAGCGCGGCCCGTGGCCGAGCACGGCCTCGGCCGCCCGGCGCATCCCGTCGGTGTCCTCGACTCGGATGCCGGTGAGCTGCGCCACCTCGTCCAGGTTGGGCGTGGCGACGGTGGCCGCGGGGAGCAGTCTCCTCCGTACGGAGTCGAGCGCGGACGGGGCGAGCAGTGGGTCCCCGTGCTTGGAGACGCCCACCGGGTCGACGACCACCGGCACCCCGGTCGCGGAGAGGAGTTCGGCGACGGTCTCGACGAGCTCCGCCGAGGCGAGCATGCCGGTCTTGACGGCCTGGACGCCGATGTCGTCGACGACGCTGCGGAACTGTGCCCGTACCGCCTCGGCGGGGAGTTCCCAGGCCCCCTGCACGCCGAGTGAGTTCTGCGCGGTGACGGCGGTGACGACGCTCATGCCGTGGACGCCGAGCGCCAGCATCGTCTTCAGGTCGGCCTGGATGCCGGCACCGCCGCCGGAGTCGGAGCCGGCGACGGTGAGGACCCGTGGGGGCGCGGTGGTGGGCATGGGGGCGAATCTACTGGTCGGCGAGGGTGCCGCTGAAGTGGTCCCACCCTCCCCTGGTGGTCCAGAGGGCGCCGTCGACGGTCACCTGGGGCAGGGCGGAGGGGTGCGTGACCTCTCCGATGACCCGCCAGCGGGCCGGGAGTTTCACGTCGGGCGGGAAGGTCGCGACGATCGCGTGGTCCTCCCCGCCGGTGAGGACCCACTGGAGCGGGTCGACACCGACGGCCTGGCCGATGTCGCTCATCTGCGAGGGGATGTCGATGTCTCCTGAGCGGACGTCGATGCGGACCTTGCTGGCCTCGGCGATGTGGCCGAGGTCGGCGATCAGCCCGTCGCTCACGTCGGTCATGGCGGTGGCGCCGAGGCCCGCCGCGGCGGGGCCCGCGTGGTACGGCGGCTCGGGCCTGCGGTGGGCCTCGACGAACGCGCGGGGCGAGCGGAAGCCGCGGGAGAGGACGGCGAGGCCGGCCGCGGACCAGCCGAGCCAGCCGGTGACGGCCACGACGTCGCCGGGCTGGGCGCCGCCCCGGGTGACCGGCTCGTGGTTGCGCAGGTCGCCGAGGGCGGTGATGGAGACGGTGATGGTGTCCCCGCGTACGACGTCGCCCCCGACGACGGCGGCTCCCGCGACCTGGCACTCGTCGCGGATGCCGTCCATCAGCTCGGTGGGCCAGGTGACCGGGGTCTCGGCGGGCACGACCAGGCCGAGGAGCAGCGCGGTGGGCACGGCGCCCATGGCGGCGATGTCGGCGAGGTTCTGGGCGGCGGCCTTGCGGCCGACGTCGTAGGCCGTGGACCAGTCGCGGCGGAAGTGGCGGCCCTCGAGCATGATGTCGGTACTCGCGACGACCCTGCGGTCGGGTGCGGCGACGACGGCCGCGTCGTCGCCGGGTCCGATCCGGACCGCCGGAGTGGAGGTGAGCCTGGAGGTGAGCTCTCTGATGAGCCCGAACTCTCCGAGTTCACCCACGGTGCCCTTCATGTCTGTGCCCCTTCTGCCCCGGTGGGCCTGCGGTCGCGAGCCGTCACTGGTCCGGCTACCGTCAACAAATACGTCAACTCCTGCTGCGGGCCCGCCCCGCCGTGTGGCGCACGGGCTGCGCGGGTCTCCCCGCGGCGAGCGGCGACGCGGTACCGTGGCGTCCCTTCTCCCCACATGATCCTCGTAGCCGCCCTGGAGGTTCCGTGGTACAGGCGTACATCCTGATCCAGACGGAAGTCGGCAAGGCGTCGACCGTCGCGGAGACGATCGGCAAGATCCCGGGGGTGATCCAGGCCGAGGACGTGACCGGGCCGTACGACGTGATCGTCCGCGCCCAGGCCGACACCGTCGACGAACTCGGCCGCATGGTGGTTGCCAGAGTCCAGCAGGTGGACGGCATCACACGGACCCTGACCTGCCCCGTCGTGCACCTCTAGCCCCCGTCTACGCTTGGCCGGTGACCCTTTCCCTCAGTCGCCGGTCCTTTTGTCTGTCCGCTTGTCTGTCCGCGGTGTTCGGCGTGCTGATCGTGTCCGCGGGCTGCACAGCCACGGACGGCACTCCGGACGCCGCGGTTCCCACGCCCGAGAGCCGCCGCGTCGCCGAGGTGTGCGCGAAGCTGGACGAGGCGTTGCCGGACACGCTCGACGGTCTCGACCGCAATGATCCCGAACCCGGTTCGGAGCTGACCGCCGGGTGGGGTGGTGATCCGGCGATCGTACTGCGCTGCGGGGTGCCGCGGCCGTCGGGGATGAGCGATCCGGAGGCGGACGCGGTGGAGGTGAGCGGCGTCGACTGGCTCCTGGAGGATCTGGAGGACGGATCGTTCCGCTTCACGACCACCTACCGGGAGGCGTACGTCGAGGTGTCGCTGCCCGAGGAGCACGCCAAGGACGTCACACCGCTGATGCCGCTCGGCGGGCCCATCAGGAAGACGGTGCCGAGCAGCCTGTGACGTCCTTCGGCGCGCGGTGCCGCCTCAGCGCAGTCCCGTGGAGCGGGTGAGGGCGGCCTGGATCAGCCGGTCCACGAGTTCCTGGTACGGCACTCCGCTCTCCTGCCACATGCGCGGGTACATGGAGATCGGGGTGAAGCCGGGCAGCGTGTTGATCTCGTTGATCACGAACTCGCCGTCATCCGTGAGGAAGAAGTCGGCGCGGACCAGGCCCTCGCAGGAGACCGCCTCGAAGGCCTCGACGGCGAGCCGCTGGACCTCGGCGGTCTGCTCCTCGGTGAGCGGCGCGGGCACGATGCCCGAGGCCGAGTCGATGTACTTGGCCTCGAAGTCGTAGAAGTCGTGGTCGGAGACGGGCGGGATCTCGGCGGGCACGCTGGCGCGCGGTCCGTCCTCGAACTCCAGCACCCCGCACTCGATCTCGCGGCCCCGCAGCAGCGCCTCGATCAGCACCTTGGGATCGTGGCGGCGAGCCTCCTCGATCGCCTCGTCGAGACCGGAGAGGTCGTCGACCTTGGTGATGCCCATGGAGGAGCCGGCCCGGGAGGGCTTCACGAACAGCGGCCATCCGTGCTCGCCCGCGAAGTCGACGATCCTGCCGCGGGCGGCGGCAGGGTCCCGCTCCCACTCGCGGGGCCGGACGACGAGGTACGGCCCGACGGGCAGCCCGAAGGAGGTGAAGACCCGCTTCATGTACTCCTTGTCCTGGCCCACGGCCGAGGCGAGCACCCCGCAGCCGACATAGGGCACCCCGGACAGCTCCAGCAGCCCCTGGAGGGTGCCGTCCTCGCCGTACGGGCCGTGCAGCACGGGGAAGACGACGTCGACCTCGCCCAGCGCCTTGGGCACCGTGCCCGGCTCGGTGTAGACGACCTCGCGGTTGGCCGGGTCGACGGGCAGGACGACGACGCCCTCCTCGGACTCGGTGAGCTGGCTGACGTCGGGCACCCTGCGGTCGGAGATGGCCATCCGCTCGGGAGCGTCGGCGGTCAGCGCCCACCGGCCGTCCTGGGTGATGCCGATGGGCAGCACCTCGTACTTGGTCCTGTCGATGGCACGCAGTACGGCACCGGCGGTCACCACGGAGATGCCGTGCTCCGAGCTGCGGCCGCCGAACACGACGGCGACGCGCGGCTTGCGGCCCGGGGGCTGCCCGGGGCTCTGAGGAGAGATCTCGCTGCTCATATCGCGTTGAGGGTACCCGCTGGCCGGATCGGCGTCAGCGCCGCTCGGGCTTGGCGCTGCGCGCCATCAGCTCCTTGACCGCCACGAGCGGCGGCTTTCCCTCGTGGACGATGCTGACCACGGTCTCGGTGATGGGCATGTCGACGCCGTGCCTGCGGGCCAGATCGAGCACCGACTCGCAGGACTTGACCCCCTCGGCGGTCTGCTTCGTCGCCGCGATGGTCTCCTCCAGGGTGAGGCCGCGGCCGAGGTTCATGCCGAAGGTGTGGTTGCGGGACAGCGGGGAGGAGCAGGTGGCCACCAGGTCGCCGAGGCCCGCGAGTCCGGAGAAGGTGAGCGGGTCGGCGCCGAGCGCCACGCCGAGCCTGGCGGTCTCGGCGAGGCCACGAGTGATCAGCGAGCCCTTGGTGTTGTCGCCCAGTCCCATGCCGTCCGCGATGCCGACGGCGAGCCCGATGACGTTCTTGACCGCGCCGCCCAGTTCCACGCCGATGACGTCGGTGTTGGTGTACGGGCGGAAGTACGCGGTGTGGCAGGCGGACTGGAGCCTGGTGGCGACGGACTCGTCACTGCAGGCGACGACGGAGGCGGCCGGCTGCCGGGCGGCGATCTCCTTGGCGAGATTGGGACCGGAGAGCACGGCGACCCGGTCGGCGGGCACCTTGGCGACCTCTTCGACGACCTCGCTCATCCGCTTCGCCGTGCCGAGTTCGATGCCCTTCATGAGGGAGACGAGGACCGTGTCGGCGGGCAGCAGGGGCGCCCACTCGGTGAGGTTGCCGCGCAGCGTCTGGGAGGGCACGGCGAGCACGGTGAACTCGGCGTCCCGGGCTGCCTCGGCGGGGTCGGTGGTGGCGCGCAGGCTCTCCGGGAGCCTGATGCCCGGCAGGTAGTCCGGGTTGGTGCGGGTCGTGTTGACGGCGTCGGCGAGTTCGGGCCTGCGGCCCCACAGCGTGACCTCGCAGCCCGCGTCGGCGAGGACCATGGCGAAGGCCGTACCCCAGGATCCGGTGCCGAAGACGGCGGCTTTGGCCGGGGTGCGTGTCACTTGGTGCCCTCTCCTGCGGCTTTGCGGCGCTGTTCGGCGCGGGCGCCGCGGGGGTCGTACGGTTCGGCGGGGGCCGGCTCCTCACGGAGCTCCGCGAGGAGTTCCGTGATCGCCGCCATGATCTTCTCGGTGACCTCGCGCAGCAGCTCCGGAGTGGCGTCCCGGCCGTAGAACTCGGAGAGGTCCACCGGCTTGCCGGCGCGCACCCTGAGCGTCTTGCGCGGGAAGAGACGGAACTTGTTCTCCTTGGCGTACGGCGGCATCGCCTCGTTGGCGCCCCACTGGGCGACGGGGATCACCGGCGCCTTGGTCAGCAGCGCGACCCGGGCGGCGCCGGTCTTGCCCGCCATGGGCCACATGTCGGGGTCACGGGTGAGGGTGCCCTCGGGGTAGAAGGCCACGCACTCGCCGCGTTCGATGGCGGCCACCGCGGCCCGGAAGGCGTCGAGGGCGTCGGTGGTCTCGCGGTACACGGGGATCTGGCCGGTGCCTCGCAGCATGGTTCCCACGAAGCCCCGCGTGAAGAGCCCCGCCTTGGCGAGGAAGCGGGGAACACGTCCGGTGTTGTACTGGAAGTGCGCGTACGACAGCGGGTCGAGATACGAGTTGTGATTGATCGCGGTGATGAATCCGCCGTCGGCCGGAATGTTCTCCATTCCCTGCCAGTCCCGCTTGAACAGAACCACCAGCGGCGGTTTAGCGATGACCGCCGCCAGGCGGTACCAGAAGCCGATTCTGCGGCGGGGCACTCGGACACCTTCCTCTTGGACACTTGGGGCCGGGGGGCCGCACAAGTGTCGCCCCGGCTCCGCCGTGATGTCGAGAACACCGTACGCCCCGGTGCGGTTGACCGGAGTCCGGCGACGGTAACGGCGGGGCGACAATGGGGCGGAAGTGTACGGAGGGAGCGGACGGAGCATTGGTGGCCTGGACACTGGTCGTACCGCTCAAGCCGCTGGCACGGGCCAAGAGCAGACTGGCCGCGGCGGTCGACGACACGCTGCGGCCCTCACTGGCGCTCGCGTTCGCGCAGGACACGGTGACCGCGGCACTGTCCTGCGACGTGGTGCGGGATGTGGTGGTCGTCACGGACGACGCTTTGGCCCGCGCCGAGCTGGGCGCCCTGGGCGCGCGGGTGGTGCCGGACACCCCGGCCGCCGGGCTGAACGCGGCGCTGGCGCACGGGGCGCGGGCGGCCCGCTCGGTGCTCCGGGACACGGCGGTGGCGGCGCTGAACGCGGATCTTCCCGCACTGCGGCCGACGGAATTGTCCCGGGTTCTCCAGGCCGCTTCCGCATTTGAAAGGGCATTTCTCACGGACGCTGCCGGAATCGGCACAACGTTCCTTTCGGCACTTCCGGGGGCCGAATTGTCCCCCGCTTTCGGCGGCCCTTCGCGCCTGAGTCACACTGCTTCGGGGGCCGTGGAAATCCTGATCCAGGGGGTGGATTCCGTACGCCGGGACGTGGACACCGGTGACGATCTGCGGATCGCGCTGTCACTCGGAGTGGGGCCGCACACGGCGAGGCACTTCGTTTCCCGCTCCGCCCCGGGGGCGGCGGCCCACGTGCCTGGCATGCCTGGTGTACCTGGTGCGCCTGGTGCGCCTGGTGCGCCTGGTGCGCCTGCGGACGCTCCGCTCCCGGATCCGCCTTCCGTACCGGGCGGATAGGGTTGCGGCATGCAGGCGACCTCGTACACGTACGACCCCGAGACCCGCAGCGGCAGCGTGCTGCTCGACGACGGAACGCCCCTGCCGTTCGGCTCGGCGGCCTTCGACGCGGGCGGCCTGCGGCTGCTGCGGCCGGGCCAGCGGGTCCGCATCGAGGTCGAGGGGGCGGGCGAGTCCCGCCGGATCACGCTGATCACCCTGCAGACGTTCTGACGCCTCCCAGGTGGCGGCCAGTGCCGCGTCGGCCGAGGTTCGCCCCGTCGCGACGCCCTGCACGGCACTCCCCCGCAGCCCTCCGGGCGCGGGAGGTACCCCCACGCCGCGTTGGCCGAAAGCCCGAGCAGGCCCACTACGAGGGCTTCCGGCCGCCTTGCGATGCTCCCCCTGCCTCCGGCGGGAGGTACCCCCGGCACCGGACGCCGCTCCTCAGCGGGCAAACCCCGACCGACGCGGCACTAGACACCGCGGGCCGGGCTCCCTGAGGGAGCCCGGCCCGGCGAGTGAGTGCCCTGCGGTCCTGGCGGCCGTTACTTGTTCCTGGCCGTGGTCTTCTTGGCGGTGGTCGAGCGGGAGGTGGCCTTCTTCGCCGGAGCCTTCTTGGCCGGCGCGGTCTTCTTCGCCGTGGCCTTCTTCGCCGTGGTCTTCTTCGCGGCCGCCTTCTTGGCCGCGGCGGTCGTCTTCTTGGCGGGGGCGGCCTTCTTGGCCGCCGTGGCCTTCTTCGCGGCGGCCGCCTTCTTGGCGGGCGCCGCCTTCGTCGCCGTGGTGGTCCGCTTCGTCGCGGCCTTCTTGGCGGTGGCCTTCTTCGCCGCGGCCTTGGCGGTCGCACGGGTGGGAGCACCACCGGAGAGGCTGCCCTTGGGAGCCTTCTTCACGGCGACCTCACCACCGCGCGGCAGCTTCTTCGAGCCGCTGACCAGGTCCTTGAAACCCTGGCCCGCACGGAAACGGGGGACGGAGGTCTTCTTGACCCGGACCCGCTCGCCCGTCTGCGGATTGCGGGCGTACCGAGCGGGACGCTCGACCTTCTCGAACGAGCCGAAACCGGTGACCGAGACCCGTTCACCCGCGACCGTCGCGCGGACGATCGCGTCGAGCACCGCGTCGACGGCGTCGGCGGCCTGCTGACGGCCACCGAGCTTGTCGGCAATCGCTTCTACGAGCTGCGCCTTGTTCACGTCTTCCCCTTCGGAGACATCGCCGGAACGAAAGTGTTCAAGCTTTTTCGCACGTTAGGCAGATATATACCGCAAATCAAACACGAAACGGGCTAATCACCCTTGTGCCGCAACATACTCGGCCGCCTCGGCCGCCGGGGAGTTGCGCCGGCTCAGACGTCCTCGACGCCTTCGGGGAATCGCCCCTCGTCGAGCTCCTTCATCAAACGGTCCAGACGCCTTGCCGCATCAGCCAGATCGTGCTTGGCAGCGGCCGTTACGACCAGCAGCCTCCGGGACAGCGCCATCCGTACGCCCTCCGGCACTTGCAGATCGCGCACTCTCGCATGCGCTTCTTTCAGCCGGACCGCGACGAGGCCGTAGAGCTCGAGTTGACTGTCGCGGTCCATGCACAGATTGTGCCATCTGGGGCGAGTTGTCGCCTCGGGGGGCCTCAACATACGACTGCGCCCCCTCCCGTGCGGGAGGGGGCGCAGTGCCAAAAACCGCTGCTCAGACCTCAATCGTGCGCGGTTTGAAGGACGGCCGGCCGGCCTCGTAGGCGGCGATGTCGGCTTCGTTCTGAAGGGTGAGGCTGATGTCGTCCAGACCCTCCAGCAGGCGCCAGCGGGCGTTCTCGTCAAGTTCGAACTCGGCCACGATTCCGTCGGCGCGCACCTGCCGGTGGACCAGGTCCACGGTGATGTCCGCGGCCGGGTCCTTCTCCGTCAGCTCCCAGAGCCGGTCGACGGTCTCCTGCGGCAGAACCACGGTCAGCAGGCCGTTCTTGAGCGAGTTGCCGCGGAAGATGTCGGCGAAGCGCGAGGAGATGACGGTCTTGAAACCGTAGTTCTGCAGCGCCCACACCGCGTGCTCGCGGGAGGAACCGGTGCCGAAGTCCGGGCCGGCGACCAGGACCGTGGCGCCCTGCCGCTCGGGCTGGTTGAGGATGAAGGACGGGTCCTTGCGCCAGGCCTCGAAGAGGCCGTCCTCGAAGCCGTCGCGGGTGACCTTCTTCAGCCAGTGGGCCGGGATGATCTGGTCGGTGTCGACGTTGCTGCGGCGCAGCGGGACGGCCCGGCCGGTGTGCGTGGTGAATGCTTCCATGATTGCTCAGACTCCGGCGGTGGCGGGGGCGTCGGACAGGTCGGCGGGCGAGGCCAGGTGGCCCAGCACGGCGGTGGCGGCGGCGACCTGCGGGGAGACCAGGTGGGTGCGGCCGCCCTTGCCCTGCCGGCCCTCGAAGTTGCGGTTGGAGGTGGACGCGGAGCGCTCACCGGGGGCGAGCTGGTCGGGGTTCATGCCGAGGCACATCGAGCAGCCCGCGTGCCGCCACTCGGCCCCGGCCTCCTTGAAGACCTTGTCCAGGCCCTCCTCGACGGCCTGGAGACCGACCCGGGCGGAGCCGGGGACGACCAGCATCCTTACGCCGTCGGCGACTTTGCGGCCCTCGACGATCGCGGCGGCCGCACGCAGGTCCTCGATACGGCCGTTGGTGCAGGAACCTACGAAGACGGTGTCCACCTTGATGTCCCGCAGCGCCTGCCCGGCGGTCAACCCCATGTACTCCAGGGCCTTTTCGGCGGCGAGACGCTCCGAAGGGTCCTCGTACGAAGCGGGGTCGGGGACGGAGGAGGACAGCGGCGCGCCCTGGCCCGGGTTGGTGCCCCATGTGACGAACGGGGCCAGTGAGGCGGCGTCGATGACGACCTCGGCGTCGAAGACCGCGTCCTCGTCGGACTTCAGGGTCTTCCAGTAGGCGACCGCGGCGTCCCAGTCCTCGCCCCTGGGCGCGTGCGGACGGCCCTTGAGGTAGTCGAAGGTGGTCTGGTCGGGGGCGATCATGCCCGCGCGCGCGCCGGCCTCGATCGACATGTTGCAGATGGTCATCCGGGCCTCCATCGAGAGCTTCTCGATGGCCGCGCCGCGGTACTCCAGGACGTAGCCCTGGCCGCCGCCGGTACCGATCCTGGCGATGATCGCCAGGATCAGGTCCTTGGCCGTGACGTCCTCGGGCAGCTCGCCGTCCACGGTGATGGCCATGGTCTTGGGACGGGCCATCGGCAGCGTCTGGGTGGCCAGCACGTGCTCGACCTGGCTGGTGCCGATGCCGAACGCCAGGCCGCCGAAGGCGCCGTGCGTGGAGGTGTGGCTGTCGCCGCAGACCACGGTCATGCCGGGCTGGGTCAGTCCCAGCTGCGGTCCCACCACGTGGACGACGCCCTGCTCGACATCGCCGAGCGGGTGCAGGCGCACGCCGAACTCCGCGCAGTTCTTGCGCAGGGTCTCGAGCTGGGTGCGCGAGACCGGGTCGGCGATCGGCTTGTCGATGTCCAGGGTGGGGGTGTTGTGGTCCTCGGTGGCGATGGTGAGGTCGAGGCGCCGCACCCGGCGCCCGTTCTTGCGGAGGCCGTCGAAGGCCTGGGGGCTGGTCACCTCGTGCAGCAGGTGCAGGTCGATGAAGAGAAGGTCGGGCTCGCCCTCGGCGCGCCGGACGACATGGTCGTCCCAGACTTTCTCCGCGAGTGTCCTACCCATCGCGTTACCTCCGGCCGGCGGCTGTGCCGGCCCAACTAGAGACTTGGTGTGCCGCGCCCGTACCCCACGTACCGGACGGTGGCCGCGGACCTGGTCGAGGGCCGCTGTACCAGAGTGACAAGATCCCTGGAAATTTGAACTTGCGTTTCACAGAGTGAGACGTGAATATCGTTGCATGGACAACTCTAGCGGCGTCGGCGTTCTCGACAAGGCGGCTCTGGTATTGAGCGCCCTGGAGTCCGGTCCGGCCACCCTCGCCGGGCTGGTCGCGGCGACAGGGCTCGCACGACCCACGGCCCACCGGCTGGCCGTGGCACTGGAACACCACCGGATGGTGGCGAGGGACATGCAGGGCCGGTTCATCCTGGGCCCGCGGCTGGCCGAGCTGGCCGCAGCGGCCGGCGAGGACCGGCTGCTGGCGACGGCGGGGCCGGTGCTGACGCACCTGCGGGACGTCACCGGCGAGAGCGCGCAGCTCTACCGGCGCCAGGGCGACATGCGCATCTGCGTGGCCGCCGCGGAGCGGCTGTCCGGACTGCGGGACACCGTGCCCGTGGGCTCCACGCTGCCCATGAAGGCCGGCTCGGCCGCGCAGATCCTGATGGCCTGGGAGGAGCCCGAGCGGCTGCACCGCGGCCTGCAGGGTGCCCGCTTCACCGCGACAGCCCTGTCGGGCGTACGGCGCCGGGGATGGGCGCAGTCCGTCGGCGAGCGGGAGCCCGGTGTCGCTTCCGTCTCGGCGCCGGTCCGCGGCCCGTCCAACCGCGTCGTCGCGGCGGTCTCGGTCTCCGGCCCCATCGAGCGCCTCACGCGCCACCCGGGCCGTATGCACGCCCAGGCGGTCATCGACGCCGCCTCACGCCTCACGGAGGCCCTCCGCCGCAACGGCGGCTAGCCGCACGGGACCGGTGCGACCTGCGGGGTCTTTGCGGGCCGGGGAGGACCGCGAGGTCCTCCCCGCGCCAGCCGGGATTCCGGACC
>NZ_JAAAXQ010000110.1 GCF_009916105.1 Streptomyces sp. GC420 | reverse complement strand
GTCCCCCCGGGTCCGCCCCCAGCCGCTCGGCCGTCCGCCGCGCCGTCTCCTGCGCCCAGTTGCCGCTGGTCAGCGCGCCCACGAGGAGCACGGCCAGACCGCAGCCGCTGATGATCCACCACGCGGGGCGGCTCGCGTCGGTGAAGCCCTGCGCGTACGAGGCCGAGCCCAGGCCGGCGGCCAGGACGGCGCCGATCACGGCGACGCCCAGTGACCCGCCGATCTGCCGGCTGGTCGAGGCGATGGCGGAGGCGACCCCCGCCTGGGCGCGCGGCATCCCGGAGACGGCCGTGTTGGTGATCGGCGCGTTGACCATCCCGAAGCCGATGCCGAAGACGACGTAACCGGCGAACAGCACGGCGTTCGAGGTCTCGCCGTCGAAGGCGGCGAACGGCACCGAACTGGCCGCCATCGCCGTGCCCGCGATCAGCAGCGGGATCCGTGGACCGCGGCTGCCGACCAGCCGCCCGGACAGCGGGGCGCAGACACCCGTCATGACGGCCATCGGGAGCATGTACATCCCCGCGTCCAGGGCGGACAGGCCCCGCACGTCCTGGAGGTAGAGCGTGTTGAGGAAGAGGAACCCGGCCAGCGCCGCGAAGGAGCACACCGCCACGACGGTCGCCCCGCTGAACGGCGCGCTGCGGAAGAAGCGCAGGTCGACGAGGGGTTCGTGGCGCCTGGGCTCGTAGGCGAGCAGTCCGGCGAGAGCCAGCGCGGCCACGGCGGCGCAGGCCAGGATCGCGGGAGAGGTCCACCCCGCTGCCGGGGCCTCGATGATCGCGTAGGTCAGGGGGCCGAACAGCGCGATGACGAGGAGCTGGCCGAGCGGGTCGGGGCGGCGCGGCTTGGGGGCGCGCGACTCGGGGACGTACCGCAGCGTAAGCAGGAGCGCGGCCAGCCCTATCGGCACATTGATCCAGAAGATGGAACGCCAGCCGACGGTTCCCACGAGCAGTCCGCCGACCAGCGGGCCCGCCGCCATGGAGAGGCCGACCACCCCGCCCCAGGCGCCGATGGCGCGGGCGCGTTCACGCGGGTCCGTGAAGGTGTTGGTGATGATCGACATGGCGACCGGGTTCAGCATCGAGCCGCCGACCGCCTGGAGCATCCGGAAGACGACCAGCAGAGGCAGGTTCAGGGCCAGCGAGCAGAGCACCGAGCCGAGGGTGAACAGCACCAGCCCGGTCGTGAAGACCCGGCGGCGGCCGATCCTGTCGGCGGTGGAGCCGGCGAGCATGAGCAGCGCGGCGAGCGTGAGGGTGTAGGCGTCGATGGTCCACTGCATGCCCGCGACGCTGGCGCCCAGCTCGTCGCGCATGGACGGCAGGGCCACGTTGAGGACCGTGTTGTCCAGGCTGACGAGCAGCAGGCTCATGCAGCAGATGCCGAGGACGAGGAGGCGTCGGCGGGCGCTCAGCTCAGACATGGCTTCAATAGTATGCCTAACTAACGAATGGTGGCGGCGCCGTGCCGCGAGTACGCGACAATGGGCGAATGACCACGCTCCCGACGACCCTCTCCACGCTACCGACCCTTTCCGTCGGCCCCCACTCGGTGCGGCCACCCGTGGTGCTCGCGCCCATGGCCGGCATCACGAACGCGCCCTTCCGCACCCTGTGCCGGGAATTCGCCGAAGGCGCCGGCCGGGGATCCGGGGAGTCCGCCCCGGACGGGCGGAGCGGCGCGGGCAAGGGTCTCTTCGTGAGCGAGATGATCACTACTCGGGCGCTGGTCGAACGCAACGAGAAGACCATGCAGCTCATCCACTTCGACAAGGCCGAGACCCCCAGGTCCGTCCAACTGTACGGAGTGGACCCGGCCACCGTCGGCAAGGCCGTCCGGATGATCGCCGAGGAGGACCTGGCCGACCACATCGACCTGAACTTCGGCTGTCCCGTGCCCAAGGTCACCCGCAAGGGCGGGGGCTCCGCGCTCCCCTACAAGCGGCCCCTGCTGCGGTCCATCCTGCGTGAGGCCGTGACGGCCGCCGGGGATCTGCCGGTGACGATGAAGATGCGCAAGGGCATCGACGACGACCATCTCACCTACCTGGACGCGGGACGGATCGCCGTCGAGGAGGGCGTCACCGCCATTGCTCTGCACGGCCGTACCGCCGCCCAGCACTACGGCGGGACCGCCGACTGGGACGCCATCGCCCGGCTGAAGGAGCACGTCCCCGAGATTCCCGTGCTCGGCAACGGCGACATCTGGTCCGCCGACGACGCGCTGCGGATGGTCCGCGAGACCGGCTGCGACGGCGTCGTCGTCGGCCGCGGCTGCCTCGGCCGCCCCTGGCTCTTCGGCGACCTCGTCGCCGCCTTCGAGGGCACCGGGACGTATGCCGCGCCGACGCTGAGGGAGGTCGCCGCCGTCATGGTGCGCCACGCGCGGCTCCTCGGCGAGTGGCTGGGCGACGAGGCGCGCGGTGTCATCGACTTCCGCAAGCACGTCGCGTGGTACCTCAAGGGGTTCTCGGTCGGCTCCGAGATGCGCAGGCGGCTCGCCGTCACCTCCTCGCTGGCCGAACTCGACGAGCAACTGCACCGGCTCGACCTCGACCAGCCATGGCCCGCCGCGGGCGCGGACGGCCCCCGCGGCCGCACCTCGGGCCAGGGCCGCGTCGCCCTGCCGGACGGCTGGCTCGACGACCCGGAAGACTGCTCCGGTGTCAGCGTCGACGCGGAACTGGACACTTCCGGCGGCTGAGCCCCGGTCGGGCGACCGGCCGCGCCCCGTCCCCGCTTGCCGCGCCCGCCGGGCGGTGCCGGCCGGAGCCGGGTGGCTCGCTCGGGAACCGGAGCGCCGCGACGGTCGGCGCACGGCTCCGCGGCGTGGTCACGGCGTGGACACGGCGGGCCCCGGGCGACGCACCCGGCCGTCGGCGGAAGCACCCCGTCCGGTTCGCCCGGGTCGGGCTCGTCCCAGCCCCGAAGGGCGCCGCCGGGGGGCGGTGACGGTTTGTGCCACCGAGGCGTTCCCGGCTGCCGCTGCGCGTCCGGGAACGCCTCGGTGGGTTGCCAGGCGGCACGGGTGCTGCCCGTGCCCCTGGCCCCGGTCCCCACCGGGTCCGTGGCCGGCCGGCGTCGCCGCGGGTGCCGTGCTCCGCCGGCCGGCCGGTCTGCGGGTCAGGTGCCGGTGGCCCTCACACCTTTCCTCACACGTCTCCTCACGCGCCGCCCACCGCCGTCAGCAGGGCCAGCGGTGCCGCCGCCGAGCGGGACTCGCGGGAGCAGGCGTACGGGTACGGCACCGGCGTCGGGTACTCGTCGCGGCTGTAGCCGGACAGGACCTCGGGCAGCCGGTGGCCGTCGGCGGTCGCCGCGTCGACGAGGGCGTGGGCCACCGTCCTCGCCTCGTCGTGCAGGCCGTAGCGGGCCAGGCCCAGCGCGATCAGGGCGTTGTCGTGGGGCCACACCGAGCCCCGGTGGTAGGACAGCGGGTGGTACGCGCCCTGGCCCGCGGCCAGGGTCCGCACGCCCCAGCCGGAGAAGAAGTCGGGCCTGAGCAGGCGCCGGCCCACCGCCTCCGCGTACTGCTTGTCCAGCAGCCCCGACCACAGCAGGTGCCCCGCGTCCGAGGCGAGCGCGTCGACCCGGCCGTGGGCGTCGAGGGCGAGGGCGGGGAAGGAGTGCTCGGGCATCCAGAAGTCCCGCTGGAAGCGGTCCCGCAGGTCGGCGGCCGCCTGTTCCAGCAGACCCGCGTAGGTCGGGTCGTCCCAGGCGGTGCGGGCCACCCACGCGGTGCGGCGCAGCGCGTCGTAGGCGTACCCCTGGGCGCCTGCGGCCATCACCGGCCCGGTCGGGCGGCCGCCGTCGGCGAAGCAGATGGCGCCGGGGGAGTCCTTCCAGTTCTGGTTGGCGAGCCCGCCCCGGTCGGCCCGGTAGACGAGATAGCCGCGTGAGCCGAGGCCGCCGTAGTCCAGCATCCAGGCGACGGCGGCGCGGGCGTGCGGCCGCAGCCGGCGGGCCAGCGCCTCGTCGCCCGTGTGCTCGGTGTACGCGCCCAGGAGCACCAGGAACAGCGGCGTCGCGTCGACCGAGCCGTAGTACTTGCGGTACGGCACCTGGCCGAAGTGGGCCAGCTCCCCGTGCCGCAGCTCGTGCACGATCTTGCCCGGCTGGGCCACGGCGTCCTTGTCGGTCTCCGTCGCCTGCGTGGCGGCCAGCGCCAGCAGCGTCGCGGCGGCCGACTCGGGCCGGTGCGGGAGCAGGAACAGGGAGGTCACCATCGCGTCCCGGGCCAGCAGGGTCTGGAACCAGGGCACCCCGGCGGCCGGCACCCGCACCGGTTCTCCGTCCGGGCCCGCCGCCGGGACCTGGAGCAGGGCCAGGTCGTTGAGGCCGCGCTCGCACGCGGCGGCAAGCTCCGGCCAGGTCTCGGGGAGGGTGACGCCGGCCGCGAAGGGCGCCGCGGGGGCGGCGGCCTCCCGCGGCGCGTCGTTCGGCCGGGCGAGGACTCGTAACGTCACCTCGCGGGAGCCGTGCGGCGGCAGTTCGACAGTCCACACCAGCCGGCGCGCGCTGGCACCGGTCTCCTCGACTGCCTCCGGCGCCGGCTCCGCGGTCACGGTGCTGCGGGAGCGCCAGTCGCCGCGCCGGTAGCGGAACTCCACCCCGTCGTCCAGGACGTGCCGGGACCTGACGCTGCCCACCTTGGTGTACGTACGGTGGTCGGAGCGCAGCTCGAACTGGTCGGTGAAGTCGGCGTCCACCGTCAGCCCCAGCCGGACGGTGAGCGGCGAGGGGTGGTTGCTGACGAGCCGCAGGCGGTCCGTGAACTCGGCCTCGGCGACCGTCTGCTCGCGGAAGACCGTGTACGCGGGCGGCTCGGCGCGTCCGCCCGGCGGCGTGAGCACGGATCGCAGGGTCTCCTCCCCCGAGGTGGGCAGCAGCACCTCGGGCGTCCCCCCGTCGACGGTCAGCCGCCAGCGGCTCAGGTGGCGCGCGTCGCGCACGAACAGGCCGTCGGGTGCGGAGCCGCGCCGCCCGGTGATGTCGCCCGACGTGTCGACGGCGGCGAAGGTGGTTCCCCGCACCAGCAGTTGTTGAGCCGTCATCCCCAATTCCCTCCATCGAGCCCTTCGACCGAGAGGTCGAGTGCCAGTGCGGCGGTCCAGCTGAAGTCGCGGGCGCCGTGCGCCCGCCCGGTGTACGGGTCCACGTACTCCGCGAAGTGCGATTCGTCCGCGGTCCGCAGCAGCGCGGACCGCAGGGCCTCGGCGCGCGGCCGCTCGCCGTGCTGCCGCAGACCGCGGACGAGCAGCCAGTTGGTGTTGAACCAGGCAGGGCCGCGCCAGTACCGGCTGGGATCGAAGGCGGGGCCGGTCAGGTCGTAGCTGGGCACCAGCCGTACGCCGTCGCCCAGGCGGAAGTGCTTGCCCCCGGCCGTGCGGACGAGGGCCGCGGCGACGTGCCGGGGCAGTCCTGGCACGATCAGCGGCAGCAGACCGCTCACCCCCCGCTCCGGCACCAGCGTGCCGGAGCGCAGGTCGCGGCACAGGAACAGCTCCTCCGCCGGGTCCCACAGCCGGTCGACGAGGGCGCAGGTGAGCCGCTGCGCGCGGGCGTGGCGGGCGGTGCCGCCGGCGCCGAGCTCGCGCGCTATGCGGGCCAGGGCGTGCTCGGAGGCGATGAGCAGCGCGTTGAAGGAGGGGTCCTCGACCGCGAATGCGGAGGGCCCGTCGGCGTAGCCGCCGTCGCGGTAGTCCGCCGCGAGGCGGACGTAGCGCCCGTAGTCCAGGTCCGTGGGGCGGTCGGCGGCCGCGCCGTGGGCGAGGTCGGCGCGGCGGAAGGACCGCGGGGCGGCGGGCTCGATCCGGGAGAGCGGGCCGTCCCAGCAGGGGGAGTTGTCCATGCCCTGCTCCCAGGGGTGGATCACCGCGGCGAGTCCGTGGCCGCCCGTGTCACGGTGGTGCAGGAGGTAGCGGTGCCAGGCCGCGAGCCGCGGATGGACACGGGCGAGGAACCCGCGTGCGCGGGAGAGGCCGGGGTCGGCGCGGTGCACCAGCCAGGCGGCGAGAGCATGGACGGGGGGCTGCACGATGCCGGAGGTCTCCGTCGCGCGCGGGGCGCCCGCGGCCCGCCCGGCGGTGGAGGAGCGCCAGAAGTCGGGTCCGGGGAAGTACGCCTCGCGGGGGACGGAGGGGTTGAAGACGATGTGCGGGACGCGTCCGTCGCCCCACTGGGCGGACAGCAGGGTCTCCAGCTCGATCTGCGCGCGCAGGGGGGAAAGGTGCCGCGACCCGATGGCGATGAACGCGGAGTCCCAGGACCACTGGTGCGGGTACAGGCTGCGTGAGGGCACGGTGGAGGCGCCGGTCCAGTTGCGCCGCAGCACGGCGGCGGCACGCTCCTGTAAACCGGTGAGCGGATCGGATGCAGTCCGTCCGGTACGCACGGCCTCGTCATGACTGGAGGGATGGACGGATGACCCGGTGGGGTGCGCGACGTGCCCGGTGAGGGTGTCGCGGCGGGCGGTGAGTTGGGTCGAACGGTCCACGCAGGTCTCCCTGGAGAGAACGGTCCCAGCAGTTCGGCGATGGCTACCTTAGGGTTACGCCTATTTAACACGCAAAACTCAATATGTAATGTGAAGTTGATGAGCGCAAGGGGGTTGGTCGCAGATGGCCGCGAAACAAGCGAGCGCGGGTGAGCTGCTGCACCTGGTGCGCAGCGGGCAGGCGGCCACGCGCGGCGCCCTGCAACAGGTCACGGGGCTGTCCCGGGCCACGGTCGGGCAGCGGCTCGACCGTCTCTTCCGGGCCGGATGGCTGAGAGAGGGCGCCAACGATCCGGTGGACTCCCCCCTGGGCGGCCGGCCCTCGGTACGGCTGGAGTTCGACGACAGTCACGCGGTGGTGCTGGCCGCCGATCTGGAGACCCGCCATGCCCGCGCGGCCGTCCTGGGCCTGACCGGGGAACTGCTGGCCGAGCACTCGGGCCCGCTGCTCGTCGACGACGGCCCGGACGCGGTCCTCGGCGAGCTCGGCCGCTGGTTCGGCGATCTGCTGGAGAAGGCGGGCTGCTCCGCGCGGGCGGTCTGCGGGATCGGCCTGGCCGTGCCCGGCCCGGTGGACTGGGTCTCCGGCCGTGTCGTGCAGCCGCCGATCATGCCGGGCTGGGACGGCTACGACATACGGACACGGCTGCGCCGGGCCTTCGCCGAGCACGCGGGCGGCCGCCCCGACGTCGAGGTCCTGGTCGACAACGACGCCAACCTGATGGCGTACGGGGAGCAGCGCGCCGCGTACCCGGACTGCTCGGCCTTCGTGCTGGTCAAGGTCTCCACGGGTATCGGCGCCGGCGTCGTCGTCGACGGCGGCGTCTACCGGGGCATCGACGGCGGGGCCGGGGACATCGGCCACATCCGGGTTCCCGAAGGGGCCGAGGCCCTGTGCATGTGCGGTTCGTACGGCTGCCTGGCGGCGCTTGCGAGCGGGCGGGCGCTGGCCCGCCGGCTGGCGGCCGCCGGGGTTCCGGCCACCTCCGGCTCCGACGTGCGGGACCTGCTCGCCTCCGGGCACCCGGAGGCGCTCGGGCTGGCCAGGGAGGCGGGACGCCGGGTGGGGGACGTGCTGGCCACGGTGGTGACCCTGCTCAATCCGGGCGTGCTGATGATCGCGGGGGACCTGGCGGGAACGGCGTTCCTGACGGGGGTACGTGAACTCCTGTACCAACGGGCGCTGCCGCGCAGCACCGCTCATCTGGAGGTGGTGACCTCGCAGCTCGGCGAGCGGGCCGGGCTGATCGGGGCGGGCGCGCTGGTCGTGGAGCATCTCTACGCTCCCGAGCGCGCCGAAGAACGGCTGGTGGCGATGGGGGTGTGAGCTGTTTACGGCCGCATCACAACCATGTGTCCCACGTCCGGATGCTGGAACCGGCCCCTCCCATCGCGCGTGATTCTCGCCACCCTTGATAGGGGTTGCGCTCAGATGAGCACTTCGGAGGTGGCTGCACTTCTCAAAGGGTGGCACCGAGTGCCACCCTTTGCGCGTTCAAGAAGTGAAGGCGAGTGTCCTAAGTGCCCGCTCACATGAGCGCACGTGTTCAAGTCTGTGCAAGAAACTCTTCAACGTCTGAAGCTGTGCCGCCTCTTCGAGGTCCCCGCACCGTGCATTCGATCTG
Source organism: Streptomyces sp. GC420 (assembly GCF_009916105.1). Lineage (GTDB taxonomy): Bacteria > Actinomycetota > Actinomycetes > Streptomycetales > Streptomycetaceae > Streptomyces. The sequence goes on along the minus strand of NZ_JAAAXQ010000110.1, from coordinate 12,575 downwards.
CTGGCGGACGGGTGGTTACGGCCGTATGACGGACAGGCGTACGTACCCAGGCGCCTTCGATCTGGGTATGTTCCTCGCCGTCAGGGCAGGCCACCGAGTCCTCGAGGAGTCGAGACCGTGTCGCAGATCAAAGAGCAGAAATTCGTTTACGACTTCACGGAAGGCAACAAAGACCTCAAGGACCTCCTCGGGGGCAAGGGCGCGAACCTTGCCGAGATGACCAACTTGGGCCTGCCCGTTCCCCCGGGCTTCACCATCACCACTGAGGCCTGCAAGGTCTACCTCGACAGCGGTGACGAGCCCACGGCACTCCGTGACGAGGTCAGCGCGCACCTCGACGCGCTCGAGCAGCAGATGGGCAAGAAGCTCGGCCAGGCCGACGACCCGCTGCTCGTATCCGTACGCTCCGGCGCCAAGTTCTCCATGCCCGGCATGATGGACACCGTCCTCAACATCGGGCTCTCCGACGCCTCCGTCGTCGGCCTCGCCAAGCAGGCGAACAACGAGCGCTTCGCCTGGGACTCGTACCGCAGGCTCATCCAGATGTTCGGCAAGACCGTGCTCGGCGTCGACGGCGAACTCTTCGAGGACGCGCTCGACGAGGCCAAGCAGGCCAAGAAGGTCACGGTCGACACCGACCTCGAGGCCGCCGACCTCAAGAAGCTCGTCAAGAAGTTCAAGAAGATCGTCTCCGACGAGACCGGCCGCGAGTTCCCGCAGGACCCGCGCGAGCAGATGGACCTCGCCATCCGCGCCGTCTTCGACTCGTGGAACGGCGACCGCGCCAAGCTGTACCGCCGCCAGGAGCGCATCCCGCACGACCTCGGCACCGCCGTCAACGTGTGCTCCATGGTCTTCGGCAACCTGGGCCCCGACTCCGGCACCGGTGTCGCCTTCACCCGCGACCCCGCCAGCGGCCACCAGGGCGTCTACGGCGACTACCTGCAGGACGCCCAGGGCGAGGACGTCGTCGCCGGCATCCGCAACACCGTGCCGCTGGCCGAGCTCGAGACCATCGACAAGGCCTCGTACGACCAGCTGATGCAGATCATGGAGACCCTCGAGACGCACTACAAGGACCTGTGCGACATCGAGTTCACCATCGAGCGCGGCAAGCTGTGGATGCTCCAGACGCGCGTGGGCAAGCGCACCGCCGGTGCCGCCTTCCGCATCGCCACGCAGCTCGTCGACCAGGGCCTCATCGACGAGGCCGAGGCGCTCCAGCGCGTCAACGGCGCCCAGCTCGCGCAGCTGATGTTCCCCCGCTTCGACGAGAACGCGAAGGTCGAGATGATCGGCCGCGGCATCGCCGCCTCGCCCGGCGCCGCCGTCGGCAAGGCCGTCTTCGACTCGTACACCGCGATCAAGTGGTCCCGCTCCGGCGAGAAGGTCATCCTGATCCGCCGCGAGACCAACCCCGACGACCTCGACGGCATGATCGCCGCGGAGGGCATCCTGACCTCCCGCGGCGGCAAGACCTCGCACGCCGCCGTCGTCGCGCGCGGCATGGGCAAGACCTGTGTCTGCGGTGCCGAGGAGCTCGAGGTCGACACCAAGCGGCGCCGCCTGACGGTGAACGGCACCGTCATCGAAGAGGGCGACGTCGTCTCCATCGACGGCTCCACCGGCAAGGTCTTCCGCGGCGAGGTGCCCGTCGTGCCCTCCCCGGTCGTCGAGTACTTCGAGGGCCGCATGCACGCCGGCGCCGACGACGCCGACGAACTGGTCGCCGCCGTCCACCGGATCATGGCCTACGCCGACCGGGTGCGCCGCCTGCGCGTGCGCGCCAACGCCGACAACGCCGAGGACGCGCTGCGCGCACGGCGGTTCGGCGCCCAGGGCATCGGCCTGTGCCGCACCGAGCACATGTTCCTCGGCGAGCGCCGCGAGATGGTCGAGCGGCTGATCCTGGCCGACACCGACGCCGAGCGCGAGGACGCCCTCAAGGAGCTCCTCCCGCTGCAGAAGAAGGACTTCATCGAGCTGTTCGAGGCCATGGACGGCCTGCCGGTGACGGTCCGCCTGCTGGACCCGCCGCTGCACGAGTTCCTGCCCGACATCACCGAGCTGTCGGTCCGCGTCGCGCTCGCCGAGTCCCGCAAGGACCCCAACGAGAACGACCTGCGCCTGCTCCAGGCCGTGCACCGCCTGCACGAGCAGAACCCGATGCTGGGTCTGCGCGGCGTACGCCTCGGCCTGGTCATCCCCGGACTGTTCACCATGCAGGTCCGGGCCATCGCGGAGGCCGCGGCCGAGCGCAAGAACGCCAAGGGCGACCCGCGCGCGGAGATCATGATCCCGCTCGTCGGCACCGTCCAGGAGCTGGAGATCGTCCGCGACGAGGCCGAGCAGGTCATCGCCGAGGTCCAGGAGGCCACCGGCGTCGAGCTGAAGCTGGCACTCGGCACGATGATCGAGCTGCCGCGCGCCGCCCTGACGGCCGGACAGATCGCCGAGGCCGCGGAGTTCTTCTCCTTCGGCACCAACGACCTCACGCAGACCGTCTGGGGCTTCTCCCGCGACGACGTGGAGGCCTCGTTCTTCACGGCGTACCTGGAAAAGGGCATCTTCGGGGTCTCGCCCTTCGAGACCATCGACAAGGACGGCGTGGGCTCCCTGGTCCGCGACGCCGCCCGCGCCGGCCGGGCCACCCGCCCGGACCTCAAGCTCGGCGTCTGCGGCGAGCACGGCGGCGACCCGGAGTCGGTCCACTTCTTCCACGAGGTCGGGCTCGACTACGTCTCCTGCTCCCCGTTCCGCATCCCCGTCGCCCGCCTCGAAGCGGGCCGCGCGGCGGCCTCGGCGAAGGGCAGCGACAGCCGCTGACGCCGTGAGGTGAGACTCCGGGTCCGTTGCCCGCCACTCGACCCTCAACGGCGGGCATCGGCCCCGGCGCACGAAAGAAGAAGGGGCGGCACCTTGTGCGGAGGTGCCGCCCCTTCGCGCTGCCCGGAGCGCGGCACGCGGTGCGATTCCCGGCCCCGGCCCCGGCCCCGGACCGGCCCCGGACCGGCCCCGGCCGGGGCACGGCGCGCGCGTTCTCGCGGCCCCGGGAGGCACAGCTCACGGCCGCGGCCGGGGCACGGCGCGTGGCGCGGGTCGTGGCCCGGGGCCACGGCGCTCGGTCCGTGGTCGGGCGGCGAGCGGCGTGTACGGGCCGACTCCGCCTGGCCGCCGCCGTACTCACCGCTCCCGGACCGGTGTCCGGGACCGGCCTCGTGGCCGGTGTCCCGCCAGGACGTCGTGCGGCCGCGCCGCCTCTCCTCCCCCCCGGTCCCCGCTCGTCGTCCGTGGCGCGGCGGACGGCCGACACGGTCCGGGCACCGCGGCCACGAGTTCCCCTCGTGCCTCGCTGCCCTGGGCCCGGCGTAGAGGTCGTACCGGCGTGGGGAGGCCGCCTCCGTGCAGGGGCCGTGCGGCTTCGGGCGGCCGGTTGGGCCCGCAGGGCCGGGCGGTGGCCGCGGCGCGTGGCGCGGTCGTGCTCCGGGCCCGGCCCGGGGCCGGGCGGCGCGGGTCGCGGGTGGCGATCTGGGGAGTCCGCACGGCCTGGGCACCGCGGCACGAGTTGGCTGCCCGTGCAGGGGACGTACGGTTCAGGCCCGCAGGGCCGGGCGGTGGCCGCGGCGCGGGGACGGCGGTGCAGCGGCGGGGACGGACCTGGCCGCCACGGGGAGATGGACGACGGCGTCCAGGCCGCCCCCGGGCGCGGGGCGCAGGTCGGCGTCCCCTCCGCAGGCGTGGGCGAGCCGCTGGACCAGCGCGAGGCCGAGGCCCGTACCACCCTTGGGCGCACCGGGGGCGCGCCAGAAGCGGTCGAAGGCACGACGGCGCTGATCGTCGGTCATCCCCGGCCCCTCGTCCGTGACATGCAGTTCGACGTGGGTGTGTCGGAGGTGACGCAGTTCCGAGGACGCCGGACGCCGAAGGCCGACACGGACGGTGCTGCCGGCCGGTGACACCCGCAGCGCGTTGGACAGCAGGTTGTCCAGGATCTGCTCCACCGCTCCCGGAACCGCCAGCACCTGCCAGGCGAAGTCGCCGGTCCGCACCAGCTCCACGCCGTGCCGCTCGAACAGCGGCTTCCACGTCCGGTGCCGCTCCGCGCAGACCCGGTCGAGGCCGACCGGTTCCCGGTCGGCGGCGGTCTCGTCCAGCCGGGCCAGCGCCAGCAGTCCCTCGACCATACGGGCCAGCCGGTCCGTCTCGGTGACGGCGGCGGCGAGACTGCCCCTGGCATTCGGTGTCACCTCGGACTCCAGGTTGTCCAGGCGCAGCCGCAGCGCCGCGAGCGGGGTCTTCAGCTGGTGCGAGGCCTCGCCCGCGAAGGCCCGCTGCGAGGCCACCAGGTGCTCGAGCCGCGCGGCGGTCCTGTTGAAAGTGGCCGCCAGGCTGCGGATCTCGGGCGGGCCCGAGGTGATCGCCACCCGGGCGGACAGGCCGCCCTCGGCAAGCCGGTGCGCGGCCTCCTCCAGTTCGCGGATCGGGCGTCCGGTCCACCTGGCGAAGGCGAAGCCCACGAAGGAGACGGCGGTGAGCACGGCGACCCCGACCAGGGCGAGCAGCGTCCACACGCGGTCGACGCGGGCCTCCAGCCGGTCCGTGGGCACGGCGATCCGTACCGCGCCCAGCGTTCGGGCGCCCTGCCGGACGGGCGCCGCCACGGCGAGGTGCTCGACGCCGTCGATCACGGAGGCGCGCAGGTCGCCTGCGGCCCGGCCGGCCAGGGCCGCCTCGACCTCGGGGCGGGAGGCCAGGCCGCGTGACTCGTCTCCGGACAGCCGGTGGGACGTGGCGAGCGGCTCGCCGCGCGGACCGAGCACGACCACCCGGCCGCCGATGCGCCCGGCGCACCGGGCCGCCCGCGCGTGCAGTTCCCGCTCCGGCCGGCCCGAGGTCAGGGAGAGCGAGGCGTACGCCGCCACGGATTCGGCCTCGTCCTCGGCGCTTCCCAGGACGCGTTCGCGCTCGCCCCGGCCGTAGAGCAGCCCGAGGGGGACCTCCAGGCAGAGCAGTACCAGCATCGCGAGGCTCAGGTAGCCCAGGAGCAGGCGGCGGGTCACGGGAGGGCCGCCTCCGGTGCGTCGGACAGACCGCCGCCCGGGTCCCCGGGCCGGTCGCGGGGCCGCTCCCGCGGGGCGTGGACGGCGAGTCTGAATCCCACGCCGCGCAGGGTCTGGATCCAGGCCGGGTCGCCCAGCTTCCTGCGCAGTGTCGCGATGTGCACGTCCAGGGTCTTGGTCGGCCCCTCGTAGTGCGGGTCCCAGACGCGGTCGAGGATGCTCTGGCGCGAGTAGACGGCGCCCGGGTCCTCGGCGAGCAGGGCGAGCAGTTCGAACTCCTTCAGGGTGAGGGCGACGGGGACTCCGCCGACCCATACCTGCCGGGTGCGCCGGTCCACCACCAGCGGCCCCGTCCCCGCCGCCGTTCCCGCGCCCGCCGCCGTCCCTGCTCCCGTCCCTGCTCCCGTCCCTGTCTCCGTTCCAGCCTCCGTCCCCGTGCCGGACCCGGAGGCCTGCCCCGTGCCGTGCCCCGCCGCGCGGCCGGCCTCCGCGGGGGGCTCCGGCACAGGCTCGGGCGTCTCGAAGGAGCCGGGCCGCGGGGCCCGGGCCGCCTCGCCGCGCGTGATCCGCGTACGGCGGGTCACGGCCCGGATGCGGGCGACGAGCTCCCGCAGGCTGAACGGCTTCGCCAGGTAGTCGTCGGCACCCAGCTCGAGCCCGAGCACACGGTCGGCCTCCTCGCCCCTGGCGCTGAGGATGATGACGGGGACGTCGGAGACCTGCCGGATGCCGCGGCAGACGTCGATGCCGTCCATGTCCGGCAGACCCAGGTCGAGCAGCACGACATCGCCGTGGGGTCCTTCCAGTCCGGCGGCGCCGGTCGCGACACGACGGACCGCCAGCCCGAAGTGGCCAAGGCCCTCCGCGAGCGGTTCGGCGATCGTCTCGTCGTCCTCGATGAGCAGCACTTGTACGGGCATGCGTCCTGTCTCTCCAGTATTTCGGGACAACGCCTGGACCACAAAGTGGAGCTGACACGCTAACAAGAATCCGCGGCAGGGTTCCGGTCATCGCACGCGGTGTGATCCATCGCTCAGGAAGCATTTCTTGCCTGCGTCTAGCATTCGCTTAACCCTCACCTGGCAATGGGCCCTCTATGGTGCGGAAGACCTGGTCGAATCGCATGTCAGGGAGGCAGGCAGTATGAAGGCATTGCTGGACCGTGCCCGCACGTTCAAGCGGCGGGTGGACTTTGAGAGCGGCGAATACCGGAAACTGGCCGAGGGTCAATTCCCGGAAGTCCTGTTCATTACCTGCTCGGACTCGCGTGTCATACCGGCTCTCATTACGGGCGCCAGGCCCGGAGAGATATTCGAGCTGCGCAACGCGGGCAATATCGTCCCGCCCAGGGGCGCGCGGACGGCCTCGGGCGAGGCCGCCACCATCGAGTACGCGCTGGAGGTCCTCGGCGTTCAGGACATCGTCGTGTGCGGTCACTCCCACTGCGGCGCGATGGAAGCGCTGAGGTCCGGAGCGGACCTGTCCGGGATGCCGGGCGTGGACGCCTGGCTCGACCTCGCCCGCCCGGCGCTCGCCCCGGCCCTGGGCACGGCGCGACTCGCCGCGGCTGCGGGGAAGGCGGATCCGTCCGGCCGGGACCTGGCCCAGCTCAACGTGGTAAGCCAACTGTCCGCGCTGCGGCAGCACCCCGCCGTACGGCAGCGGCTCGACGCGGACCGGCTGCGGCTGCACGGCTGGTACTACGAGGTCGACACGGGTGCGGTGTACGAACTCGACGCGGACGGCCGCTTCCGGGCGCACACCTCATGAGCGGCCGGCGCGCGCGCCACGCCCGGGGGCGCTCCGGGCGCTCCTTCCGTAGCGCCCCGGCCACGCCGGGGACCGCGGCCACCCTGGGGACCCCGGCCACCCCGGGGACCGCGGGAGCGCCGTACGGAACCGGTCGGGTGACGCCGCCCGGCCCACGTGACGGGGCCGGGCCACGGACCGCGCCCGGGACCGCGCCCGGCACCCCGCCCGGGACCCGCGCCGGGGCGCGGGCCGTGAAGAGGGGTTCCGGCGACGGGGCGGGGAAGGGCCTCGTCCCGCACGGCACGGACCTCGGCACCGAGATCACGGCGTCGCTCGTCGTTTTCCTGGTCGCCCTGCCCCTGTGCATCGGCGTGGCCGTCGCCTCGGGGGTTCCCGCGGAACTGGGCATCGTCTCCGGTGTCGTCGGCGGCCTCGTCATCGGCATGGCGAGGGGTAGCACCCTTCAGGTCAGCGGGCCCGCGGCCGGGCTCGCGGCGCTCGTGGCCGAGACCGTGCTGGAGCACGGCGTCGCGATGCTCGGAGTGATCGTCCTGGCCTCCGGCGTCCTGCAGATCGTCCTGGGCCTGGCCCGCCTGGGCCGGCTGTTCCAGGCCATCTCGGTCGCCGTGGTGCAGGGCATGCTCGCCGGCATCGGCCTGCCGCTCATGTTCAGCCAGGCGTACCCGCTGGCCGACGCCAGAGCCCCCGGCACCCCCGTCGAGAACATCGCGGGAGTTCCCGGGCTGCTCGGGGACACGCTCGCGGACGGCCAGGCGGTGATCGCGGCACTGCTCGGCATCGTCACCGTCGTGCTCGCCTTCGTGTGGAAGAAGGCTCCGGGACCGGTCAGGAAGATCCCCTCCGCCCTGGTCGCCGTCGCCATCGGCATCGTCGTCGCCGCACTGCCCGGCGTCGAGGTGAAGACCCTTCAGGTCGGCGACCTGCTCGGGTCCGTGAACGTCCCCGGGCCCGCCCAGTTCGCCGGACTCGCCGACCCGGGCATCATCGCCGCCGTCCTCACCTTCACGGTCATCGCCTCCGCGGAGAGCCTGTTCACCGCGGCGGCGGTCGACCGCATGCACAACGGCCCCCGCACCCGCTACAACACCGAACTCATCGCCCAGGGAGCCGGCAACACGGTCTGCGGCCTCCTCGGAGCGCTGCCGATGACCGCCGTGGTCGCCCGCAGCTCGGCCAATGTGCAGGCCGGGGCCAGGACCAGGCTGTCCAGGACGCTGCACGGCCTGTGGCTGCTCGCCTTCGCGCTGCTGCTGCCCCAGGTGCTGGCCCTGATCCCGGTGTCCGTGCTCGCCGGTGTCCTCGTCCACAGCGGGTGGAAGCTCTTCGCCCCCGAGGAGTTCCCGAAGATGTGGCGCCAGGACCGGGGAGAGTTCGCCGTCATGACCCTCACCACCCTGGTGATCGTCGCGACCGCGCTGCTCGAAGGCGTACTGATCGGGCTCGCCGCCGGTGTGCTGCTCGCCGCGCTGCGGATGTCGCAGACGGCCGTCAGGCAGCACATCGAGGACGACACGGCCAGGGTCGTCATGGCCGGGAACGCCACGTTCCTCCGCCTGCCCCGGCTGATCGAGGCACTGGAGGCGGCCGCCGAGTCGGGCAGACCGCGGATCCGGCTCGACCTCACGGGCGTGACCCATCTGGACCACGCCTGCCGCAACGCCGTCGACGAGTTCGTGGCCCAGCGCCGGGCCGCCGGCCTGCGCGTGGAACTGCTCATGCCGGGACCGGCTGCGCCCGGGGAACACGCCCCGGCCCGCCCTGTCCGCCCTGTCCGCGGGACGGGCCCCGCGTCCGGGGCCGGTTCCGGCTCCGTGGCAGGAGGCGCTCCGGCCGCCGGACCCGCACCGCTTCCGGGCCCGACGGCGGAGTGGTTCTATCTGGACACCCGCCCCCTGCCGGAGGCGGAGGCGGAGTACCTCATGAGCGGAACGGGCCCGTCACCTCGTACGTGATGCCGCCGGAGGAACTGCCGCTCGTGCCGCGCTGGCTGGAGAAGTACAGCCGCGTGCCGTCGGGCGAGAAGGCGGGGCCGGTGATCTCGGAGGAGGACTGGCCGTTGATCCGCAGGAACGGGGCGATCACGTCGTCCGGGGTGATGACGCAGATCTCCATGTTGCCGCCGTCCTCCGCCACGAACAGGTCGCCGGAGGAGGAGCCGGTGACATTGTCGACACCCGTCAGCGGGGCGCTGCCGCTGGTCACCAGGGAGTCGTCGTAGGCGAGTTCGATGGTCTGGGCGGAGGCGTTGTACTGCCAGACCCGGTTGTCGCCCTTGGTGGTGAACCAGCAGGTGTCGTTCGCGTAGTAGCAGCCCTCGCCGCCGTTGAACTTCTTCGCGCCCGAGACCTGGCTGCGGGTGACGGTCGGCGAACCGTCCGGGTCGGGCACGGCCGTCCAGGTCACCGGGCCGCTGGTGCCGGTGCCCGCGACCATGACCTCCAGCTTGCCGGAGGAGAGGTCGCCCCAGGTGGTGGGCGTGAACCGATAGAAGCAGCCGTCCGTCTCGTCCTCGGTCAGGTAGATCACCTTGCGTACCGGGTCGGCGGCCGCCGCCTCGTGCTTGAAGCGGCCCATGGCGGCCCGCTGCGTCGCGGCCTTCGCACCCCACGGGTCCGTCTCGTAGACGTAGCCCCGGCTGACCTCCTCGCAGGACAGCCAGGTGTTCCACGGGGTTCTGCCGCCCGCGCAGTTCTGCCGGGTGCCGGACAGGACCCGGTACGCGCCGGTGATCGCACCCGCCGCCGAGAACTTCACCGCGCTCGCGCCGCCACCGGGGTTGATCTCCGAGTTGGAGACGTAGATCCAGCCGCTGCCGTCCGCGTAACAGGCCCCGCCGTCGGGGGCGTTGTGCCAGGTGTACGACGTACCGGCGACCGTCTGGCCGGAGCGGGCGATCACCCGGCTGGTGAAGCCGGCGGGCAGCTGGATGCCATTGGCGTCCGCCGACCCGAGCGCTCCGTAAGGGCCGGCGCCGGGCTGGGCGGGGGCCGCGTACGCGGCGCCGCGCCACAGGGTTCCGCCGAAGGCGGCGGCCGAGCCGCCGATCACTGCTCCGCGCAAGAAGCTACGACGTTCCACGATGACTCCCAGGAGGTCCGAGAGCGGGCCCCGCGGCCGGTCGGCGCGCGGGGGAGGACGAACGTCACCGGAATCTAGGAGTACGGAATTGACGCCACGTCAACGGATCATGAACCGCGAGAGCCGTTCAGGCGGCGCCCGTTCTCGCCGGTGGGACCGCTCGCGTGCCGCCGCGTGCCGCCGCGTCACCCGCGGGTCCGTCGCGGCACGGCCCCGCCCGTCAGTGCCCGTCCAGCTCGTCGAAGACCCGCTGCGCCGTGGCGAACGCCGAGTTGGCCGCAGGGACCCCGCAGTACACGGCGGTCTGCAGCAGCACCGCTCCGATCTCCTCACGGGTCAGACCGTTGGTGAGGGCGGCTCTGACGTGCATGGCCAGTTCGGCGTCGTGCCCGTGGGCGACGAGGGCGGTGAGCGTCACGCAGGAGCGGGTACGGCGGTCCAGCGTGGGGTCCGTCCAGATCTCGCCCCAGGCGTAGCGGGTGATGAAGTCCTGGAAGCGCCCGGTGAAGGGCGTGGTGCGGGCCACCGCGCGGTCCACGTGGGCGTCGCCGAGCACGGCCCGGCGGACGCGCATCCCGGCCGCGTGACGGGACGTGTCGTCCACCGGGAGCGGGGACAGGTGCGTGACGAGGGCTGGGGTGACGGTCCCGGGCCGTTCCACGCCGGCCAGGTGCGCGGCGCCGGCGACTTCCAGGAGGCTCGCGCCCGGGATGCCGTCGGCGAGTTCACGGGCGTGCGCGGGCGGTGTCGCCGGATCCTCCCGGCCCGCCACGACCAGGGTGGGGGCGGTGACCTCACCGAGGCGGTCCCGCAGGTCGTAGGTGGCGAGGGCGTCGCAGCACGCCGCGTAGCCCTCGTCGTCCGCCGCCCGCAGATCCCCGGTCAGCACGGTGGCGAGCGGGTCGGCGGCGAAGGAGGGCGCGAACCAGACGCCGGGGCGGCTCGCAGCCATGGCCCCCGTCCCCTCGCGCCGTACCAGGGCCGCACGCTCCCGCCAGGACTCCGGATCGCCGAACCGCGCCGAGGAACAGACCAGGGCCAGCCGGTCGATCCGCGACGGGTGGTGCACGGCGAGGTACAGCCCCGTCGCGCCCCCGAGGGAGACACCGGCGTAAGAGAAGGAGCTCCAGCCCTGGTCGTCGGCGAGCGCGAGGACCAGGGCCGCGAGGTCGGCGACGGTCGCCGAGCCGTCCAGGGGGACGAGGGACGAGGGCGAGCCGCCGTGACCCGGCAGGTCGAACCGCAGCACGCGGTGCGTACGGGCCAGCGCGGCCAGCTGCGGTGCCCACACGGCGAGCGAGGTGCCGACGGAGGGGCCGAGAATCAGCGGCGCGCCGTCGGCGGGGCCGTCGAGGGTGAAGTGGGGCAGGCGGTCGTTCATCGGGACGTCTCCGGGGCTTCTTCGGACGGGGCGCGGTTTCGGTGGTCTTGGGTCGGGGCCGAGGCCGCGGGTTTGCGGCTGGGGTCGCGGGTCTCGGTTCCGGTGGCCGTGCGGCGTCGGCCGGGGGCTCGGACCGACGGTCCGGGGGCGAGTCCCGGGCGCCGCCCCGTAACGGATGCGGCCGGGGCCTCGGCCGGTTGGTGGCGACGCGGTGGCGCTTGTCGGGGACGTCGGTCTCCTGCGGGGGGATACGGACCCGGGGCGGGCGGACACGGCCTCGGCCGGCGCCGCGGGGTGCAGTGCTCCGGGGCGCCGCCGCGCCGGGACGGCCCGTCCGGGGCGACCGCGGGCGCCATCGAGGGCATCGGTAGGCCGTCGGCCGTATCGCGGGCCCGGCGCCGGGCAGGTGTGCCGGGCGTGCGCGAGGGATTCGGTCACGGAGTGGAGGCCGGGCGGGCCGGGACGCGGCGCAGGGCGCGGTCGGTGAGTCCGGGGGCCGCACCGGTGTAGTGCGCGGGGTCGGTGAGCTCCCCGAGGCGCGCCTTCGACAGCGTGACGCCGGGTTCCTCCTCGGACAGGACGTCGGCGAGCGAGTCGGCCAGCGGACACGCCTCGGCGGTGGCCCGCTTCGACGCGGTGGTGAGCAGGGCCTTGGCGCGGCCCGCCCCCAGCAGGGGGGCCAGTTCGACGGCGATCCGCTCGCTGACGATCAGGCCTTCGGTCAGGCCCAGGTTCTCGATCATGCGGTAGGGGAAGACCCGCAGGTGTTCCGCGAGCTCCGCGGCCGCGTGCGCGGCGCCGCCCGCCAGCCGCAGCAGCTCCCGCAGGGGCTGCCACTCCGCGTGCCAGGCGCCGGCCGGGCGTTCGTCCTCGGCGACCAGTGACCCGAGGAGCACCGCCGCGAGCCCGGGGGCCTGCCGTGCCGCGGTCGCCATGAGCGTGGCCCGCACCGGGTTCGCCTTGTGCGGCATCGCCGACGATCCGCCGCCGCCCCCCTCCGCCACTTCCCCGATCTCCGTCCGGGACAGCGTCAGGACGTCCGCCGCGACCTTGCCGAGCGCACCCGGGGTGAACGCGAGCGCCGCCGCGAGATCGGCGACGGGTGTACGCAGCGTGTGCCACGGCAGCAGGGGTTCGGCCAGGCCGGTTTCCCTGGCGTACGCGGCGACCAGACCCAGTCCGGCGAGCCCGCTGCCCGCCGTCTCGCCGTACGGCGAGACGGCGGAGGTGCCCGCGGGGAGGCCGCCCTGGGCGCCGGGGTGGGCGCCGGTGTGGGGGAAGGG
>NZ_JAAAXQ010000010.1:17622-45303 GCF_009916105.1 Streptomyces sp. GC420 | reverse complement strand
GGCCCGGGACGCCGACGGTCGGCGGACGACGAGCCCCGAGGGCCCAACCGCCCCACCACGCCCGTACAACGGAGAGCTGACAGGCCAGCTGTACTCGGTGCTCAGCAGGAAGCCCGGCACCTCCCGCAGGGTGGCCGGATGGGCGTGCGCCGTCTGCCGCGACGCGTCGGCTGCAGTCCTCGACCACTGCCACGAACACGGCTACGTTCGCGCTCCCGTCTGCCAGTCCTGCAACACCCTGGAACGCCCCGACCACCTGTACAGCAACGACATCCGCGTGGCGAACCGCTACACACGCCTCTTCCACACCGACGCAGACGACTGGCTCCGCCACTGGCACCGCTGTCCCGGCTGCCGCGCACGCACCACCCTGCCCCTGCCCCACCTCGCCGCATGGACGGCCCACACAGCCTGCCGGTCGCTGCGCCCGACCCACCGAGCCTCCGGCGGGCGCAAGCCCTGCGGTGTCCTGCGCGTGTCCTGGACGGGCAGCCAGAACACGCCCCGTTCCTGCCTGCTCACCGTCACCGTCGACTGCTGCCCTTCCGGCGAGCACCGTATTCTTGCGCGAGTCCCCTACCGCGAAGCCGCCGAGCGATTCCGTGTCTGGCTGGCCGAGACCGCCCCGGCCGTGTCCGCCGCGGCCGGTCCCGACCGCCTGGACGGCCTCCCGGCTCAGTCCCGACCGGTCATAGCGGATGCCGGCGGCCAGGGCCTGGCACTGTTCTGAGCGGGCACCGGGAAGAGCGCGGCCGCTCCGTGGCGAGCCCACACGGGCGGACATCGTTCTCGGCAACGGCCGGAACAGAGACGCTATCCGGCCAATCGAACGGCCAACTCCCTTGCACACGCCCAAATCCATTGGGTGAGAGAAGCACGTCGGCCTACGCTCCGACGACGGATCACGACCCTGCCGCCCGTTGAGCGCGCGGCCCGGCCCCGACAGGAGTGTGTCCCTTGCCCTTCCCGCCCGGCGACATGGTCGCCGCCTTCGGCAGGCACCTGCACTTCCAGAGCCTGGAACAGGCGCTGCGCGAGCGTCATCCCGAGTTGGCCGACCGGGTCCACTTCGACGACTCGCAGGGACGGATGCTCCTGAAGGTGGCGCTGTCCGGCGTGCAATCCGTCGCCCTGGCCCACGTGCGTATGGGTCACTCCATCGTCTGGGCGGTGATGGATCCGGCACTGGACAGCGAGCCGTCCCTCTGGCCGCTCGACACCCCCGACGACGTCCTCGTGGACGCCGTACACGCCCACGCCTCGGCCTGCCTCACCGGGGAGCCGGTCGTGTCCCCCTGGCGCTGGCATGAAAGCGAACCGTCCGAGATGACCGAACTGGCCGACATCCTCGACGCGAAGGGCGTGCGTGTGCGGCGCGTGGCCGCCGGGAACCGGTACTTCGCCTACGGTCCGCGTCTCTCGCCGAAGCTCGACATCGTCGGCGAACGTCACGAATCGTTCATGGAGGCCGAGTTTCCCGAGGCGTTCGTCCGCGTCTCGCTCAAGCCCACCCTCGGCTGGCTGGTGGACGTGCACAGGCCGGAGTGGGGAGGTTGGGGCCGTGTCGAGCTCGGCTGGTGTCTGGAGCGCCGACCCTCAGCCGCTCCGGGCCTTCCTCGCGCGGACGTCTCCGTGGCGGAGATCGCCGACCTGCTCTGCAAAGGACCGGAGACCTGGGACACACAGCCACCCTGGATCCCGCCGCGCGACGGCACGCCAACCGGCCCGAAGTCTGGATCCACCTTGCAGGACAGTCTCTTCGCGGACCTGCCCGTCGAGAGCGACCTCCCCGAGTGGATGGAGGACTTCACCGAATTCGTGGACGAGCCCGCAGCGAGGAGGCCGGCCGGACGCCGCCAGGGGCCGCTCACCCCACGTGAGATCACGGAAGCGGTCCTCCAGCAGCTCACCACCTTCGGCTTCTCGGATTTGCTGGAGGGCGGGGCCGACGTCCCGATCGAGTCCGACGCGTTCCACATCGAGTGGCGCAGTACCACCAAGGACCTGTCGGCCTCCGAGATGCAGCGGCTGAACGGCCTTGCCGCGGCAGCCGGCGAGGACCTGCCCAAGCGCCTGATCGTCATCACGGGCGCCGGCCTCACCCGCCCGGCAGCGGACTTCGCCGACAAGGCCAAGGCGTTCGCCTTCTGTCTCGACCGGGCAACCGGTCGGCTGATCGCCCTCAACTCCCGTGCCCGTGAGGCGCTCCTGCCTACCGAGGCACCCGGCACACGGGAGCTGGAACCCTGGTGACGGCCGGGCCGAGTGGAGCTTTGATCCAACGGCCCTCTTCCGGGCATCATCCGCGGTTCTGAACGCCTGCCCAGCTCGCCACCTCAACTACCCGGGTGCGGCGCCCGGAATGCCGATGATCCGGCATGATGACGGTCATGACGGACGAGACGGACCTGCGGGCGACAGCGGCGGAATTCGACCGGAGCACCGCAGCGGAGGCCGAGAAGGCCGCCGAGGACGAACGCAAGCAGGTGCTCTCGCAGTTCCCCCTGGAGGAGTGGCCGACGTTGCCGCTGTCGCGCTACGCCCTGGGGCAGGACGCACGGTCCGGGAGCGACCCGGCGTACTGCTGGCTGATGGAGTACGGCGCTCCCCGACTCGGCAGCATCAAGGGCGGTAGCTCCAGGAAGCACATCATGTTCCGCTACAGATCCGGTGAGTGGTGGTTGGCCGCCCCGCTGCGCGGGATGGAGCCGCAGGAGGCGTGGGAGGAGCTGCGCGGACAGTTCGTGCGGGCCTTCGAGGCCGTAGCCGCGGGGGACGTCGAGGCCGTGGACGATCTGGAGCTGCTGCGGTCCGGGCAGGCGCTGGTGACCAAGTCCCTGGCGACCTACTTCCCCGAGCATTTCCTGCCCATCTACGCCGGCGAGCACCTGCGCCGGTTCGTCGGCCTGCTGGGCGGCTCCTCGCAGCCCGACGCACCGGCCTGGCGCAACAACCGTCGGCTGCTGGAACTCGTGCGCGCGAAGCCGGAGTTCGACGGCTGGAGTGGGCAGGAGGTCATGCACTTCCTGTACGAGAAGTTCGATCCGCGTCCGCAGCAGCGCACCATCTGGAAGATCGCCCCCGGTGAACGAGGGCGGCTGTGGGACGAGTGCCATGACGGCGGGGTGATCCGCGTCGGCTGGGACGAACTCGGCGATCTCGGCCAGTACCAGAGCGACACCGAGCTGAAGCAGGCGCTCGACGCGCACTGGCCGCGCGGCAGCGGGGGCAGTCTGAGGGTCGCCCGGCGGCTGCTGGACTTCCGGGACCTGGAGCCGGGAGACCGGATCGTGGCCAACCGTGGGATGGAGGAGGTTCTGGCCACCGGTACCGTCAGCGGGAGTTACCGCTTCGAGGCCGACCACTCCGAGTACCAGCATGTCGTCCCGGTCGCCTGGGACGTCTCCCACGCGGGGAAACTGTCGAAGCCCCAGCACGGCTGGCGGTCCACGTTCGCCAAGGTACCGCCGACGCTCTTCGCCCGGATCACCGTGGGCCTCACCGAGTCGGGCACGGAGTCGGCGGAGCCGTTCACCGATGGCCCCGTCACCCTGCCCGAGGACGTCGCGGGCGTGCTGGAGGCGCTGGAGCGCAAGGGTCAGGTGATCCTGCACGGGCCTCCCGGCACCGGAAAGACCCGGCTCGCACTCGGCGCCGCCCTGGTCCTCGCCGGTCGTGCGGACGCGCTCAACTCGACGCCGGACCGGCGAGCCGCGGCCCAGGCCGAGATGCTGCGGGACGGCCGCATCCACATGGTGACCTTCCATCCGTCCTACGGTTACGAGGACTTCGTGGAGGGTTTCAAGCCGGACCTGAGCGCCACGGGCCCCGGGCTGACCCTGGCGCTCACGGACGGCGTGTTCCACAGCCTGTGCGCCCAGGCCACCGCCCGCCCGGACGAGACGTTCCTGCTGATCATCGACGAGATCAACCGGGGTGATCTGCCGCGGATCTTCGGCGAGTTGGTCACGCTGCTCGAACTCGACAAGCGCGGGCTGCCCCTCGCCCTGTCGGTCAGCAGGCGTACCTTCTCCGTGCCGTCGAACGTGCGGATCATCGGGACCATGAACACGGCGGACCGCAGTATCAGCCACCTGGACGCCGCCGTACGCCGTCGCTTCGCCTTCCTCCCGGTCGGCCCCGACCCGGACGCCGTCTCCGGCACCGTCGGCCCGTTGGAACTGGCGGAGTTCTTCGAATCCCTCAACACCCGTATCGCCCGTCACCTCGACGCGGACCACCAGATAGGGCACGCCTACCTGCTGCGGGACGGTGAACCGATCGCCACCGAGGACGACCTGGCCGCCGCCTTCCACCACGAGGTGATCCCGCTCCTGGAGGACTACTGCCTCGGCCGCGCCGATCTGCTGCACCACATCCTCGGCGGCCTCGTCGACGCGGACACCGGACGCCCCGCGCTGATGTCGCCGCAGGACCTCGCCGCCGCGCTCGCGACCGAGTTCACCAGCGGCACGCCGGGCCCCGATGCCTGACCACACCGAGGTCCGGCTCGCAGAGTACGGAGCCGCACTGCTGGAGGCCGACCAGCTCACGCCCCGGGACGTCGAGCGGCTGCGCGGCCTCCAAGCCCGCGGCTGCCTCAGCCTGGACCAGGCCCCTGCCGGGTGGCGGCTCAAGGCCGACGCGACCGTCGGGATCCTGGTGCTCGACCGCATCCGCCTGGTCATCGAGCCCAAGTTCGCCATCCCGGGCGAGCAGCTCATGAACTGGCTCGCCTACGCCCTCCGCGCGCCGACACCACTCCCGGCGACGGCACGCCGCTGGGCCACCGGCCCGGACGGCTACGCCGACCTCGTGGCGGCGGCCCTGCTGGAGCAGTGCGAGCAACTGGTTCGGGAGGGGCTGCGCCGGGACTACGTACGCCGCCAGAGCCTGGAACCCGTCCTGCGGGGACGCCTGGACATCGCGGCCCAGGTGTCCCGCCGTTACGGACAACTGGACCAGCTGCACGTTCGCACCTTCGACCGGGAGGCGGACATCTGGGACAACCGCGTCCTGGGGACCGCGCTGCGAGTGGCCCGCACCCTGGCAACGCAGCCCGACCTGGCCCGCGCCCTCCACGCCATCGCCGACGCTTTCCCGCAGGCCCCCACCCCTGACTCCGCCCTCCGTGCTCTGGACCGCACCCGGTACACACGCCTGAACGCCCGCTACCGCACCGCGCACACCTGGGCTCGCCTGCTCCTGCGCGGCGGCGGTGTGACCGACCTCCTCACCGACGACGGCATGACGGCGGACGGCCTCCTGCTGGCCATGCCCGCCCTCTGGGAGGCCGTCGTCCGGCGTCTGGCCACCGAGGCCGCCGCCCCGCACGGCGGACACGTCGTCCCCAGCAGCGGCGCGACGGGCATCACCGTGCGCGGTGACCTCGGCAGTACCTCGGCCTTCCGGCCGGATGTCCTGCTCAGCCTCCCCGGTCGTGAGTCGGCCGCGCGCACTCTGCTGCCGGTGGACGCCAAGTACAAGCGCTACGACCGCTATGGCGTCGGCGCCGGCGACATCCACCAGCTCCTCACCTACGGTGCCGGCTACACCCCGGGCACCGACCCGCGTGCAGTGATCGTCCATCCGTGCTCCGGCGGGCCCTCCCACCGGACCCTCCAGGTCAGCGGGCCGCGGGGGACACTCGGAAGCATCCAGGTCCTCGGTGTCGACACGCACGCGTCCCCGGACCAGGCGTCCGTGTGGATCAGGTCGGCACTGCCCTGGGACGACTGGTGATCGTCGCCCGCCCACCACACCGGACGTCGACGCCGCGCGCCGGTTCCTGACCCCGATACCTCGATACATTGATGACCATGTCACGCAGGGTTCGTCGCATCACCGTCAGCGGCTACAAGTCGATCGACCAGGTCGAGCTGGCCCTGAGCCCGGTCACCGTGCTCGTCGGCCCCAACGGCGCGGGCAAGACCAACTTCATCGAGGCCGTCGAACTGCTCGGGCGCATCGCCGACGGTGAGCTGGGCATGGAGGTCGGGCTGCGCGGCGGGGCCGTGGCGATGCTGCACGACGTCGCCAAGGGGTCCGCGGGGATCGGACTGCGTGTGGAGGCAGACGACAGGGATCTCGTGAACGCCTATGAGGCGATGTTGGTTCCCTCGCATCGGGGGGAACTGGTATTCGCCCGTGAGGTGGTGGAGTTCCACGACAAGGCGCGCTACGAGCAGCCGCTGAAGCAGGAGATCGGCCGGGGCCACAGCGAGTCGAAACTGGCCGAGGTCGCGGAAGAGGGACCGTTCGGAGCCGGCGGTGTGGCCCGTCACACGCTGGAGATACTGCGGGGCTGTCGCGTCTACCACTTCCACGACACGACTCCCGGCGCTCCGGTCAAGCAGCCGGGATACGCCTCCGACACGGAGGTCCTGCACCCGGACGCGCGCAACCTCGCGGCGTTCCTGCTGCGCTTGCGTGAGGAGCACCCGGCGGAGTACAGGCAGATCGTGCGTACGGTCCGCTCCGTCGCGCCCTTTTTCCGCGAGTTCGTCCTCACCGAGGACGCGGCGGTGCGCGTAACGCTCCGGTGGAAGCAATACGGGTCCGACACGGTGTTCCCAGCCGACGCACTGTCCGACGGCACGCTGCGCTTCATCTGCCTTGTCGTCCTCCTGCTCCAGCCGCGACCGCCCGCGCTGCTCGTGCTCGACGAACCCGAGCTGGGTCTGCACCCCTTCGCGATCACCGTTCTGGCGGAGCTGTTCCGGTCGGCTTCCGCCCACAGCCAGATTCTCGCCGCCACCCAGTCCGTCACACTGGTCGACCAGTTCGGGCTCGACGAACTCGTCGTCGCGGAACGCGTGGACGGCTCGACGAAACTGGACCGGCCCGATCCCGACGCGCTGGCGGCCTGGCTCGACAGCTATTCACTCGGTGACCTGTGGCTGAAGAACCTGCTGGGCGGTCGTCCCCGGCCCGAGCGGGAGCGGTGAGGTCGGGGCGGATGCGTCAGGTTCACGTACTGGTGGAGGGCGCGACGGAGGAGCGCCTGGTGCAGCGGGTCCTCCAGCCGGAACTGAGCGAGCGGGACGTCTGGCTCACCCCGGTCGCGCTCAAGACCCGGCGAGCCGCGGGCCGGCCGCACGACAAGGGAGGGGTGAGCAGGTGGCCCAAGATCGAGCACGACATCCGGGCGCTCCTGCGGAACACGGCCGTCGACACGGTGACCACGATGCTCGACCTGTACGGACTGCCCTCCGACACACCCGGGCTCTCCGACGCCCCGGCCGGTGACGCTTACGCCCGGGTCGGTCATGTCGAGGAGGCGATGGCGCGGGTCATCCATGACCCGCGGTTCCTGCCCTTCCTCGTCCTGCACGAGACGGAAGCGTGGGTGCTCGCCGCCGCGAACGAGCTCTCCGAGCTGGTCGCTTCACCCAGGCTGGCCGACGTGCTGCGGTCCCATGTCGCTGCTGCGGGCGGGCCCGAGCTCGTCAACGACGGTCCCGACACGGCGCCGTCGAAACGGATCCTGAGGGCCCATCCCACCTACCGCAAGGTCGTGGACGGCCCCGATGCCATCGAGCTTCTCGGCCTGGACGCCTTGCGCGTCACCTGTCCTCACCTCGACGCCTGGCTGAAGCGTCTGGAATCCGGACCCGACGGCAGGGACCGCTCCGCCTGACAGCCGAGACGGCGGGTGCGGATCCGGGTGGGGCGCCAGCGGTCGAGGCCCTCCGTCCCGCTCGATCAAATCTTCGACGTGCGTACACAAATTCGAATTCGGTAGATTCCGTAAGTCTGTTGACGTCGCTAACAAGCGACCATCATGCTCGTAGTGCCAACGCTTCGCCCCACCCGTCGCGTCGCACACCCGCGCCGCGCCCGGCACAAGGAAACGAGCATGACCGAGCAGACCCCCGCCTCCCTCGTCTCGACGCCGACCTCTCCGTCCGCCCCCGGCTCCTCCGTCCGTGACCTCCTCCTCGCACGCCTGGACAACTCCGGCCTCGCGCCCGAGGTGCGGGAGCTGCTGCGGGAGCTGCTTCCTGACGAGCAGGTCAGGGACAGCGGCGGCCGCGCCGGGCCCGTGCATCTGCGGTCCGTCACCGCGGCCGGCTGGCGGGGCATCGGTCCGCGGACCACGCTCGAACTGCCGCCGGGCCCCGGCCTGGTCGTCGTCGCGGGACCCAACGGCTCCGGCAAGTCGAGCTTCGCCGAGGCCGCCGAGACCGCGCTGACCGCCCGGAACTCCCGATGGGAGGGCCAGCGGACCACTGACTGGAAGCAGGGCTGGCGCAACCTGCACAGCCCCGACGTCACCCCCGAGGTCTCCGTCGAGCTGTCCGTGGGCGAGCGCGGTGAGACCGCCACCGTGCGACGGACCTGGTACGGCGGAAAGGTCGACGAAGCCCGCACGAAGGTCGAGGGGGCGGACGGCGCGGAGCTCAAGCTGGACGAGGTCGTCGACGCGGGCGCGCTGGAGCTGGCCCGGCCGTTCCTCCCGTACAGCGAACTCGGCTCGATGATCAACGGCTCGCTCAGCGCGCTCCACGACGCCTTCTTCAAGCTCCTCGGGCTCGAACTGCTCGCCGAGCTCGACAAGCGGGTCAAGGACGCGCACAGCGAGTTCGACGGCATGGTCAAGCGAAGGAACGCGCTCACCGCGGAGCTGCTCGTCGAGCTGAACCCGGTGGACGACCCCAGGGCGCGCGAGGCCGCCGCCGCGCTGTCCGGTCGTACGCCGGACTCGGCCCGGGTGCGGGCCCTGCTGGAGGGCCGTTCCCCCGCTGACGCGGACGAACTCGCGCGGCTGCGGGAGCGCGTGAGCCTCGCCGGACCCGACCTGGCGGAAGTCACCGGGGCCGTCGCCCGGCTGCGGGAGGCCGCCGCCACCGCCGAGCAGGCGCGGTTCGGCAGCGCCGAGGACGCCCGGCGGCTTGCCGGGCTCCTGGAGGCGGCACTCGACCACCGGCGGCGGTCCGACAGCCCCGACTGCCCCGTGTGCGGCAGCGAGAACCGCCTCGACCAGGCGTGGGCCGAGCATGCGCGGGCGGAGGTGGAACGACTCCAGACCGAGGCCGTGGGCGCGGAGGGGGCCCGCCGGGACCTCGCCGTCGCGGTACGTGCCGTCCACGACCTCGTCCAGCCCGTCCCGGCCCTCCTGCAGAGGGAGGCGTCGCCGCTCGCCGACCTCTGGCGTGAGTGGGCGCTGTGCCGTGGCATCACGGATGCCGGAGAACTGGCGGACCGTGCCGAGCGCACCGCGAGGATCCTGCACGAGGCCTGCCACCAGGTCCGCGAGGAGGCCGCCGGGCGACTCGCCGAGCACGACGGCGTCTGGCAGCCGCTCGCGGTGCGGCTCGCTGAGTGGCTGTCCGCCGCCGAGGCCGCGGACACCGCGGCGACCGGCCGGCGGCACGCGAAGAAGGCCCGCGACTGGCTGCGGCCGATCCTCGACGAACTCCGCGACGAACGGCTGCGGCCCTACGCGGAACGCTCCCAGGAGATCTGGCAGAAGCTCTGCGAGCACAGCAGCGTCACCCTCGGCTCCGTCACCCTCGCCGGCACCCCGAACCGCGGCAGCGTGAAGCTCGGTGTGTCCGTCGACGACATGGACGCCCCCGCCTACAGCGTCATGAGCCAGGGCGAACTGCACTCCCTCGCGCTCTCCCTGTTCATCCCGCGCGCCACGCACGAGGCCAGCCCGTTCGGCTTCCTCGTCATCGACGACCCCGTCCAGTCCATGGACCCGGAGAAGGTCGAGGGGCTGGCCCGGGTGCTCGACGCGTGCGCCCGCGACCGGCAGGTGATCGTGTTCACCCACGACACCAGGCTCCAGCAGGCCATCGCCCACCTCGGCATCGAGGCGACCGTCCTGCGGGTCACCCGGCAGACCGACTCGGTGGTCGGCGTGGAGACCCTCACGGACCCGGTGGAGCAGGCGCTCGCCGAGGCGCGGGCCGTTTCCCTGGACCCGAACCTGCCTCCGGAAGTGGCCGATCACGTACTGCCCGCGATGTGCCGGGTCGCGGTGGAGGCCGCGTGTCTGGAGACCGCCCGGCGCAGGCTCCGTGACGAGGAGGGACTCGGTCTGCGGGCCATCGAGGAGCGCGTCGCGTCCCTGGACCGCACCAAGCAGTACGTCTCCCTCGCCCTGCTCGGGGACGAGCGGCAGTCCGCCCGTGAGGCCGTCGAGCGGCTCCGTCCCGGCGGCTGGGCGTTGGTCGAGGCGTTCAACTCGGGCGCACACGCGCCCCTGCCGACGGTCGACGACCGCAAGGCGCTTGTGACCCGCACCAAGGCGCTCGCCACGGCGATCCGCCGCAGCCTGGCCACCGGTGGGGCGAACACCACGGGCAACGCCGGGGGTGCCCGGTGACCGCGTCCCCGGAAGCCCTCGTCACCGCCGCCGGACGTCTCCTGCGGCCGCCACCGGGGACGGTGCACACGCTGGCCCCCGGCCTGCGTGCCCGCGCCGCCGCGGTCCTGCTCCGCATGGCACTCGACCAGGCCCTGGACTCCTACTGGCGGCGGATCACCCCGTCGATGACCCGGATCGGCAAGCACCGGATGCTGTGCCTGGAGTGGTACGCGGGCCACGACACCGCCCGGAGGTGCCGCACGACCTGGTCGGCGCTCAGCGCGGCGTGCCACTACCGGACGTACGAACTGCCCCCTGCTCCGGCGGAGATCCACACCCGGCTGTTGGAGGTCACCGATCTGCTGGTGGTCCTGGGAGCGGGGCCCGATACGACGATGCTGACCGTTCACTCACCGGTCTCGTGAACACTCGAACGCCCCCCATCCACCGCTCGCCCGCCCGTGCCCGTTGATCAGTGAACGCGAGGAGCTGATGTTGGACACCCGCCGCTACCGCATGGTCGTCACCAGCGGCCTCGACTACGTCCGAACCGGCGCGCAGGTCGACGACCGGCTGCGCCTTTGGCTCAAGGAGGACCCGAAGAACTATGACGTCGCCGCCTTCGCCGAGGGACGCAACGAGATAGCCCGTGGGGTCACCCTCGACCACGACTCCGCGACCGGAACGGCCGGAGCGTACGGGCGCTGGCGGCTGCGGGAAACCCTCCCCGGCGGGACCTGGCAGACGACCCTGCTGATCCGCCAGGCCGGAGATGACCCGACCAGGGTTCAGCTGGACGTCGAACACCTTCCGGACGACCCTGACGTCCTGCCCGTGCCCGCGAAGACACCCCGGCTCGCCCGCAGCCTTCTCGGCGTCCTGGACGCGCGCGACGGCCTCGCAGATGTGACGGCCGAGCCCCAGGTCATCGAGGCGGAGGACGTCGAGGCCGTCGTCGACGAGCTGTGCGACGAGTCCCGGCGCCTGCCGATCGTGGTGGCCAGCACCCCGTACGGGATCGACTTCGAGACCTGGCTGGAGGACACGGTGGATCCACTGGTCCGTCCGCTGGCCGGGCTGGCCGTTCTCTATGCTCTCGCGCCCGAGGCGGAGGTCGGCTTCAACCGGGTTCTGGAGTACCACCGTGTCTACGGCGGGGGCGTGCGCACCTACCTTCCGGGCTTCGACCCTGCCTGGCCTGCCGACGGACAGCGGCACCGGGTGATGTCCCGTCAGGTGATCACCGAGAACCCTGCCCGTGCCCGACGGATCCTCGCCCAACTACCGCAGCGGCTTGCGGCCCGCACTCCGCTGCCGGCCGAACTGGACTCCGTGCCGGTCATGCGGACCCGCGCCAGGAACGACTCGCACGCCCCCGAGCTGGAAAGGCTGCGTGTCGAGAACGAGGCGCTCCTGGAAATCCTGGAGGAGGCGGGGCGGGAGCAGCGTGTCCGGGCCGACGAGATCCGTGATCTCAAGCACGAGCTGCGCAAGGCGGAGGACAACGAGACCCTGCTCATCGCAGAGTACGACGAGCAGTACCGGGAACTGCACGAGGCACGGGCGCAGCTGCTGAGCGTGCGGAAGCGACTGGTGGTCATCGGCGCCGGCGAGGCCGCATACACGCCCGTCGCCACGACGGACGACGTCCCGGAGTCCTTCGAGGAGATCCTTGGCCGTATCGACGAGCTATCCCACCTGCACTTCACCGGCTCCTCCAAGGTGACCCTCGAACTCGACGCACAGGCGTACGGTTCCTCGTGGGTGCGAATGACCTGGGACGCTCTGCTGGCGCTCCGGGACTTCGCCGAGGAGGCCACCGCGGGACGCGCCGGCTGCGACTTCAAGCAATGGTGCTCGGACGCCCCCGCTGGTGTGCGCACCATCTCGCCCCGGAAGGTCGTCCGCGACGAGTCCAAGTCGGTCAAGAGCAACGCCGGTTGGCGCCGGGAACGCACTTTCCCCGTGCCCGAGCAAGTGGATCCCGCGCGGAAGGTGTTCATGGGGGCACACATACGCATCGGGGGAGGCAACACCATCGCGCCTCGGCTGCACTACTACGACGGCGCCCGTGCCGAGCACGGCATCTACATCGGGTACATCGGTCCCCACCTGACCAACACCCTCACCTGACAGGAACGATGCGCTACTGGAGCCAACCGATGTGGCGGAGTGTGGGGATGAGCCGGAAGAGGGTGAAGGCAAGGACAGGGGTCTCGTCGTCCCTTTCAGAGAAGCAGAGCGCGTGCTGGAGGGGCTTGAAATCCTGGGGCTCCCTGATGTCCACCGGTGGAAGGTCCGGTTTGTCGAAGGCTGCTTCCAGGCTCACGCCTGGTCTGTCGGTCAGATCGCGGATCCGGTCCGATCCACAGCCGGCCACTAGCGCGGCAGTGGTGAGCGACTTCCGGAAGGAAGGACGGTCGTGGGCACCGGGTACGGCGAGCCAGGCCATGATCCGCAATCGCCCCCGGCGGAGGGCTGCCGGCTCGATCCCGGCCCGTCGTCTGTTGTGCAGATTGGACAGAGGAGCCGGCATCTCGGGAACGAGGGATGGCTGGTACAGCACGAGATCCCGCTCGCCGTTGTCCCACCTGGTGTCATGGACGGTCAATAGCGGGCGGGCCGGTAGAGCGAGTCGCCATTCGGCGGCCACGCCGGTCGACTCCTCCCCGGAACAGGTCGCCCCGAACTTCGCCGTCCGTCCACTGCTCCGGCTGATGGTGAGGTCGTCATGGAGTCTCATGCCTGGCTGGTGCCTTCCGGAGAAATACAGCAGCGAAACACGACGCCGAGTGTGTCCGCCGAATACTGAACGTAGCCGTCGTCGTGTTCACGTGGATAGGGTCCGTTGCGATGGGCCAAGGATCTTGCCAGTCGAGGAGCGGGCGTGAGCGAGGAATACGGAATCTCCTCTGGTGCGACGGAGAATCCCGAGTTCCGGTTGCGGTTGCCCGGTGGTGACGGGATCGACCGGGCGAGGGGAGTCCTGCTGGACGCGGAGGGCACCAACGGCAGCAGGAAGTTCCTCGTCCGTGCGGGATCACCGGCACGCGCCCACGTGATGCCTTCGTTCCCCAAGCACTTCAGCGGCACCTACCGGCGGCGCGAAGAACTGAAGGCCCAGGATGTGCTCCGTCCCTCCGAGCGCTGGCCGGAATGGCTGGAGCTCGCCGAAGACGTCGAGTGCGGGTCCCCGTCCTCCGCCGCGGAACTTCTGGTCGGCGCCCCCCGCAACGGCTGGGAGGAGTGGAAGACGGAGGCCGGCGTCCCGCTCGCGGACTTCATGGACGGCGTCCGGTCGGGACCGAACAGGGCCTGGCTCGTCCGAGGCTCGAATGTGTCGGGAGCCGACCTCGTCCAGAGGCTCTGGCTGCCCGAGGGGCGGGTGTCGCTCTCGGCGGCACGCCTGCGCCAGGGGGTCGGACAGGGGGTGAGCAAGGAGCGCTTGCGTGCCTTCGTCGAGGAGGACTACGGCACCACGGCGACGTACAACCAGAAACTGGAGCTGGTCGAGGAGCTGTACGCCTTCCTGTCCTGGATGAAACCAGGCGACACCGTGTGCACGATCTCCGGCGGGCGGCTCTACGTCGGTGAGATCACCGGGTCCGTCCAGCAATCCGCGTCCGAAGGCGGGCGGTCCAACCTGCGGCGTCCCGTCGAGTGGCAGAGCACGGGGTACCCGTACGACGAACTGCCCGAGGCGCTCCAGCAGAAGCTGTCCGTGCAGCACGACGTGGTCGATCTGACGGCCGTCCAGGCCCTCGTCGACGGGCTCGGGCTCACGGACGAGGAACTGGCCGACGACGCGGAGGCCATAGAGCGCGATCCCAGCGTCGAGGTGCCGGCGATCGCGGCCCGCCGGGAACTCGAACTCCCGCAGCCGGGCCAGGAACTCGCGGACGAGCTGCTGGTTCACGATGTGGAGTGGCTGCGCGAGCTCCGGGATCTGCTGTGGGACGAGCGGCAGCTGGTGCTGTACGGGCCACCGGGCACCGGCAAGACGTACCTCGCGCTGAAGCTCGCCGAGTTCCTGGGAGGCGGGCCGGAGCAGGTGAAGCTGGTGCAGTTCCACCCCTCGTACGCCTACGAGGACTTCTTCGAGGGGTTCCGGCCCAGGGAGGACCCGCAGACGCACGAGGTCGCCTTCCGGCTGACCGCGGGCCCGCTGCGTGAACTCGCCGACCTGGCCTCGCGCGAGGGAAACCGGCACGTCCCCCACTTCCTGGTCATCGACGAGATCAACCGGGCGAACCTCGCGAAGGTCTTCGGCGAGCTGTACTTCCTGCTGGAGTACCGCAACAAGTCGGTCCGGCTGACCTACTCCGGTGACGACTTCGCGCTGCCGCCGAACCTCTTCGTCATCGGGACCATGAACACGGCCGACCGCTCCATCGCGCTGGTCGACGCGGCGATGCGCAGAAGGTTCGCGTTCGTCGAACTGTCGCCCCGCACCGAGCCCACCCGCGGGCTGTTGCGCCGCTGGCTTCACGCCCAGGACCGGGACGTCGAACCGGCGGACCTGCTCGACGCGCTCAACGCCCGCATCGACGAACCCGACTTCCTCATCGGCCCGTCCTACCTGATGAAGAAGGGGGTCTACCGGGAGGGCGGACTGGAGCGCACCTGGCGTACCAAGATCCTTCCTCTGCTGGAGGAACACCACTACGGCGAGGGCGTCGACACCGACAGGCGATACGGGCTCCAGACCCTGCGGACGGTGATCGGACACACGGGGACGCCGGATGAGCAGGACGACGGGAGCGGGTCGGTTTCGTGACCGTCGTCGAACTCGTCGAGTACGCCCCGGCGCTCACGCGGGCGCTGCCGGACGAGATCGGCCGGGCGCTCGCCGCCTCCCGCATCGTGGACGCCGCGCCCGACCCGTATCTGCCGGGGCAGTGGCGGCTGCGGGCCGGAAGCAAGGTCGGGGCGTTGGTTCTCCAGGCACCTGGGCAAGGACCGTTCGTCCTGCGCATCACACCCAAAGTGCCGATCGCCAGGCTCTTCTTCCTGATCGGATACGCCCTGAACCCGGCGGTCCACCGGGAAGGCGAGGTGGACGTGACGGAGCAGGCCGAGGTGCTTCCCGCTCTGGCCCACGCATATGAACGTGCACTGGAGCGGGCGCTACGCCAGGGGGTGCTCCAGGGCTACCGGCACACCGAGGAGGCCGCCTTCGTCGTCCGCGGGCGCATCCGTGAGGCCGATCAGATCCGCCGCCACCACGGGCGCGTCATGCCGGTCGAGGTGGCCTACGACGAGTACACCACCGACATCCCCGAGAACCGGCTGCTGCGCGCAGCCGCCGACCGGCTGCTGCGGCTGCCCCGCGTCCCCGGTGACGTCCGCCGCAGACTCCGCCATCATCAGGCACGGATGACCGATGTCGAGCCGCTGGTACGGGGGCATGAGCTGCCCACATGGCGGCCCAGCAGGCTCAACTCCCGCTACCAGCCCGCGCTGCGGCTGGCCGAGACCGTCCTGCGGGGCTCGTCCGTGGACCACCTGCCGGGCAAGATCGCCGTCGACGGCTTCCTCCTCGATATGAACAAGATCTTCGAGGACTTCGTCTGTGTGGCACTCCGCGAGGCCCTGGCCCCGTACGGCGGGCACTGCACCCTCCAGGCCAGGAGCGTGCACCTGGACGAGGAGAACGCTGTCCGTATGCGACCCGACATCGTTCGGTACGGCGACGACGGGCGCCCGCTCGCCGTGGCCGACGCCAAGTACAAGGCGGAGAAGCCCGAGGGATTCCCTGATGCCGACCTTTACCAGATGCTCGCCTACTGCACGGCCCTCGGGCTGCCCGAGGGGCACCTCATCTATGCGAAGGGCAATGCCCCGCATGCCGCCCACCGTGTCCGCCGCGCGGGAATCACGCTCCGGCAGCACGCGCTGGACCTCGACCGGTCTCCCACCGAGCTCCTCTCATCCGTGCGGGATTTGGCCGAACGGATCGCCCGAGGCTCGCACATATGATCACCGCACCCTGTCCGGCAAGGAGTGAGGAGTCCCGCCATGCCGCAGCTTGCCTTCGCGCACAGCTTCTGGGAGAGCTTCGACGTGCTGGAAAGGCCCGTCAAGGCCGGCGTGCGCAAGGCCATGGCGAAGTTCCAGCAGCTCACAGTCGCCGAACTCCACTCGGACAAGGGCATCCACCTGGAATCGGTGGACAAGGCCCGGGACCCGAGGATGCGGACCATCCGCGTCAACGACTTCTGGCGCGGAGTCGTCCTGGCGCCCGACGACGGAAGCGACGTCTTCCTGCTCCTCAACGTCGTGCCGCACGACGATGCGTACACCTGGGCGGCGAAGCGGCTCTACACGGTCAACACCGCGACGAGAGGCCTTGAAGTCCGGAACGTCGTCGCCATCGAACAGCTGACCCCGGCACTGGAGAGGGCAGCAGCCGTGGCGCCCAAGCTGCTCTTCGCCAGGCATTCCGACACGGTGCTGCGCGAACTCGGCATCGACGACCAGGTGCTTCGTGCGGTTCGCACGATCACCGACCAGGCGCAGCTCGAAGCCTTCGGCACGTTGCTGCCGGAAGACCAGTTCGAAGTTCTCCAGTACCTTGCGGAGGGCTTCTCCCCGGAGGAGGTCTACCGGGATGTCGTATCCGTTCGCCGGCCCACCGACGCGGCGCCCGAGGCGACCGAGGACCTTGCCACCGCCATCGCCAACACATCGAGCCGCATCACCCTGGTCACTGGGCCGGAGGAGCTGGCCGACATCCTCGACAAGCCCTTCGCGGCCTGGCGGGTCTTCCTGCATCCCTCCCAGCGGCGCGTGGCCTACCGGACGTCGTACGGGGGTCCCGCACAGGTCACCGGCGGACCCGGCACAGGCAAGACGGTCGCGGCTCTGCACCGGGTCAAGCACCTCCTGACCCGTTCACCGGACCACCGGGTTCTGCTGACCACGTACACCGGAGCCCTCGCCGCCGCCCTGCGGGAGAATCTGGCCCTACTTCTCGACGGCGCGGAGCAGTTGGACCGCGTCGATGTCACGACCGTCAACGCCTACGCACACCGCGTCGTCTCCGAGCTCCGCGGGAAGACACCCGCACCCATCGGAGACCGGGAGGAGCGCCAGGTCTGGCAGCGGGTGCGCAAGCAGCTGGCCCTGTCATGGACGGAGCAGTTCCTGGCCCAGGAATACCGGCATGTCATCCTCGCCCAGGACATCCGGACCGCCGACGAGTACCGGCGCGCGACACGACGGGGCAGGGGCACCCCTCTCCAGCCCGCAAAGCGGGATCAGGTCTGGGGCGCCGTGGAACGCTTCACATCCGGCCTGGAGACCCAGGGCGTATGCACCCACCTGCAGGTGTGTGCGGAAGCCGCGCGCCTGCTGGATGCTCCCGAAGGGAGCATCTACCGCTACGACCATGTCGTGATCGACGAAGCCCAGGACCTGCACCCTGCTCAGTGGCGGGTGTTGCGTGCGGCTGTGACGCCCGGTCCCGACGACCTGTTCATCACGGGTGACCCGCATCAGCGCATCTACGACTCACGGGTCTCACTGGGCTCGCTCGGCGTCACCGTCACGGGCCGGTCGAGCCGGCTGCGGGTGAACTACCGGAGCACGGAGGAGGTCCTGTCCTGGTCGACCGGCATCCTCGCTGACGTCACCGTCGAGGATCTGGCCGGCGACGGAGCGGACAACCTCGCCGGCTACCGCTCGCTGCTGCACGGCCGCACCCCTTACCTCGCGGGACACGGGACAGAGCACGACGAGGTCGCGGCGCTGGTGAAACGGATCGAGGACTGGATGGCGCAGGGCGTCCGGCCGGCCGAGATCGCCGTATGCGCGCGATTCAACCTGCTGCTGAACCGGGTAGCTGACAGGCTGACGGACGCAGGCATCCCCATGGCGCGTGTCAAGGACAATCCCGGGCCGGACGTGGACGGCGTGCGACTGGCCACCATGCACGCGATGAAGGGGCTGGAGTTCCGGTGCGTGGCGGTGCTGGGCGTGACAGCGAGCGCAGTGCCCTTCGCCCGGGAGATCACCCCGGTCGACGTGGACAGGTTGCAGCACGAAACCGACATGCTACGGGAACGCTGCCTGCTGTTCGTCGCGTGCACGCGGGCACGCGAGGCGCTGCACGTCTCGTGGAGTGGCACACCGAGCCCGTTCCTGCCGGAGGCGGCCTGACGCAACTGAAGCGCGGAGTGTCAGTCGTCCTCGCGGGGCGGTGTGAGTGCCCCACTGGTGAGACCGTCACGGGCGAGTGAGGCCGCCTGCTCTCCGAGTTGGGACACCTTCTTGACCCGCTCCTCGAACTCCTGGAGCAGACGGAAAGCAGCTCCGTATCGACGCTGCTCGCCAATGGCCATCTGAGGAATGCGCGCACCTCGCGCGTCCAGGCGGAAGGTACCGCTGGAACTGGTGGAGCGACGCATGTTGGCCGTGCTGCGGAGGAAACCCTGCAGGTAGTCCTCGTCCAACTGCTCGCTCGTCGAGGTGGGTCCGTCGTCGCCCAGATCGACCAGTCCCGCACGGCCCAGGTCCGCGAGACTCACGGTCGCGGAGTCGAGGGAATCGCCGCCCTCTTCTGCGCCGAGCGCTGGCAGAAGTTTGGCCAGCGCGCTCAACTGCCCCTCGATTTCCTCGCGGATGGCATGGTATTCGGCGGAGTAATCACGGTGCCACGCCCGTACATGACTGCCGGGTGTGAGGTCGACGATGTCGTCGAGCAGTTCGACGAGGGGTACGTCCACGACCTGCTCGGGTGCAGGTTCCGACAACTCCTCAGGATCGCTGGCTGTCAGATCCACCATGCGGACGACGGACACGGCATCCGAGGGTGAAGACGGCCGACGCAACAGCCAGAGATGGACCGGCAACTTGTGTGAGGCCGCCGTGCCCGGCGGAAGCGCGACAACC
This sequence comes from Streptomyces sp. GC420, assembly GCF_009916105.1. Taxonomy (GTDB): domain Bacteria; phylum Actinomycetota; class Actinomycetes; order Streptomycetales; family Streptomycetaceae; genus Streptomyces. Next base: position 26,093 of record NZ_JAAAXQ010000010.1, on the reverse strand, counting down.
TGGCTGAGAATGCCCCGTCGCACCATCTCGGCGCGAATACGTCGCCCGGCCTTCCGATAGGCGACCGACGCGGGCATCACGATCAGGACGTGGCCACCCGGGGCAGTATGCGCATAGCAGTGCTGAAGCCAAGCCAGCTCCCCCTCGGCGCGCGACGGCGTGCCCAGTTCCCAGCGCGAGTCGAGCAGCAACTCCTCACGCCCCCAATCGGGTTCGGCGACCGGGGGATCACACACCACTAGGTCTGCACGTAGGTTCAGCCAACTGTCCGAGCGCAGGGAGTCGCCAGTCGTCACGGACACATCTCTCAGCCCGATCAGTCCGGCACGCAACTGCGCGAACTCGGCAGCACTGGGATCCAGCTCCTGCCCACAACGACGGGAGCCGGCCAGTGGACCCACCGCGAAGAGCAATGACCCAATGCCACAAGCCGGATCGAAGACAGAGCCGCCCTCCGGCAACGGCGGCACGAAACGGCTGACGGCCCGGACAACCCGCGGGGACGTCACCTGATCAGATCCGGCCCGACGCGCCGAATCCAGGAATCGCTCAGTCAGCGCTTTGATCACGTCTGCCGCCGACTCACGCGCTGCAAGCTGGGTCAGCAGCTCTGACAAGGCCGGGTCCAGCCCCGGCTCAGTTCCGCGGGTGAGGAACCGGGCAACCAATGCGAGCCCGCTGACCATGTCGTCACCATAGGCTCCGCGCAAGGCCTGCCACAGCCGCACGTCGTCCGAGAGATCCTGGCCCTTTCGTTGCTTTGCGAGCCAGGCCCGGACCTCGGGAAGAGAGAAGAGAGGGGTGCCCGCCCCACCGCTCACGGGGGCGGGAAAGTCGTCGTAGCGCCGCCTCCAGTTGGACACGGCGGCCCTGGTCACTCCCGCCAGCCGAGCAACCTCAGCCCCAGTGACCAAGGGCGCAGCAGCGGAGCCAGTGTCGTCCCTCATGTCCTCCACCGTACACGGCAGTGAGTGTGAAGCAGAAGAGTGCATATGTTGACGCCGCAAACGGACGTGCGGTGTGTCAGAATCGCAGCACGGATGTAGCCGGCGCCGATCAACACACTCGCCCACCTGCAGGGCCGGGGCGGCGGCGTGTAGGGGGCAAGGCTTTTCGTGCCCTGTTCGACGCCGCCGCGATCCCGGTAGGGCGGCGATCCTCGCTGTGCTCGGGTGCTTTCTGTGTCGAGCACCGCAGTCTGCTGGAGGACGTGACTTGGCTTGATGTCGATCTCTATCGTGTTGGTTCCCGTCGTCGCCATCGCAGTGCTTGTCACCACGTGGCTGCTCTGGAGATCCTCGCGAAGCAGCGCTACCGCCTCGGGCGGACACACTGCACCGAGCGCCACCGCAGTGGTCGAAGGTCGACCCGAACTTCCGCCAGCAGGGCTTCTGGTCCCCGAGGACGTTCTCCGATCCGTCGGATCGACGTCCGCCGAGATCTGGGATGCGCTCGAAGCCGCGGCGGTCCCAGTCGCCGTCGAGTACCACCCGGTCAGCGAATCGGAGGTCGCAAAGCTCCAGACCGTGCCCGTGAACGCGGCGGCTCAGCAGGCGATGGTCGGCATCGTGGAGGCACTCAACCCGAAGAGTCCGACGTTGTTCCGGGTGGTACTGCCAAAGGGTGCTGAGCTCGTCAAGGCTGCTGGAACTTCCGGGTTCAGAGGGTTTTCTCGCAGTGGCGGCAAGACGGCGCACGCCGTTCTGAAGCCTGTCGCCGCTGGAGGAGCCGTCGCGGCAGGTTGGCCGGTGCTGGCTGTCGCCGGAACCGTCCTGGCGGTGGACATGGTGGCTCAACGTGAACAGCGAGCACATCAGCGCCGAGTCGAAGCCCTCCTGGGCCGCCAGGAGGAACGTCACTACATCGAACGGATCAAGGACCAGCGATCGGCCGATGCTCAGTTGTCCCGCGTGATCAGCCTGATGCTTGACGGCCACAATCCGAATGTCGAACTCGCCCTGAAGAGCGCGGACGACGAGTTCTATCGCTCTCAGCAGTTTTTGGAGAAGCACCGCGGGGTCATCGACGAGCTGGTGGACGAGGACGGCAAGGTCGACTATCGCCGCCTGGAGGACGCCCTTGGCGGAAAGGCGAAGGAGACGGACCACTTCATCCGGGAGCTTCACTTGGCGCGGGCGGCGATTGCGATTCGACGCAAGGCGATGGTTGCCGACGCGGCGGCGGTGGCGCTCGCGGATCCCACCAATCCTTACGCCGCACTGCGGAGGTTGTTGGAGTCGCAGGTCCATCAGTTGGAGGACGCTGATGCGGTCGTGAACGAACTGACCGAACGCCTCACCCAGGTTGACCTCAAGGGCCGTTGGCACGACTCCGACAAGTCGGTGGCGGCGCGACAAGAGCGGCTCCGTGCCCGAGTCTCCCCGCCCGGAACGGACGGCGACACCGAGATTCGCTACGTCGTGACGTCTTCCGGTCAGATCCTCCAGGTGCTCCCTTCCGGTGAAGACGAGCCCTTGCAGCTCGCGCAAGACGAGTAGATCGTCTGCGCTCTCCGTCTTGCCCGCTCGGAAGGCGCGAAAGCGATCATTGAGTTGTACAGACGCGCTGCCCTCGCGAGAGGTGTCGTTGCCCGGGCCTGCTGTCGTCGAGTGACACGGCTACGGCATCGTCACAGCCGCAATACAGGCGCGGGTGCGCCCGGACCCGGACGGCTCACCGCAACTCGTCCACGTAGCGGTCCGTTCCGGGCACCGTAGGGATGAACGGTGCGACGAACTGCACTTCGCCCAGCCCCGAAGCCGCCACCGCGGTGTCCAGGTCCATGAAGTGATCGCGCCAGGTATCGCGGGGATCGGCCTGGAGAAACCACAGCAGGGTCAGCCGGGTCCCGACCCCCTCGACCTGCTTGACGTAGGTCATCCGGTCCAGGGGCAGCGGAGTCGGCGCAAAGACGGTCACCATCGCGGCGGGCGAGCCCGCCAGCCTTTTCGGAAGGTGGTTGTCACGTAGCCACGCGAGCAAGTCCCCGCGACTGGCGGGGGAGTCCGCATCGATGACCTGCACCACCAGCCCGGCGTAGGGGTGGTCGAGGGCGTGGATGTCGCGTGGGCCCTCGGCACCGTCGCGGTAGACGGTGGCCGCGTGGTCCTGAAACGCCGTGAAGACATGCGTGCGGTCCTGGAATACGCGGTGGTCGCGGTTGAGGCGCTTGTTGATGCCGACGGTCCAGCGCATGTGGTCGGTGTAGCGGCCGGCGGTCATCCAGTAGACGGATATGTAGCACCCGGCCGTCACCGGCTGCGCGACAGCGGACTTCTCGGGGTAGCGCAGGAGTTGCAGTTCTCGCGTGGCGACCCAGCGGCGCCCTGCGTACATCCATGGCATGGCCATCGCGCCGGCGATGAAGTGGTCATCTTCGTACCAGCGATTGTATTCGCGCTCCCGGCCGGGATGTGGCTCAACCATGGTGATGAGGGCGTGCCCAAGGTCGGCTCCATAGGGGCCTACCGCGGCCAGTTCGGCGTACAGGTCGCTGCGAGTTTCGTCTGCGCGCGTCGCGTCGTCTGTCATGGGTCCGGTGTAGCTGACGCAGCATCAGATTGGGAGAGGTGTACCGCTCGACTCTGTGCGAAGTTCAGTGATCGCGCGCGACAAGTCGGCAGGCGGATCAACGACCACGCCTCGCCGTGCGCAATGGACCGCTCGTCCTGCCGCCGGGGTCCCCCTATGCGCGGTCGCCCCGGTTGCCACCGAGATGCGTACGGGGTGTCGAAGGCGTGATCGCGGACTGCCTCGGGCGGCAGGGAAGTCATACCTGGAGTCATATGCATGTCTGTAACGCGCAGTACTTGGGCGGTCGAGCGGGGCGGTGTGGCGCCTATGGGTTGATATGTCCACCCGTTATGAGGTGGATGCGCGGCCCAGGCGGCGTCGACCGTATGGTCGAGACGCCCCCATTTCGACCCCGCCGCAGTGTCCGCGTCAAAGAACGGTGCCCTGAGCTGGGGTTATGTGACTGATGGGCGAAATGCGCGTACAACCGCTGGTACGAGGACGACCACTACTACGCGGGCGCCATGGCCATGCCCTGGATGTACGCCGGCCGCCGCTGGGTCGCCCCCCGTGACCTCCGGCTACTGCGGTACCCGGAGCAGTCCGCCGTCGCCCGGCCGGTGACGGCCGGCTGCTACCTGTCGACGTACTGGGTCACGGAAGGCCGCTACGAAGACCACATGCGCTGGACCGTCGCCATCAACCGGCGCCTGGGCCGCGACGGCCGTGTCTACCAGCGGCGCACCCATGTCTTCACCGCCTTCCAGGACCACGCCGCCACCGTCTACCGCGACGGTGCCGCAGGGCCGCGGGACTTCCACGCGCTCGACCACCCGTACGCCGGCCTGGTGCTCGAGGTCGTCGACGCCGAGAGCCCGGAGGGGCAGGGGGAACTCCTGGAGTGGCTGCGCTCCCGCCACCTCCCGAAGCGGCTGGCCGGCTCACCCGCGGCGATGGTCGTCGCCTTCCGGCCGACGCCACTTCCGCTGGACCGGATGTCCTACGTCAAGCAGGTGGAGGGTGTCGGCACCCGCCTGACCCTGCTCTGGTTCCTCGAGGAGGACCCGCGCGCGTGCTGGGACCCCCACTTCACGGACCTCGACAAGCCGGTCACGGAAGCGGGCCTGGGCCGCGTCGAGTTGGTGGCACCCTTCGTGCCGACTGTGCCGGGCACGGACCGGTACGTCGACGAACTGCGCTGAGGCCGGGGAGGCGAGAGGTGGCAGGGGGCAGGGCCGAGCCCCCTCGGCCGGGACGGCGGACCAGTCGAGAGGGCTCTCGGTGTTGCGCTGTGATTCTGCGGTTGTGGCTGCGGTACTGCGGTACTGCGGTGCTCAGGACGCGGTGCGGACCTCAGAGACGAACGCGGTCCACGCGTCGGGGGAGAAGGCGATCGAGGGACCCTCGGGCGCCTTGGAGTCCCGCACGGCGATCGTGTGCAGGACGGGGGACTTGACCTCGACGCATTCGCCGTTGCCCATCGAATAGGAGGACTTGGTCCACCTGTCCGTGGCGCCTTGCTGAATTGCCATTTCTGCTCCGGTCTTGCCAGTTGATGAGTTGCGTGAGCTACCGACGGCCAACATCGCTCAGAAATCGCGTTGCCCGATGGCGTGATCTCGACGCTACTCGCCCCCTTTGCGGCTCGAAGCCGTCTTTCACTCAACCGGAGGCATATTCCATGCGGACCTTCCGCCCAAGGGTGGTGAAGGTGTACGGTGCGCCCCGCTTACGCGCCCGAATGCCTCAGCGGGCGTAGTCCTTGGCGATCTCCGCGATGAACTGCTGGGTCTGGGCGACGTTCAGCGCCTGTGCCCGCAGATGTTCGTACATCACGCTGTAGCGCTGCACGTCCTGCGCCTTCTCCAGATAGAGATCGCTGGTGACGCCCTCGATGTAGACCACACTGGAATCGGCCGCGTCGGGGAATTCCAGAATCGCGTACTGCCCGTTCACGCCCGGGTGCGCCCCCATGTCGAACGGCAGCACCTGCACCGTGACATGCGGTTCCTGCGACATCTCGACCAGGTGCTCCAGCTGCTCGCGCATCACCTGCCGGTCGCCCACGACCCGGCGCAGCGCCGCCTCGTCGATGACGGCCCACAGCCGCAGCGGGTTCTCGGGGGCGTGGATGCGCTCCTGGCGCCGCATCCGCACCTGGATCCGCTTGTCGCGGTCGCTCTGCGGGGTCTCCGGAAGGGCGCCGGCGATCAACTGCTCGGCGTACCGGTGCGTCTGGAGCAGACCCGGCACGACCTGGGGCTGGTAGATGCGCAGGCTCTCGGCGTCGGTCTCCAGGCCGATGTAGACGCTGTACGGGATGTCGCCGAAGGCATGCCACCAGCCCTGCTGGCGCGAGTCCTTGGCCATCTGCATCAGCGAATCCACGATCCGCTGGTCCTCGACGCCGTAAACTCCGCAGAGGTCACGGACGTCGCGCTGGCTGATGCTGCGCCGCCCGTTCTCCAGGCGGCTGATCTTCGACTGCGAGACGAGCAGCCTTTCCGCGACCTCCTCCGCGGTCATGCCCTTCTGCTCGCGGAGCCGGCGCAACTCCTGGCCCAACCGGCGCCGACGGACGGTGGGATTGACGTTGGACGCCACGGGAACTGCACCTCCGGCTGCGTACGTTCGTATAGGTGTATGTGCGTATCGCGAATCCTCTGCTCAGCAGACTGCCACCAACGGGCGCGGCCGCGCTGGGAAACGGCCACAGAGGGTGCCGCCGTGTGCACATGCCGCTATACGTGCAGGCGCGCGGGGCGGTGGTCCGGCCGTCGTCCGGGGCGGCCGGTCCACCACCCCGCGCGCCCATCGGCTCCCGAACCGGGTCATGGGGACTTCGGTACGGCTGTTGGTACGAGGGTGGTACGAGGGTGTTGCGCGCGGTGCCCTTTGCCGCGCATGCCGTTCACGGAAGCCGTGGATACGGCGGGCCCTGGTGACCCGGTCCGTCTGGTGGGTCTGTCGGGTCCGTCAGTGGGCCACTGCCCGTGCCATGCTCCCGCGCCGCGGCTGCATCGGAACCCCGCCGGGATCCGCTGCCCGTCCGGCCGGCTGGCGGCCGCCCGGTGCCGACGTACGGCGTGGCTGGGCCGCCACACCGTTCTGGACGTCCATCACGGCGTGCGCCACGAGGCCGCCCATCGGGTCGTGCCTGATCAGATCCCGGAGCCTGGAGCGGGAGGACCGCCCCTCGTTCCCGGGATACAGATGCTTGCCGAGCCCGACCGCGTGCGCCAGCGCGGCCAGTGCCGCGGTCCGCGGGTCCGGCGGTACGCCGGTGCGGATCGCGGAATCCAGCCGGGCCCTGATCTCCCGGCTGATGGCCGTCTCCGTCGCCTGGTAGCGGGTCGTCGGCAGCACTCCGCACATCTGGCCCTCGACGGCATGCACCATGCCGCACCGTTCCAGATGCGAGAGATACGTCTGACGAAGCCCCAGCCGGGGCCCGCCGATCCAGTGGACCGCCCGAACCGGACTGCCGCGCCTGCGCAGCAGTTCCAGTGCGGAGTCCAATGTCGGATCTCCTGTCGGCCGTGGCATCACCACGGCGATACGATCCCCGTCTGGGGCTATCCGTCCTGCCAGAGCCAGCTCGACGAGCTGGGCCCCGGCCAGGCCGAGGTCGAGCGACTGCGGCTGGGCGGTGGTACCCGTGGTCGGGTCCAGCGCCAGCAGCAGAAGCTCCTCCGGAATTGTTCTGCGGCTCCTGCCCATCCATGCCTCCCCGCGTGGATGAATGACAGGGTGACCCCTCTCACATTCATCTGTCGAGAGTGCCTGGCCACTTTGTGATGGAACCGTCAGGTATGTCGTTGCCGTCTAGCGCGTTGCGGCGCCCCGGAGACGGGACACTGGGTAGGCGGTTCAGACCGTTCGGCGAAGAAGGAGGCATCGGTGGCGGGCGAGTCCCCCGACAAGTCGGAGCAGCGGAAGTCGTCGGGGGAGACGACTCGGAGCGAACGCGATCCGCGGCTTGCCGTCTTCGGGACCAAGAGTCCCACGGCCGGAGCGGCGGAAGGCTCCCGGGGTGGTGAATCCCGCACCGACACACCGACGGCGGTCTTCGGCACGAAGGGCGCCGCGGCCACGGCGCTCGTCACGGACCCCGGTGACGCGAACCGGGACGGCGAGGACCCCGAGAACGGCAACCGGGACTCCGGCGACGGCAGCCGGGAGGGCGGGGAGCGGCACGCGCCGGAACCGTCACCGCGGGAGGAACGGTCACGGCGGGCGGAGCCGGAGGACGCTCCGGAGGCGGACGCGGGAACCGGACAGGCGGCGGCGGGCGCTTCCGGCGTGGCCAGGCAGCGGGAAAGGTCCGAGACGCCGTCCACGGAGACGGCCGAGGCGCGCACGGATTCCCCGGACACGGATTCCTCGGACACGGTGGAGGAGGCCGCCGGGAGCGGCGACGCGTCCTCCGCGGACACGTCCCCGGACACCGGCACATCCCCGGACACGGGGGACACCGCCGGCGACGAGCCCGCAGGGCACGGGGCCGACCGGGCGGCGGCGGAGGACTCCGAGGCTCCTGAGGATTCCGACGGCTCCGACGGCTCCGGCGACGCGGAGGAGGCCCGGCAGGAGGCTTTCCGGGAGCCGTCCGGCGAGACGGCGACGTCCTCCGAGCGGTCGAGCGAGCCGGCCGAGAGCGACGCGGACGCCGGTCCGGGTGCCGCGGACGAGTCAGGTGAGCCCGACCGGCACGACGGTGCCGGTGCGGCCGGGCGGGCCGGCGTCTCCGCCTCCTCGGGGGCGGACGAGCCCGCTGCCGTCCCTGCGGCCGGTTCGGAGCGGCTGTCCGGCGGCGACCGGGCGACCACGATGTTCCGGGTGCCGCGCCGCGCTGAGGCCGGGGACGAGGCCGCGGGTGCTTCCGGCGGGTCCGCCTCGCGGGCTCCGCAGAGTGACGAGGACGGCGAGGCGCCGTCCGCGGACGACTCGGACGAGGC
>NZ_JAAAXQ010000010.1:0-17455 GCF_009916105.1 Streptomyces sp. GC420 | reverse complement strand
GTGCCGCGCCGCGATGAGGCCTCCGGAGACGGGGCGTCCGGCCGCGGGACGGGCGAGAAGGCCGCGGAGACGTCCGGCGGTGACCAGGCGACCACCATGTTCCGGGTGCCGCGCCGCGATGAGGCCTCCGGAGACGGGGCGTCCGGCCGCGGGACGGGCGAGAAGGCCGCGGAGACGTCCGGCGGTGACCAGGCGACCACGATGTTCCGGGTGCCGCGCCGCGCTGAGGCCGGGGACGAGGCCGCGGGTGCTTCCGGCGGGTCCGCCTCGCGGGCTCCGCAGAGTGACGAGGACGGCGAGGCGCCGTCCGCGGACGACTCGGACGAGGCACCCACCGGCTCCGCCGCAGACCGGGCGTCCGCGCCCGGAGTCGACCAGGCGACCACCATGTTCCGCGTGCCGAAGCGGGACGAGGCCGCCGACCGGGGCACGGCCGTGTTCCGCGCGGCGCGGGCCGCCGAGCCGAAGCCCGGGGACCAGCAGGACAAGGACAAGGTGCAGGACAAGGCGCAGGGCAAGGCGCCGGAGAAGACGCGGGACGGGGCCGCGGCCGACCGGCGGCCGCCGGTCGACCAGGCGACCGCCGTGTTCCGCGCAGTCAGGCCCGCCACTCCGCCCGCCACGCCCTCCGCGACGCCGCGTGAGGAGCCGGCCGCCGAGCGGACCAGCAGGTTCGTGCCGTTGCAGGACCCGGACAGGGCCGCGGAGCGCGCCGAGCCCGCGTCCGTGGCGCATCCCGAGCGGACGACCCAGCAGCCCCTGCCACCGAAGCCGCCGCTCGACCTGCTTGCCGAGCTGACGAACACGCCGCCGCCGCCGGAGACGCCGCTGCGGACGACCGTGCGCCGGATCAAGATCTGGACGCCGCTGGTGCTGCTCGTGCTGATCGTCTTCGCGGTCGTGCAGGCGGTGCGGCCCCTGCCGCAGCCCACCCTCGCACTGGCCGGTGAGCCGACGTACTCCTTCGAGGGCGGCGGGCTCGACCTGCCCTGGCCCGGTGAGGGTCAGTCCGTCGTGGAGGTCGACGGCGTCGGCAGGATGGGCAGCGAGGGCGCGCAGAAGCCCGCGCCGATCGCGAGCGTCGCCAAGGTGATGACGGCGTATGTGATCCTCAAGGAGCACCCGCTCAAGGCCGACGAGCAGGGCGAGGAGATCACCGCCGACGCGCAGGCGGAGAAGGAGTCCTCGGCGGTCGACGAGTCGACCGCGCCCATGAAGGAGGGCCAGAAGTTCACGCAGCGGCAGATGCTGCAGATGCTGATGATCCCGTCCGGCAACAACGCGGCCCGGCTGCTCGCCCGCTGGGACAGCGGCGGTGACCAGGAGGCGTTCGTCGAGAAGATGAACGACGCCGCCGCGGATCTCGGCATGAAGGACACCACGTACACGGACCCGAGCGGTCTCGACTCCAAGACCGTCTCCACCGCGAACGACCAGCTGAAGCTGGCGGCGGCGGTCATGCAGAACGAGGTCTTCCGGGACACCGTGGGGAGGGCCGAGGCCCGTATCCCCGGTCTTGAAAACAAGATCATCAACAACAACTCGCTGCTCGTGACCACGCCCGGCGTGATCGGCATCAAGACGGGCTCCTCCACCCCTGCGGGCGGCAACCTGATGTGGGCCGCCACGACCGAGGTCGACGGCGAGACCCGCCGCATCCTCGGCGTGGTGCTGGGCCAGCAGGCCGACACGGGGGTCGTGTGGGACAGCCTGGAGATGGCCCTGGACAACAGCAGGAAGCTGATCCAGGCCGCCCAGCAGGAGGTCACCTCGGCCACGGTCGTGAAGAAGGGCCAGGTCGTCGGGTACGTCGAGGACGGCCTCGGCGGCCGGACCGCCGTGGTCGCCACCAAGGACCTGAAGGCTGTCGGCTGGTCCGGGCTGAAGGTGACCCTGAAGCTCACCGACGGCGGCGAGACGGTGCCGCACGAGGCGGCGGCGGGCACGGAGATCGGCACGCTGTCCGCGGGGTCGGGCGCGGGCCGGGTCGACGTACCCGTGGCGCTCCAGGGCGACTTGGCGGAGCCCGGCTTCGGCGACAGGCTGACCCGTATCTCCTGACGTGCACGGTCGACGACGACGGTTCTCGCACGGCCCCGCGCCACTGGCGGCAGGGGCCGTGCGTGCTAGCGTCGCGAGAGTTACGGGGAACCGGGGCGCGCGGGGACGACGCGCCCGCATGCAGTCGCTTGCACTCATCGGGGGTACGAGGCCGGGGACGACACGGGGAGAGCCGACGTGACCACCGCGGAACCGACGCGCACCGATGATGATCATGACCACCTTCAGGGACGCGACGACCGGCGCGGCAGTGGTGGCGTGTGCGGCGACACCGATGCCGACACCACGCCGCGAATACCGGCCGTGACGCCGGAGGCACTCGAGACCTCCGAGACCTCCGAAGCGTCCGAAGACACTGAACCGTCCGAGACCTCCCGCACACCCGAAGCCTCGGGAACGGCCGGAACGCCGGGGGATGGGCCGGACGACGCGCCGGCCGGTCTCCGGCGCCGGCTCCTCTCCCACCCGGTGGCCGTCACGACCGTCGTCGCCGCTCTCGCCCACCTCGTCTGGTTCTTCGCCTTCGCCAACAGCGGCGGCGACCTCGCCGCACAGGACGCCTGGGCCGAGTTCGTCGGCCGGCACCCCGACTCGGCGTACAACCTCGCCTGGTACGGCGGCATGCACCCCGTTTCGTACAGCATCATCTCGCCGTACGTCATGTCGGTCTTCGGTGTCCGTACGACGATGATGCTCGCCGGGACCGCCTCCGCCGCGCTGCTGGCGCTGATCCTGGTGCGCAGCCGTGTCGTGCGCAATCCGCTGCCGCCCGCGCTCGCCGGGGTCTTCGCGCTGCTGTGCAACGCGGCCTCGGGGCGGGTCACCTTCGGGCTCGGCATGGTGTTCGGCCTCGCGGCCGTGGGCGCGGTGTTCTGCTGGCCCTGGCGCTGGCGGGACAACCGCAGGGCGAAGGCGGCCACCGCGGCCGTACTGGCCGCGCTCGCCACCGCGGGCAGCCCCGTCGCCGGGCTCTTCGTGGGGGTCGTCGCGGCGGCACTGTTCCTGACCGGGCGCAGGCCCGCGGCGTACGCGCTCGGCCTCACCCCGGTCGCCGTGGTGGCGTTCTCCGCGTGGCTGTTCCCCTTCCGCGGGCAGCAGCCGATGTCCTTCGGCTCCGCCTCACTGCCGGTCATCTTCGGCGTGGCGGTCTTCCTGGCCGTGCCCCGCGACTGGCGCACGGTCCGGGTGGGCTCCGGGCTCTACGCTCTCGGCGTGCTGCTGACCTGGCTGATCGACTCGCAGATCGGCAGCAACATCACGCGCCTCGCGATGATCTTCGCGGGGGTGGTGCTGCTGGCGGCCCTGCCGTTCGCGGTGCCGCGCAGCCGCAAGTGGTACGCGATCCTGGTCGCCTTCGCAGGCCTGAACACCTGGATCGCCTTCAAGTCGGTCGACGACGTCGTGCACACCACCCCGGCCGCCTCCTGGGCCCGTGAACTCGCCCCGCTGGTGGACCGCCTCCAGCGGGTGGGCGCGGAGAAGGGGCGGGTCGAGGTGATCCCGGCCCGCAGCCACCGGGAGGCGTCCGCCCTCGCCCCGTACGTCAACCTCGCCCGCGGCTGGAACCGCCAGGCGGACATGGAGCGCAACCCCCTCTTCTACGAGGACGAGGAACACCCCCTCACCTCCGAGACCTACCGGGACTGGCTCAGGCGGTGGTCCGTCCACTACGTCGTCCTGCCGGTCGGCGAGCCGGACGGCGCGGGTGTCCAGGAGGCGGAGCTGGTGGTGAACGGCCAGCCCTACCTGTCCCTGGTGTGGAGCGACGCCAACTGGCAGCTGTACGAGGTCGAGGACCCGACGCCGCTCGCCGACCCGCCCGCGACCGTGGACCGGGCCGGAGCGGGCGAGCTGGTCATCGAGGTCAAGCGGGCCGGCCGGGTCCTCGTACGAATCCCGTACTCGCCGTGGCTCGGGCTCGTCGACGAAGAGGGCAAGAGCGTGGAGCCGCCGCGGAAGACCGGCGAGGACGAGGAGACGGGCGAGGAGACCTACGTCAACAGCAACGGCTGTCTGATGAAGGCGGAGGAGGACGAGCAGGGCGACGAGTGGACCGAACTCCTCGCCCCGAGGGCCGGCACCTACCGCCTCGCGGCCCCCTACCGACTGCCCCGAGGCACGCCCTGCCCCGAACAGATGCGCGACTGAGTGCCGCGCTCCGCCGGCAGTCCGGCGCGCCGGCACGCGGTCCTTCGCCCTGTCGCGCCCACGCGGTGGTTCCGGCACGGTCCGCACGGTCCTGTCGGCATGGTTCTGTCCGCACGGTCCTGGCGGTCCTGGTGATGCGGCACGGTCCGGCGGTGCCGCACGCTCCCGGTCTCGCGTGCGGCGGTCTGACCGGTTCCTGACATGTGCCGTCCACGCTGACGGCATGGCTTCATCATCACCCCGCCCGTCACGTCGACGGCCCCGTGCGCTGAGCCCGCGCGGGAGGGCAGCCCCCACGACCGTGCACTCGAACCGCCTGGGCATGACCGCCGCGGCTCTGGCCCTCGCCTCGGTGCTCGCCGGATGCGGCGGCCATGCGAACGCCCCGGCCGAAGCGCAGGACGCACCCGTAACGCGGGCAGCCGCTCCCGGAACCACGCAGGCGGTGCCGCCGCCCGCCGGTGAGCCGCCCGCCACGGCCGTCCCGGCCCGGCTGCCGGGCCTGGGGCCCCGGACACTCGCCCACATCCCCGAGGGCACGCGCCAGGTCCTCCTGGTGACCGGCCGCGGCAAGGACTCCCCGGAGTCCCGTGCGGTGCTCTACCGGCGTACGAGCGCCGGCTGGGAGCCGGGGGCCACCTGGCCGGCCCACAACGGGTTCAGGGGCTGGACCGACGATCACCACTTGAACGACCTGCGCTCGCCCGTCGGCGTGTTCACCCTCACCGATGCCGGCGGTCTGCTGGCCGACCCCGGCACGAAGCTGCCGTACGACCGCTCGGGAGGCTTCACCATTGGAGGCACGGGCTTCGAGGGCGAACCACTCGCCGGCTCGTTCGACTACGTCGTCGCGATCGACTACAACCGCAGGACCGGTACGTCCCCCCTCGACTGGACCCGGCCCCTCGGCGCCGGCAAGGGGGGCGGCATATGGCTGCACGTCGACCACGGGGGTCCCACGCGCGGCTGCGTGAGCCTGAGGAGGACGCACATGAAGGAGCTTCTGCGGGCGCTGGACCCCGGCCTGCGGCCGGTGGTCGTGATGGGTGACGCCGGATCGCTCGCACACTGACGTCCAGGGGTCCGGTGTCCGGTGTCCGGGATCGGATCAGGGGCCGGGCCGGGACGCCGGGTTGCTCGCCCGCCGACGCCCGGGTCGCACCGAAGGGCCGCCGGAGGCACCTCGCCTCCGGCGGCCCGTCCACGCGTTCCGCTCAGCGCGCGGAGCCCGCCTTCCACTCGCTCCACGGCATGTTCCAGCCGTTGAGGCCGTTGTCGGCGGCTATCGTCCCGTCGCCGGAGTTCTTCACCACGACGACGTCGCCCACGAGGGAGTTGAGAGGGACAGGGCGGTGAGGGCCGGTGCGCCGCGGGTCCTGGAGCGGATGCCGGGCCGGAGGCGGGCTCGGATGCCGGGCCGGATGCGGTGACGTCTGCCGGTTCGGTGCATGGGGTCTCCGTCGTGCGGGGTGAGTGGCGTGGGGCCCCGGGGCGGGGGTCGCCCGGCCCCGTGCCGGCGGGCCCGCAGCCGTACGCCGCCGATCCGCCGTGACGGCGGCCGCGGTATCGCGCCCAGGGGTACGTCGCCCAGCCTGGACGGCGGATATCAGGAACTTGTCAGGGTGTGGGAAGTGCCGCTCACCGGCCCGTTTCCGGCCCCGCGCGCATAAGGTCGGCCGGGTGTGCGCACATATCCTGGTCGCCGAGGACGACGAGATGCAGGCCGAACTCATACGCCGCCTGCTCCTGCAGGAGGGGCACACGGCCGTCGTCGTCCACGACGGCCGTGCCGCGATCGACGAGGCCGGGAGGAACAGACCCGACCTGGTCGTCCTCGACCTGATGCTTCCCAGGATCGACGGCCTCGGAGTCTGCCGCGTCCTGCGCCGGGACGACGACGTCCCGGTCCTCATGCTCACCGCCCGCACCGCCGAGGACGACGTGCTGCTCGGCCTCGAACTCGGGGCGGACGACTACATGACCAAGCCGTACAGCCCCCGGGAACTGATGGCCCGCATCCGCACCGTGCTGCGCCGCACGCTGCGCCCCGCCGCCGGCGGCCCTCCACCGCTGAGGGTCGGCGCCATCCGTGTGGATCCACTGCGGCACTGGGTGACCTGTGACGGAGCGCCCGTCACCTGCACTCCGGGCGAGTTCGCGATCCTGGCCGCCATGGCCGCGGAGCCGGACCGGGTGTTCTCGCGCCGCCAACTGCTGCGGCACACCAGCGGCCATGACCGTGCCTCGACCGAACGGGCGGTCGACGTGCACATCATGAACCTCCGCAAGAAGATCGAACCGGATCCGCGCAGACCCGTGCGGCTGCTGACCGTCTTCGGCGTCGGCTACAAGCTCGTCGGCGACCGCGGTGACTCGTAGCCGCAGCTCCGGCCCGGGCCCGGCAGTCGGCCCCGGCCCCGAACCCGAACCCGGCCCCGAACCCGAACCGGGCCCCGAACCGAACGAACCCGGTCCCGAACCCGGCCCCCGCCTTCCGTGGCGCAAGAGCCTGCTCGTGCGGCTGCTGATCACCTCCGTGGCGATCGCCGTCGTCTCCGTGGGCGCCACCGCCTGGCTGGCGGTGCAGACCACCACGCGCGCCATCCAGGAGGAGCGCGGCCAGGTGCTCTCCGACGACATCGACATCCTGCGGCGGCTCAGCGGCTTCGCGGCGACGCACCCGGACTGGAACGGCGTACAGGACTCGGTGCGGACCCTCTCGCGCACCACGGGCAGACGGATCGCCCTGACGACCGGGAGCGGGCGCGTCATCGCCGACTCGGCCGACCGCGGTACCGCCCTGCCCGCCCGTGCCTCGGCCGTGGTCGATCCGCTGCGCACCGACACGTACACCCAACCGGGGGCGCAGCTCGACGGCGTCGACCCGCGGGCGGTGGGGCCGTACCTCCTGCCGGCCGCGGAACGGGCGGACGTCGAGGCGCGCGCGGAGAAACGCCTCGCGTGCATGCGGCACCACGGCAGCGACGGACGGATCGTGCGGGTCCCCGGCGGCCGCTCGGTGATCGGGCCGCCGGCCGGAGCCGGGGGAGCGGCGGGCGCCGGATCGGACGACGTGCCCCTCGAATGCGCCGACGGAGTGCTCAACACCCCTACGCCCACCGAGAAGAAGGCGCTGGCCGAACTCACGAAGCTGACCGACGCCTGCCTCGAGCACGAGCGCGAGCGGGACCGGGACGTCTCGCGGGCGGACACAGCCACCGACGTGCCGGACTTCAAGGCCGCGCTCGACCTGCCGATGGTCATGTCGCTGAAACGCGACCCGGTCACACAACGCTGCCTGGAAGAGGCGCGCCGCACCCAACTCGGCCCCTACGTCGCCCCGGTGGCCAGTCTCTATCTGGGCAGCCCGGGCCGGCAGCCGTCCGGGCTCGACCTCTCTCCGGCGAACAAGGCCAAGATCGTCGGTGTCACGGGACTGGTCCTCGCCGTCACCGTCGCCATGACCGCGGCGGTCGCGATCCGCCTCGTACGTCCGCTGCGGGCCCTGACGGCGGCGGCCCGGCAGCCGCCGCAGCGGCACGCGCGGGTGGCCGTCACCACCGACGACGAGACCGGCTACCTTGCCGCGGCCTTCAACGATCTCACCGCCCGCCGCGAGCGCATGGAGGCCCAGCGCAAGGCCATGGTCAGCGACATCGCGCACGAACTGCGGACGCCGCTGACCAACATCCGCGGCTGGCTGGAGGTCACCCGCGACGGGCTGCTCGCCCCGGACCCGGGCCTCATCGCCTCCCTGCACGACGAGGCGCTGCTGCTCCAGCACATCATCGACGACCTCCAGGACCTCGCGGACGCCGACGCCGGCACGCTGCGGCTGCACCGCGAGCCGGTGCCGGCGGAGGAACTCCTCGCCCAGGTGGCGGCGGCCCACCGGACCGGCGCGGAAACCGCGCGGGTCCGCCTGCGCATCCGCGCCGGATCCGGCGTGTGGCTCGACGCCGACCCGGTGCGGATGCGCCAGACCCTGGGCAACCTCGTCTCCAACGCGATCCGGCACACCCCGGCGGGCGGCACGGTCACGCTCACCGCCCGCCGGGAGGACGGCGGCCGGGCCGCCGTCCTCGCCGTGGAGGACACCGGCAGCGGTATCGCCGCCGAGGACCTGCCGCACGTCTTCGAGCGCTTCTGGCGTGCCGAGAAGTCCCGCAGCAGGCGTACGGGCGGCAGCGGGCTGGGCCTGTCCATCGTCCGCCAGCTCGCAGCGGCGCACGACGGCACCGTCACCGTGAGCAGCGAGCCCGGCGCCGGGGCGGTGTTCACCGTCCGCCTCCCCCTGGCGCCGGCGCCGGACAGCCCCGCGCCCTGACGCCCGGTGGTCACCCGGCGGCCTTCGTGGCGGCTGGCGCATCGCCGTACCGCCCCGGGGCGTCCGGCCCGTGCCGCCGGCCGGGACGGCCGGGGCGCCGGGACGCGCGTCCCAGCCGGTGGGGCAGAGGGTGCTCGTGCGCACCCGTGGGGGAGGATGCTCTACGCCACCGGCCAGGCGATGTCGCAGACCTCGTCGTCCGGACCCGCGGCGTCCCAGTCCACGGGGAGGTAGATCTCCCGGCACGGACCGGTGGTCCGCAGGCCCTGCTCCCCGATCCACCGTTCCACCGCCTCGTACGCGGAGAGGATCTGCGGGTGGGCGACCTGGGTCTTGGTGATCCTGGTGTACACCAGGCGGTGCGCCGGCTCGGTGCGGACGGTGACCGAGCCCCGGCCGCCGTGCGCCTCGGCCCAGGCACGGGCCGCCGCGGCGTCCGCGACCGGTACGCAGGCCTCGGCGGGGCCGTCGCTCTCCATGGACACCTCCGAGTGGTACAGCACCTGCGGCGCCCCGGCGATCCCGCCGCACTCGCGTGCCGCCTTCTCCAGGCGGCCCAGCGACTCGCCGATCCACGGCGGCAGTTCGTGCGCCAGCAGGTGGCGCGTCTCCGTGAGCACCGTCTGTTCCGCCTCCTCGCGGGTGGCGATCTCGAACCTTCCGTCCACTGCGGGGCTCCTTCCCGAGAGCCGTTCGCGGAGGTGCAGCGCCAGCGCCTTCTGCGCGGCGACGCGTTGCTCGACCCCGGCCCAGTACACGGCGAGTTCGTCCGCCGCCCGCGGCCCCGGCAGCTCGACCAGCTCGGCGATCCTGGCCAGCGGCATGTCGAGCTGCCGCAGCAGCGCGACGAGCCGGGCGCGGGCCACCTGGTCGGCGCGGTACCAGCGGTAGCCGGTGTCCTCGTCGACCCGGTCGGGCCGCAGCAGGCCGAGCCGGTCGTACAGCCGCAGGGCCTTGGGCGACAGCCGGGACCTGCGGCTGAACGCGCCGATGCTCAGGCTTTCGCCGGGTTCCTTGGGGTGCATGAGGTCATCCTCCGTCCCGGGCGCTTTGCCCGGTGCGACGACCCTGGCCCCTGCCCCAGGGGAAGGGTCAATCCGCCGAAGGCCCTGTGCCCGGCGGGGGGTTTCATGCATAGTGGTGCACCACTTGATCGGCGGGACCACCCATCGGTGCGGCACAAGAGGGTTCCATGGCGTGTGAGCGTTGCGGCGGGGAGCGCGGCCCCCTGCCGGGTATGGGCTGCTTCTGTCCGACCCCTCCACCCGAGCCGTCCTGGATCTCCAAGGCTCTGGTGGCGACCACCGTCGGGATGCTGATGTTCGGGGTCGGCGGGACGCTCATCCTGCTGCTGACGCCGGAGGAGCGCCGTGCCGAGCCCGTCGCGGGCGGTGACGTCGACGAACTGCCGGACTTCCCCGGGCGGGTCAACCCTTCGGTCGCGCTGCCCCTGGAATCACCCTCGCCCGCGCCCTCCACGGCAACGTCGAGCACCCGGTCGCCGAGCGCCACGTCCGGGCCGCGGCCGACGGACGCGGACAGTGGGAGGCCGAAGCCCCCGGCCGGGCCCGGCGGCACGTACACCCTGTGGGCCGGCCATGGCTGCACGACGGGCAACTACTGGGAGACCGGGCGCTACGGCGGCGGCTACGGGGTCTACGACCAGGGCGGGCACGGTGGCGGCCACCACGGGGACGACGGGTACGGGGACGGCTACGGGGACGGCTACGGCGGCTGGTACGACCTGCCGTACGGTGGCCACCGGAACGCCTTCTGCGACGGCAGCTTCGCCGCCGTACCCATGTCCGGCAGCGCGGACCAGGACGGCGGCAACGCCGCGACCTGGGCCTGGAACATCGGCGAGCGCTACCGCTCCTGCTCCATAGCGGTCCGTGTACCCGACAGCGGCGACCCCTCCGACACGGCAGGCGACCCGACCCACTACCAGGTGCTGGCCGACCCCTTCGACGTCCGCTCCGGTTATGACTCCTTCCGCATCCGCCAGACCGTCCACCGCGGCGAACTCGTCGACGCCGGCACCTACCCGGTGCGGGACGGCCGCATCGCCGTACGCCTGACCGACCGCGGCGACACACGCGGCGGGCACCACGGCGCGGCCCAGATGAGGGCCACCTGCCACACGTCGTAGTTCCGCCGCACGCCGTCACGACCAGTCGTCCGGCCGGTCGTCCCGGCCGGGGACGAGGCGTTCCGCCGGCCCGCAGCGGCCGTCCCGGCCCCCGCCCCGCCATGGCCAGGGATCGCTTCCCCGGACGATGTCTGGCGCCGCTCTCCACGGGGTAGCACCTATGGCACATCGGGGCCCGGGAGGTGCCGCGGGCCGTCCGGTCGCGGGCCGTCGGGCCAGGTCCCTCCGGTCACGGTCCCTCCGATCACGCCACGTCCTCCGTGTCGTCAGCGCCGGACCGGTCCGCCGCGGAGGCGTGCCACAGACCGTGAGTGTGCGGCACGGGACAGGCACCCCGGCCCCAGTCCACCCAGTACACGCGCCCGAAGAAGGCCCACCAGGGCCGCCCGACGCGGACCACCACGCCGACGTGCCCGGCCTCCGTGAAGTGGCTCACGGGGTCTCCCACCTGAAAGACCGTCACTTTCACCGCATCCCATCCCTTGCGAACGGACGCCTGTCCCCGGACAGCGAGGGCGGGGCAGGCATTCGAGACGTGCCGAACAAACCCGGGTGGGATTCGAAAGACATGGGCGGGTCGTCGACCCCGTGCGTGCTGCGGACCGGGTGCCTACTCCACGCCTAGCGAACGATCCAGCGCGGCGGAAACCGCCATTCGGGTGAGGATGGGCGGGGTGGTGGTCGCCCGCCCGCGCCCCGCGCGCCCGTCACGTGCGCCGAAGCCGGGCGGCACGGCGATCGACGCCAAGCGAAATCAGCCGGTCGGATTGAAGTATCCGGTGAAAGTCCTGGTCAAGTGGACATTCTAGCTTCTGTCATATTGTGTCACTGGCGGAATGTCCGGCTCTGCGGCTGATACACATACCTCTCTCGGTGTCACCTGTAAGGCACCAGTACGAAATTCACGTGCCCTCTGCAACGGGCGCCGTGGTCCAAGGGGGAGTGGTGCCGGACATTCGCGAAACCCTTCACCGCGCCGGACACGGCACGCTCTGCCTCGCGCTGGAACAGTGCCGGGCGGACTGCGCCACCGCGGCCCTGGAGGTGCGCGGCCGGCCCGGTGGCGTGTTCCATCTGCGGCACGGAAACGTGGTCGCCGTCGAGACCGCCGGGGCCCCCGGCGTCGAGGCACTGCTGTTGCGGTCCGGCCGGGTCAGCGAGGCGGACTGGGCGGAGTTGCCGCAGGAGCGGGCGGCCCAGGGGTGGCCGGGCGCCACGCTGGTGTCGCGGGGACACATCGGGGCGGCCGAGCTCCAAGTGGTCTCGGCCATGGCCATGCGGGACGCGGTCTTCGCCGTCGTCGCGGGAGACCTGGCCGACTGCGTCACCGGTCAGGAGGACAGCCCGGTGGTCCAGGCCGGTCCCGGCGAGGACCCGCTGCAGCTGATGGACAACGCGGTCAGGAAGCTCGCCGCGCTCGCCGCCCTGCCGCAAGCCGTCCTGCCCGACCGGGAGCGGATCGTGGCCGGCCCCGGCACCGGCGGTCCGGCGGCGGAAGGGCTGGCCCCGCAACGGCGGGAGATCCTCTTCCTCGCCAACGGCAGACGCACCCCGCGGGACATCGCCTTCGCGCTCGGCCGCAGTGTCTACAACGTGACCGTCGAGGTCTCCCGGATGCTCGGCGAAGGGCTGCTGGAGCGAGCCGTGCGCAACGCCGGGTCCGGCGTGCCGAAGGTGTGGGCGGACCAGGCGCCGGTGCCGCGGCGCGCCGCCGCGGGCGAGCGGGAGCACGAGGACGGGGCGCTGCCCCGCCGCATTCCGGGGGCCAGCGGATTCATGGCAAGGACTCTCGCCGTCAGGGAATCCACGGCGAGTTGGAGAGAGCTCTTCCGGTTTCGGAACGGTACCCGGTCGGCAGATCCCGGGATCACGGATCCCTGAAGGGCTCGATGGAATCAGCAAGTGTGCGGAGGAGTTCGTGAATGAAACGTGAGTCGTTGGCCGGGGAAATGAGAGAACTCCGCGAGCAGGTGGCGGGAATCACCGACACCGCGGTCGCGGCGGTGGACGGGCTGCTGATCGCTGCCGACACGGAGGACGGCATCGAACCCAACGGCCTCGCCGCCCTCGCAGCGGCAGGCCTGGGTCTCGCGCGGCGTACGGCGGCGGCCACGGACCGGGGTTCGCTGCGTCGCACGGTGACGTACGGAAGCAAGGGCTGCGCGGCGGTGTACGCGCTGGACGACACCGCGCTGATGGTGATCCTCGGCGACGAGGGTCTCGACATCGAGCGGCTTCACGCGGAATCCCAGCCGATGCTCAGGCGCATCGGGGCCATCCTGTCCGAGGGGAAGTGACGAGCATGGCGACGAAACGCATGGCACAGGGGTTCTCGGAGCAGATCATGGCCCTGGTGAAGGCACTGCGCACCGAGACCCCCGACTGCGTCGCCGCCGGCGTCGTCGACATGGGGACGGGCATGCTCCTGTCGTACGAGACCGTGGACAGCCACCCGCCGGAGGTCCTGGACCTGCTGGCGGGAGCGACGCTGGACCTCTTCCAGGGCCGCACCGTGGTGATGATCGAGAACGTCTTCAAGGAACGGCGGGGCGTCCAGAGCGATCAGCACTACTTCCAGGAAATCCTGGTGAACAGCGACAACTTGACCCACCTGTTCATCCGGATGAACGAGAGCCAGGACGTGGTCGCTGTCGCGGTGTGCCGCAAGTCGGTGAATGTGGGCATGCTCTTCGCCCAGGCGAGACGGGTGATGAAGGAGTACGGCGGGATCTGAGTACGGCGGGATCTGAGTACGGCGGGATCTGAGTACGGCGGGACGGCAACTGACGGAGCGTCTGTCGACGGTCTCCTCCGGGGAGCGGGAGGGGACCGTGCCGTTTTCGGCGCGCACGCCACCTCCGCCGTGCCCGTCCGGCGCCGACCCCTTCGACGCCGGAGGGGCGGGCGGTATCAGATCCAGACGGGCCGGTCCGTTCCCCACCGGCTCGGCGAGCGGCTCCAGTTGCGTGGCGCCCCCTCGTAGTCCACCGGGCTCACGGCGTGGTCGAGCAGTCCGCAGGGCGACGCCGTCCTGGCCAGCCAGGGCTGCGGGCTGTAGGCGCCGCCCGCCGAGGGGGCGGAGCGGATGCCGTGCATCAGCCATGACGCGGTGCTCATGAGGGACAGCCGCAGATGCCGTCCACCGCCGACCGACTGACGGTCGGTCAGCGCACGCAGGACCGCCGCCGCGAGAAGGTACCCGGTCCCGTGGTCCAGTGCCTGCGCGGGCAGAACGCCGGGGGACCCGTCCTCGGACGCCTCCAGGGAGGCGATGCCGCTCCCGGCCTGGACCAGGCTGTCGAAGCCGCGCCGCGAGGCCCACGGCCCCGACCAGCCCCAGGCGTTCAGCTGTGCGACGACGAGGCCGGGATGCCGTGCGAGCAGGGCGTCGGGGGCCAGGCCGAACCGGTCGAGGGCGCCGGGACGGTAGCCGGTCAGCACGACGTCGGCCGTGCCGAGCAGGTCCTCGAAGACTCCCCGGTCCCCGGAGGAGCCGAGGTCCAGCAGCGTCGAGCGTTTGCCCATGCCGGTGTCCGCGTGGGTGTCCGCGTCCTCCGGGAGTCGGGGCGTGTCCACGCGCAGGACGTCGGCCCCCAGCAGGGCGAGCGTACGGCCCGCGACGGGCCCGGCGAGAACCCTGGTCAGGTCCAGGACGCGCACGCCGGCGGCCGGCAGCGACGCCGTCGGCAGTCTCCGCGCGGCGCCGTCCCCGGTGAGCCGCGTCTCGACCAGGGGAAGGGCGGAATTCCGCGCGGGCGGCGCCACGGCCACGGCCAGGCCCCCCGCCGCGTAGACGTCCTCCTGGACCGACCGCGCCGGGCGTGCGGCCAGCTCGGACGACAACCGCTCGGCCATCGCCCCGCCGTCACCCGTATCGGGTATCCCCAGGGCGTCCAGCAACCGGGCACGGTGGTGCGGGTAGTTGGCGTGGGTCCGCACCCAGCCGTCCGCCGCACGCCAGAAGCCCGACAGGGGCGCGAAGACCGTCGGAACCCGGCCGTCGATGCGCAGATGCCGCTCGCTGACGAACGCCGTGGCCACGGCCCCCTCCCGCACCCGTACCGCCGGCACCTTTCCGCCGCCCCGTGCAGCCAGCAGCTCCGCCGCGGCCAGTGAGCACACCCCCACGGTCGCCCGCGCCAGCTCCCTCACCGGCAGCCGTGAGGGCAGCACGCCGCCCGCCCCTTCGTACGACACTCTCTCGAGCAGCTCCGCCGGCCCGCCGAGGGCGGCCCAGGCATGAGCAGTCGCCTCGTCGTCGCGCGTCACTTCGTCATCGCTGTGCGTCATTCGACCAGCCTGCACGAACGCCACGGGGTGGGCGGTGTGATGTACGGGACACCGGGACACCGGGGCGGCGTGGTCGGCGCGCCGGGGATCGCGGCGGTCGCGCCCCGGCCGACGGCCGGGGCGGACGGACCGCTGCCTCGCCTCCGCGTCCCGGCCGGAAAGCGGAACCGGCACCGGCGGTCGGGCGCGGGCCACGGCGGCTCCGGCGAAGTCGGCCGAGCCGTCTGTCCGGGGCCGTCCGACCTGGGAGGGAGGCGGGCCCGCGGCCCCGCTCCGTGCCGGGTGTGCCGTAGCGGAACGGTTCGCCCGCCAAGGGACACCCGGCCGTGGCGGGGTGCTCCGGCCTCGTGTCGCGGCGCAGCGCCGAGGGTGCCCGTCTCTCCTCCGGAGAGGAGCGTTCGGCGCCGTTTGCCTCTGAGGCAAAACCTTTGTCAATCGGTCGGTGGTCCCTCTACTCTGACAGCCGTTAATACCCAGGGGGGTACCTGGAAGAGGTACTTGTTTGATGTCCCGTGCAGTGGATCTGGAAACCGCCGCCCAGTCATGGGCAGGTGCCGGGGGCTCGCCGCCAAGGTGCGAGAGACCCGCGAATACAGGCTAGGCCCTTTGCCGGGCGCGCGGCAGATGCCGCTCGACGCCCGCACTGGCCGTGTCGACGAGCCGCGACCGACCGTCCCGTCCGCGCCGTCCTCGCCGGCGGCGGGCGCGGCAGGATCGCGGCCGACTGAATGGCCGCCGACCGAACGACCGCCGCCGCGGCCGGCACCGGCACCGGCACCGGCACCCGCGGCCGACCGGGCCCGCTCGGCCGCGCTCGGGCCGCCCGCCGGTGAGCGGCCCAAGCGGTCCCTCCCCGGTGACCTCCGGCACCGCCCGGCGGCACCCCACAGATTCCTCGTCCCGCACCCGTACCGCTCCGCTCCAGAATGGGAGACCCCGTCTTGTCCTCCGTACCCCGCTCCGCTTCCGGGTCCCGGAAACACCGCGTACTGATCGTCGGCGGCGGCAGCGCCGGCATCAGCGTCGCAGCCCGGTTGCGCCGCGCCGGTGTCACCGACATCGCCCTGATCGAGCCCGCCGACACCCACTGGTACCAGCCGCTGTGGACGCTGGTCGGCGGCGGCCAGGCTCCGCTGAAGGAGTCCCGGCGCCCCGAGGCCTCCGTCATTCCCTCCGGCGTGCGCTGGATCCGCAGGGCGGCCCGGGCGGTCGACCCGGTGGCCCGCACCGTGGCCCTCGACGACGGGACCGAGGTCGGCTACGAGTTCCTGGTGATGGCCCCCGGCATCCAGCTCGACTGGAACGGCGTGCCCGGCCTGGCCGAATCAGTCGGCCGCGACCGGGTGAGCAGCAACTACTCGTTCGAGTACGCGCCGCGCACCTGGGACCTGATCAGGGCGACGCGCTCGGGCACCGCCGTCTTCACCCAGCCGGGCACCCCCGTCAAGTGCGGTGGCGCCCCGCAGAAGATCGCTTACCTGGCCGCGGACTACTGGCGCAAGCAGAAGGTCCTGGACGACATCCGCGTCGTGATGGTGCTTCCCTCCCCGGCCATGTTCGGAGTGCCGGTCTGGAGCCGGACGCTGGAGCAGGTCGTCAAGCGCTACGGGATCGAGGTGCGCTTCCAGTCCGAGGTCACCGCCATCGACGACGGCGGCCGGAAGCTGGTCGTCACCGACCGCACCTCCGGCGCCGAGGAGACACTGGCGTACGACATGGTGCACGCGGTGCCGCCGCAGAGCGCGCCCGACTGGGTCAAGGCGAGCCCGCTCGCCGACCCGGCCAACCCGCTCGGCTTCATCGAGGCCGACAAGCACACGCTCCAGCACCCGCGGTACCCCGAGATCTTCTCGCTCGGCGACGCCGCGAACCTGCCCACGTCGAAGACCGGGGCGGCGGTCCGCAAGCAGGCCCCCGTGGTCACCGCGAACCTGCTCTCGGTCATGAAGGGCGCCAGGCCCACCCGCATGTACGACGGCTACACGTCGTGCCCGCTGGTCACGGCCCGGGACAAGATGCTGCTCGCCGAGTTCGACTACGACCAGCAGCCGCGCCCGAGTTTCCCGCTGATCGACACCACCAAGGAACGCCGCGACATGTGGCTGTTCAAGCGGTACGGCCTGCCGCCCGTGTACTGGCACGGCATGCTCACCGGCCGTCTCTGACCGGCAGGCCGGCCGCCCCGAAGCGGCCGGCCGCCACCGACCGGCCGGCCCGGGTATCCCCTGCCCGGGCCGGTCACCCCAGGCCGAGGGCGACCGCAGGGAGCCCCAGGCGGAGTTCTGAGAGGTCCGAGAAGGAACAAGGGCCTCACCCTGATCCGATAAATACCCCTAGGGGTGTCTACACCTCGATACGGAGGCTTCCGTGTTCTTCGCCCAGTACTACCTCGACTGCCTGTCCCACGCCTCGTACATGATCGCCGACGAGACCACCGGCAAGGCCGTGGTCGTCGACCCCCGCCGTGACGTCTCCGAGTA
>NZ_JAAAXQ010000109.1 GCF_009916105.1 Streptomyces sp. GC420 | reverse complement strand
GCCAACGCCTGACCGGCACACCCGGCAACCGTGACCCGGCACCACCGGCACCGCCCCGCACGGCCCGAACGGTTCCGCGTCACCCGGCGGCGGCCACACCGGCCGCCGCCGGAAACCCGGGACCCATCACGACCCCACGGGCCCGGGGTCCGGGGTCCGGGGTCCGCGTCTGCCCTGTGCCCACCCTCTGTCCGCCGCGCCTGCCACCCGCCTGCCACCCGCCTGCCACCCGCCTGCCCCGCGCCCGTCCCCGGGCCAGGTCCGCCGGCCACGAAGGAGATGTCCCTGTGACCCCCGACTCCCGCTCAGCGTCCGGGCCCGTGCCGGACGACCCCGGAGAGATCGCCCCGGACGGCAACGGCCTCCGGTTCATCGGCGCACGCACTCCCTGCGGGTGCCACACGTCCCGCGTCCCCTTCTCGTGCGGCGTCGTTCCCCGTCACGCCTTCGAGGAGTGTTGTTCGTGATCGCCGTCGTCGTTCTCGCCTCCCTGCTCATCGGAGTCAGCCTCGG
Source organism: Streptomyces sp. GC420 (assembly GCF_009916105.1). Classification (GTDB taxonomy): domain Bacteria; phylum Actinomycetota; class Actinomycetes; order Streptomycetales; family Streptomycetaceae; genus Streptomyces. The sequence continues at coordinate 20,267 of NZ_JAAAXQ010000109.1, read as the reverse complement.
CATCCTGGGCGGCGGTGGCTCCATCCTCACCGTGCCGATCCTGGTCTACCTGGCCGGCGTGGAGACCAAGCAGGCCATCGCGACCTCGCTGTTCGTCGTCGGTGTCACCAGCGCGGCCGGCGTGGTGTCGCACGCCCGGGCCGGCCGGGTCCGCTGGCGCACCGGCCTGCTGTTCGGTGTCGCCGGCATGATCGGCGCCTACGGGGGCGGCCGGGTCGCCGAGTTCATCCCCGGGACCGTGCTGCTCACCGCCTTCGGCGTCATGATGCTGGCGACCGCGGTGGCCATGATCCGCGGACGCAAGGAGAACCCCGACAAGAAGGTCCACCAGGAGCTCCCGGTCCTCCACGTCCTGGTCGAGGGCATCGTGGTGGGCCTGGTCACCGGACTCGTCGGCGCGGGCGGCGGCTTCCTCGTCGTACCGGCACTCGCCCTGCTCGGCGGACTTCCCATGAGCGTCGCCGTCGGCACCTCCCTCCTGGTGATCTCCCTGAAGTCCTTCGCGGGTCTGGCCGGCTACATGTCCAGCGTCCAGATCGACTGGGGCCTGGCGGGGATCGTCACCGCCGCCGCCGTCGTCGGCAGCCTGGTCGGGGGCCGGGTGGCCGGCCGCATCCCGCAGGACGTGCTGCGCAAGGGGTTCGGCTGGTTCGTGGTGGTCATGGGCGCCTTCGTGCTCGTCCAGCAGGCCTAGCCGAGCGGCGTCGCCTAGCCGAGCGGCGTCGCCGTCGGCCCTGCGGCCGTGGTCCGCACCGCCGTAGCGGTAGCCGTAGCCAGAGTCCTTGGCGTCGCCGTCGGTCCCGCACCGTGGGACGTGTCACACACACCGGTCCGGCCGGAACAAGAAGGCAGCCGCCACGGTTGAGCTGAATACCCCAAGGGGTATGTGGAGAGGAGCAGGACGTCATGGCGACCATGGAAATGACCAAGGACAACTTCGAGGAGACCGTCACCGGCGCGGGCATCGTGCTGGTCGACTTCTGGGCCGCGTGGTGCGGACCGTGCCGCATGTTCGCCCCCGTCTTCGAGCGGGTCTCCGAGCGTCACCCGGACATCGTCTTCGCCAAGGTCGACACCGAGGCGGAGCGGGAACTCGCCGCGAGCTTCCAGATCTCGTCGATCCCCACCCTCATGGCCATCCGCGACAAGGTCGTCCTGTACGCGCAGCCCGGCGCCCTGCCCGAAGCGGCACTCGAGGACATCATCGCCAAGATCCGCGCCGTGGACATGGCCGACGTCCGGCGGCAACTCGCCGAGCAGACCGCCGCCCGCGGCTGACCCGCGGCCCCGTACGGGCCCGGCCGCGCCTGCCCCCGACGCGACCGGGCCACCGGCACCGCCCCCTTCGACCTGACCGAAGGGGGCGGTGTCCTGTCGCCGTCGCGCTCACGGGGGCGGCGCGGGAGGGCTGGCCACGAGGACGTAGTGGGTGTTCTCGTCGTACAGAGTGAGCTGATAGGCCGTGCCCGCGGCGAGGTAGGAGAGGACTCGTTCGTGCTCGGCCTCGTCGGTGAGCCAGTGGAGCCCTGGCCGGGCGTGCGGCGGGTCGAGCTGGTCGATGATCTCCTGGGCCCGGTGCTGAAGCCAACGGAGCGCGAGGCGGGGGTTCCTGGCGGCATGGATGCCGAGGGAGACGGGCGTCGTCTCGTAAGGATAAGCGGCGGCCCAGCACTGGTAGGCGGAGTGGTGGCCGGCCGCGGCTAATGGCTCGCCGGGCTCGTGGGTCAGCATGGGTGGTCTCCTGGTCGACAGCCTCGAAGAGCTCCCCGCGACCGTGCGGCCCTGGTGTCTGTTCCGCGTACGGCCATGATCGTGGCACGCCGTGAGGAGCTGATCACGCGCAACGTACTGTCCCCCGCCGGCTCACTTCGACCCCGGGTCCGGGCCCCGGGCCACGACAGGACGGCGTGCGGCCCGTATCGCTCCTCCCGCCGGGCCGGCTGCCGCGCCTTCCGGCCGCCGGTGCGGTCGTTTCGCGGACGCGGCCCCGAAGGCTCTCGGGCACGGCCGCGGACGCTGACGAGTCCGCGAACGGGTGCTGTCCGCCGGGCAGTTCGCCCCGGCGGGCTCAAGCCCGGCAGGCCGGCGTATGCGATCTCCCGTCGTACGAAGGCTTTCGGGCGTGGTGCCCGCGCGGGACAACCGCGCGGGCGCGCTTGCGGACACCGGGCGCTGGTACGCTCCGTCGACACAAGACATGCACAGGTCATGCAGGGCTGTCGGGGGACACAGTCGTGCGGACCCAGTGAGGGGCCGGGGGGCCGTGAAGGATCGCAAGGTCGTACGACGTCGTCTGCTCGGCCGAGCGAGGGCGGCCATGGCCGTTGCCCTCGCCGCAGGCACCCTTGGCGCAGTGCCGGCGGGGACGGCACCGGCCGTCGGCGAGGACGAGATCGTCCTGCCCGCCGCGGACCGGACCGCCACGCGCAACCCGGTGTTCCGCGGCTTCGGTGACACTGGGGTGCTATCGAGCCCCGAAGGCGCCGGCGGCTTGCGCTGGACCGACTACGCGACCGGCCGGACCAGGGACGTGACCGAGTTCGCCGGCACCCAGCAGCCCAATGCGCTCGCACAGTCGGACACCACGTTCACCCTGTCGACCGACGCCGAAGGGCGACGCGTCGTCCGGTTCCGTGCGATCGGCTCCGGCGCGGACAGGGGCACGGTGACCGTCCCGACCGGACTGGCCTACGCCGGTACGGCGGGCGAGGGCGTCGTCGTCGCCTATCGCGGCAACTTGGCCAACGTGCGCGAAGTGCACCTGCTGAGGGCGGCGGCCGAGGGCGGCACCGACGACACGATGCTGACCGGCTGGCCCGCCGACGCGAAGCTTCTCGCGATCAGCGAGGGTGACGACCGGTCGCTGCTCATGCGCTACCGCGTGCCCACGGAGGATCCCGCGGTATTCCTCGACCAACTCGTACTCGTCGACGTCCGCGACGGATCCTGGTCCAAGGTGCTCGACCGCTACAAGGCGGGGGCGGCCCGGTTGCCCTTCCTGAGCGAGGACTATGTCGGCTGGTGGTACCCGGGGAGCGGCGCGCGGCTGCTGCGCCGTGACGCGCTCGACGGACCGGTGACCGCGGTTCCGGGCCCCGGCACCGAGGGAAAGACCGAGTTCACGGTCATCGGCGACGACGTCGTGGTGGCCACGTACGGCGAAGAGACTCGCGCCGTGCTCACCAGACCCCTGACCGACGCCGGGGAGTGGCGCACGCTGCTCCCGCAGATGAGTGGCTGGATCGATGAGTCGGCGGACGGGTCGGCCATCGCTGTAGGCGGTCCCGGCAAGGCGGACTGGGGCGTGCACCGGCTCGCCGAGGCACCGGACGGGCAGATCGTCGCCGCAGAGCTGATGGACCTGCCACCGGTGCCCGCGCCCGTCGACGGACTGTCGCTGGCCAACGGCACCCTGGCCTGGACCGACCAGACCTCCTCCCCGGCCCACGACGTCATGTTCAACACGCGCACGGTGTCCGCCGACGCGGCCCCCCGGGTGGGACCCGTCCGGCAGGCCGGCGGATGGGTGAAGCCCTGTCAGATCCAGTACGCCTGCGTCCGCCTGGTCGGGGCGGGGGACGGGTCCGTCGTCTACTCCGACCTCGATTCCAGCCAGTGGATCCACCGCCGTACGCCCACGGGTGAGGTCCAGACACTGACGGTGCCCGGTTTCTACGGCGAAGTGGAGGCCGCGCAGGGGCGGTACACGCTGCTGTCCGGCGGCACGAGCAGGAAGCAGTTCGTTGTCGACTGGACGCAGTCCAAAGTCGTGTCGACGCGCACGGCGGACGCCGCCGCCCTGTGGGACCGGCAACTGTGGACCACGACGCCCACCGCTGGGCACCTGTCGATGAGCCGCCTCGGATCGACCGTTCCGGCGGTCGACGTCAACGTCGGATCGGCGTGCGTTCCCAGCGAGCTGCAGGTCAACGGCCGCTTCGTGTACTGGGCGTGCGCCGCTCAGGGGAAGGCCGGAGTGTTCGACCGCTCCCGCGGGAGGTCCGTGGCCGTGCCGAAGGGCGACGCGCTGCTGGCCGACGGGTTCCTGGTTCGCCACGACAACGCCCGCGGCAAGCTGGTGCGTACCGACGTCCGCTCCGGGCGGGCGGTCAGCGCCGACGTGGCCGACCTGCCCGCCGCGTCCAGCCTCTGGCCCGAGGGCACGACCTCGGACCGCCGGATCCGCTGGACCCTCGACCCGTACGGGAACCGGGTGGTTTTCGTGGACGCCGAGGAGCGCATCCACATCCTCACCGCCGGTTCCCTCGCGGCGCCGGTGCTGCGGGACCACTCGGGGCGGGACGGCATCGGTGACCTGCTCACCCTCAACTCCTCCGGTGCACTGACGTTCCAGCAGGGCACGGGCAAGGGCACGTTCTCCGGAAAGGTCAGCGGCAGCGGCTGGGCGGCCGGCGTCCGTCCTGTGCCCGTCGGTGATCTGAGCGGGGACCGCTGCAACGACGTCCTGGTCCGGCTGGGCAGCGGCACCCTGCGGTTGTACAAGCCGGCCTGCGGGGCGGCGCTGAAGCCGACGACGTCGTACACGACCCTGGGCACCGGCTGGAACCAGTACGACGTCCTCACCTCCCCCGGTGACATCACCAAGGACGGCCGCCCCGACCTGATCACCCGCAAGGCTTCCACGGGCGCGGTGTACCTGTACAAGGGCGCGAGCGGCGGCAAGCTCGGCACACGCGTGAGACTCGCCGACAACTGGAAGACGTACAAGAAGGTCGTCGGGGCCGGGGATCTGAACGGTGACGGGATCGGTGATCTCGTCGCGCAGGACAAGTCGAACAACCTGTACCGGTACTTCGGGAAGGGCAACGGGACCTTCGCCGCGCGCGTGAAGATCGCCACCGGCTGGGGAGCCTCGTACAACGCGGTCGTCGGGGTCGGGGACATCACCGGAGACGGAAAGGCCGACCTGATCGCGCGGGACACCAGTGGGAAACTCTTCCGGCAGGCCGGTTACGGCAACGGGTCCTTCGCCTCGCGCGTGAAGATCGCCACCGGCTGGCAGAGCTACAAGGGCTTGTTCTGAGCCTGTCTCCGGGACCGGCACCCGGTCGGTGAGGCACCCTCGGCCGGAGGGGCTCCGTGCGTGATCGCCGCAGAGGCCGTCATTCGCGCGGGGTGAGATCGGGCATGGAGCGGATTACCTGGGGCCGCGGCTGTACCGGCGGTGGCCGCCGCTGCGCCCGCGCATGGCGAAGCCGACGATCCAGACGACCAGCAGGACGGCCGCGACCCACCACAGGATCTGCATCGTGAAGCCGAACCCGAAGACCACCAGGATCAGCAGAAGGAGAAGAATCCAGAACATTGCAGGGCCTCCAGATCGCGGGATTTCCTTGATTCCGCGGGGTCCGGGCGAAGCGGGAAGGTGGAATGCTGCGCCCGAGTGATCCGGAGTGGCATAGCCCTACGCCGCGTTACCAGTCAACGCCTGGCATCCTCCCTTGTCAACGCAGCATCGACACTGACGAGTTCTTGGAGCAGGGCTGGAGCCGCTGGGGTGAACGGAGCCTCGGCGAGGGCTTCGACCGGACCGGTCGGCGGCGTCGGCAGGATGTGGTCCTCCCACCAGGACAGGCCCAGCACGGTGGCGAGGAGGACGAAGGGGGTTGAAGCGGGAACGATCAGCGCGTACATGTGTACCGCCCGTTGTGGGATTCGTGCGACGCGGCGGGCCGCAGATCGGTGCCCGGTCGGGGCGCATCGGGTGCGCCGGGATCGTGACGATGGGCGCGTGCGGGAACGGCCTCGCTCGTGACACGGCGGGTTCCGGCACGATTCGCAGGGTGCGCCCCGTGGGGAGCGCGCTGGCGGTGCGACGCTGCCGGGGGCAGGGGCGGCATCTCGCACGCTAGCCCTTGCAGTAGTTCCCCGACAGGTGTCAAGCGGCCATTCGTGCCGGGCAGGACGCGCTTACGTCGCACGGTATCCGCAACCGTTGGGCAGGACTACGCTGTTGGGTGAGGCCCCAGTCCCCGGTATCGATGCTGTGTACCGCTTCCGGGGAGGCCCGCCGTGTTCGTCCTGCTCCTCATCCTCATCGTGGTTCTGTTCGGCTTCGGCTTCCTCAATCCCATCTGGTGGGTGGCCGCGGCGGTGCTGGTCTACGGCGTCACCCGCCACGGCCGCGATCGTGTCGGAGGCCGGAGCCGTAGCGGCAGTTCCGATCTCGGGGACTACCGGGACTACCGGGACTACCAGGAGCGCCGGGATCGTCGGGAACGCTGGGACCGCCGCTACAGCCGTCAGAACCGGGCGCGCTGGCGGCGCGAGGACCGTCGGGACCACGAACACCGCAGGTGACCCGTGGAGTGGACCGGCAGCCACGGGCTCCGGCTCCAGCCAGGCCGGACGTCGAGATCGTCAAGAGGTGCATGCCCATGCAGCGCACAAGCAGTGCGACGCCGGACTTCCAGAGGTTGCCGCGGCCCTGGTCGCAGCCTGGGAGGGCAAGCCGCTCCCGTGCGGATGCAGCGTGCGCTGCGGCGATTTCACGCGGAGAACCAGGGGCACGACTCACGACACGCAAGCCAGTCGTCCAGGTAGGGAGAGGCCATGATTCACGCAGCCGACGTCCGAGAATGGCGCAATCGCGATGTCGTCGACACCGAGTCGCACAAGATCGGTGTCCTGGAGGCGGTGTATGTGGACACCACCACCGACGAGCCGGCCATGGCCACGGTACGGACCGGACTGCCCACCCGACACCGCCTGGTCTTCGTCCCCATTGAGAACGCGATCGCTGGGCCCGACTACCTCAAGGTCGGCTATGCCAGAACGCTGGTGAAGCAGGCCCCTTCGATCGGCACCGACGACATCCTGCCCGCCGAGCAGGAGGAGGCGATCTTCAAGCACTACGGACTGCCCTACGAGCCCGGTGCGGCCGGGGAACGGCAACTGGCGCGCCGCTGACCACCTACGGACGGGACGACTGCCCTGTGAGGTACGCACGATGCACCAGGTGACCCCGCCCCGTGAAGAACAGCGGCTGTTGAGAACCGAGCATCCAGCGGGGGACGTCGCTTTGCTGGTCGAGGTCGTGGAACTACGCGCCAGGAACCAGCAGTTGGGTCGGGCACTGGCGAGCCGTGCGGTGATCGACCAGGCATGCGGCATGGTGATGGCCCTGGCCCCGTGTTCCAGCGAGAGGGCCTGGGACCTGCTCGTGGACGTGTCGCAGCACTGCAACATCAAGCTCCGTGACGTGGCTGCGGCTCTGGTCGCCTCGACGAAGGACCGGACGCTCCCGGAACCGATGCAGCGGGAGCTACGCCGAGCACTGAGGCGCCTAGAGATCCGCCAGATCCTCACGCAGGCCCTCCACCAGCCAACGGTTCAGCCGACGCAACCGCACCGGAGCCATGGCCGAGGGCCCGCCGTCCCCCGGCTTCCGTGACTGTCCCCGCCCTGGTTCGGCCGTCATCGAACATCTCCCCAGAGAGCAGGCGCAAGCGGGACAGGCCCGTGCGGCGGGGCTGGAAGGGGCGCGGCCGGGGTGCCCCCGAGAGGAGGTGGCAGGTGGCCGTATGGAAGGCCGAGGAGAAGGAAGCCGCAGCCGGCGAGGTCGAGAATCCGAGCCAGCGTCGTCGGCGGATGGTGCAGTCGCAGGACCCCACTGGCCGCGGTGGTCTGCTGCGCGGCGCGGAGGAATGCGTTGAGTCCGCTGCAGTCGCAGAAGGTGACGGGGGCGAGGTCGACGTCGATGGTGCGGATACCGTCCCGCAGGCACCGCTCCAGGGACACGCGCACCAACGGCGCGGATTCCAGATCGATCTCACCGACCAGGGTGATCAGCGCGCGTTTCCTTCGGTCATGGCGGTAGACGGTGAGCTGTGGGAGGGACATGACGCCTCGGTTCGGAGGACCATCCGGCAGCGGGCACGGTGGGCCGGAGTTCCGGCCCCCTGGGCGCGCTCCCGGCAGGGGCGTGTTTTCGGCGGAGGCAGGGCAACGGCCGGTCCGACAGCCTGCGTAGCAGGACAGAGGCCCCACCCAGTTCTCTCCAGGGATGCGCCGGGTGACAGACGAAGAGTCCGCACCCCGCAGCCATCTTGTGTTCAGCAACAGCATGCCGCCGGGGTCTGGGACGTCTACACGGCAGCGTAGTCCTTGCGTCGTTCGATGGACGGTTCGAAGCCGTGCCGATCCCAGGATGTGGACGGTGCAGAAACACGGACCAGCGCACGGGTCTGGAGACCTACGACCAACTCGTGCGCCGGGACATGCCGCTCGGCCCCGTCACGGTCGACCACAAGGCCCGGCGCGTGGGCTTCTTCCTCAACTCCCGCTGCCAGGAAGCATTCGCACACTTTCTCACGCAGGAGACGGACACTCCGCCCGTCCGCTCACGCGCTGCCGGCTGCTGAGCGGCGCGTGGGTCAGATCTGGCCGAGGTCGATCTCCACCGGGAAGGGGGCCGCTACCTTGAGGACGCCGGTGGGATGTGCGCGGCGCCGGCCACATCGGTGAGCGCTGTACGACCCGGCGACGTGAGCCATCGCGGAACCTTGGCCGCAGAGCGCACTGAACGCCGAACGGTGATTGGAATCGACGGTTCTGGCGTGAACGGATCGGGCCCATGCTCCGTATGCTTATCCGATCGGGGTGTGTATCCGGACGAATTACTCGATCTTCATGGGGTAGTGCACACGGGCCGCGAGTGCAGCGGCCACGGGGGGATGTGAGCAAAGCATGGCGATGGCGAGTAACACGGTGCGCAGAGGCACCGTGCTTCCGGTGGACGCGGCGCGCTGGGCGATGTGGACTTTCGTCGTCGTCAATGCAGTGATCGTCGAGACGCTGTTCCTCAGCGCCGGTTCGGGCAAGAACGGGGTGCTCACGGTCGCCAAGTTCTTCGGACTGCACGCAGCCCTGCTGATGCTGTTCCAACTGCTGCTGGTGGCCCGGCTGCCCTGGCTGGACCGCCGCATCGGGATGGACCGGCTCACGGTGTGGCATCGCTGGGTCGGCTTCTTGCTGCTGTGGACCGTCCTCACCCACGCCACGCTGGTGGTGCTCGGCTACGCGAACCTCGACGACGCGTCCATGGGGAAGACGTTCGTCGCACTGAGCGGGGTGCCGGCCTCCCTGCTGGGCATGCTCGCCGCGGCCGTCATCGTCATGATCGCCGTGATCTCCACCCGGCCCCTGCGGCGGCGACTGCGGTACGAGGTCTGGCACGGTCTGCACCTGCTGCTCTACGTGGCCCTGGGCCTGTCGTTCGTCCACCAGTTGCAGGAGACCACGACGTTCACGTCCTCCGCGTTCGCCACGGCCTACTGGTGGATTCTGTGGCTGTTCGCCTTCGGCGCCCTGCTGACCGGGCGTGTCGCCATGCCGCTGTGGCGCAACGTCTACCACCGGTTCCGTGTCGCGGCCGTGGTACCGGAGTCGGACAACGTGGTCTCTGTGTACGTCACCGGCCGACACCTCGACAAACTCCCGGCCAGGGCGGGGCAGTTCTGCATCTGGCGGTTCCCCGGACACAACCACTGGTGGCTGGCCAACCCCTTCTCCCTGTCGGCGGCGCCGGGCGGACAAGGGCTGCGTCTCACGGCGAAGGCGGCGGGCAGCACCAGTGCCGGCCTGCGGAACGTCCCGGTCGGCAGCCGCGCCTTCGTCGAGGGACCGTACGGGGCGTTCACCTCGCTGCACCGGACCCTGCCCGGCACCCTGCTGATCGCCGGGGGTGTGGGGATCACGCCCGTGCGGGCCATGCTGGAGGAGGAGGCGACCGGCGACGTCGTCGTGCTGTACCGGGTGCGCAGCGAGGCCGACGCGGTGCTGCTGAACGAGGTGCGCCACCTGGTCGCGCTACGGGGCGGACGGCTGCACCTGCTCACCGGCAGAACCGGCGAGGGCGGCGCCCCGCTGTTCGGCTCGGACAGCCTGCACAGGCTGGTCCCCGACGTCACCGAACGCGACGTGTACGTCTGCGGCCCGCCCGCCATGACCAGGGCCGTGCTCGCCGGCCTACGAGACCTGCGGGTCCCCGCGCGACAGGTGCACGCCGAGAAGTTCGGTCTGGCCTGAACCGGAAAGGGGCCCGACGTCCAGACCTGCGCATACGGACCCGCTACAGGCCGAGCAGTACCGGTCGCTCACGCAAAACGGCCCCGGACGAGGAGTCCGAGGCCGAACAGAGCGCCTCCCTGGGAAGAGAACCCCAGGTCAGCGGCATCATGCGTTGTGCCCCAGGCAGGATTCGAACCTGCGACACCCGCTTTAGGAGTTCGATCCGATCCCGCTCCAGCTGCTGTCGTCAACTGGTGCGACGGCCGGACAGAGATGCTGGTGTACGTCCCCGTCCGGCGTCGTTGATGTCAGCAGTGGATGTCAGCAGCCTTCTGATCCGTAGGGGCCGTTTGGTGGAGCGCCACGTACTCGGCATGTCCGCCCGCTCCGCCCGTAGCTCGTCGCAACGTGCCCCCGGGCTAGCAAATGCTCCCTGGTCAACCGCGTGGCGTGCGTCACACGTGACCTAATCGTCTGTCAGCTGCCCTCAAGAGGCTGATACGGTACTCCTGTTATGGGGTGCGAGGCTGAAGAAGCCCACTACGGCTCGTGACCGTTGGCATCCACAGAAGAGGGAGGTCCGGGTTCGAGTCCCGGCTTGTAGCTTAACCGGTAGAGCGTCCTCTTTTCATTCTTTACCAGCCTGCCCTCTGTATTGCAGAGTTCAACTCGCCGCTGGTCAAATTGAGTGGACTGTAGTAAGTATTCAGAAATCCCGGCAGCTTTCGCGTCTTCTGGGAAATGTGTTTGAGTGTCGCGTGTTGGGACTCGAAATCCTCCAGGCTTATATCTGCCCACACTTCGCGTTTCAATCTATCCCTGAGTAGGTAATTCATTTCCTGGGATATCCGCTTCGTGACAGCGAGCGCGAGAATCAACTCGCCGTGTGAGAAGGTCACAGGCACCCCTGGGGTGATGCGCGTCTGTGGATGTTCTCCAGTTACCTTAATCCACTGATCTTGGGCGCTCTGGCTGAGGCTACCAGCTGCTTGTATGAGGCGCGTCTCGGGCATCCCTCCAGCATGGATAACTGCGTTCCTCATCTGGCGAATCAGATGAAATTGCTGTATGGAATCCCGAGGAAGGCTCTGCCCTACCTTTCTTTCGAAAGTAGCATGCATGGAGTACGCCTTCGTAGTATCGGCCTCTGCTTGAGTCATTTGCCCCGCTCTAATAAGTAGGTCGAAGCAGGTGTGCACAAAATCTTCGTGGATTGCGAGGGCATACGGAACTGCCATCGCGCTAAGGTGCGTCTCTGCCTCGGCTAGGAGCGATTGCGCGTTCGCGGTAGACAGATTCATGCGCCTGATGTGAGGCACGGCCGGGAAGATCTCAGGCAATAGACGTGTACTGCCCGCGGTTAACTGAAGAGTATTTTCGGCAAGTCGCGAGCCGGCCAACAGTGCCATGATTGCGTCACTGGCGCGAATTCGCGCTTGCTCGTACGCGCGATACTCAGGGAAATGAACAAGGCTCACGCTAGCCTCCTTAGTTGGTTAGCCACAGATAATCACCTGTCCCAATGACTCCATCAAATTCCGGCACGGTGAGAGAGTCGCTGAAGACAGCGTACTCGACGCCTTGATGCCGCACTTGGGCACTGTGAGAGATTTCGAATTGCATGCAACGATGCCTCGCATAGAGCTCTTCCGTGATTCGGGCCTCGGCATCGTAGGTAAGGAACCACTTGATCGGCGTTTCGCCCAGCATGGTGGCTAGCTCGGTATGGTCTCCGGAACTTAGGGAGTCCATGTACAGACGATCACCCTGCACTAGATAGGGCGGGTCCACGTAGGCAATAACGTCCTGCCCTAACCCAGCGAGGCTGCGAATGTGGTCCCTACCATCCTGCTGTGATAGAGAAACACTCTCACCGTAACGTCCCAGGAACTCTATGCGTTCTGCTAGAGCTTCACGATTAAAGCGGGCATCGATCTTCCATTTTCCTGTCTGCTCGAAACCGCCAATCGGTCGGGCGCGCAAGATGCCAGATCGGTTACATCTGTTGAGGAAAAACGTCGCGAAGCCGAGTTCCAAGTCGTTCTTTCCGATGGGGCTCGCGTATATAGCTGAGTTCCTCCGCCATGCCTCGACGGTCACCTCAGCGCTACGGATCATTGACGCAAGCTCATTGCTCTTTCCAAAGACGCAACGCCAGAAGGCGGCGATCCCAGGGTCTGCGTCATTCAAGTGGATGCGCTCCACGGTGCCGTCTACGAGGAGCTTCAATGCAGCGCCAGCTCCGCCGCAGAAAGGTTCTGCGTAGTGTTTCGGTTGGGGTTCCTGAGCGCGAATGAGTTGACCAATATAACCCGCTAGACGAGCTTTCCCACCCGGATAGCGCAGAGGGCTGATGTATCTCATCGCTTGGGCTCCTCCCCCAAGGAAGCATCAAGCTTCATGAGCATCGGTGTGTAAACTGCGCTTAGCTTAGTGATGTCGATGATCATAGGTTCGACGTCCCATTGATGCATGAAAGCGTGAAGATTCTTAACAGAGAGGGCCCCATCATTCTGGGACATTCGGCGAGCCTCATCTAGATCCCGATCGCTGCTATTGGGGTCTATGTGTAGTAGTGCCAAGCGGATGCGGTCGCGCAGCCGGTCTTGCTTTCTTCGCCATCCTTGCTTCTCGGCGAGCTCAGTGACGGTAATGTCGATCACTGCGCGAATCATGATCGCTGCTACGTTCGGCGACTCTGTAATGGTGACTTTCTTGGCTTCGTTGAGTACTTTTGCGGTTCGCCGGCTAACGTTCCGCAGAACAACATTCTGGAAGACACGCTTGTCTTGATTCGAGCGCCCGGCAGCAGGAGGCTTTGTCTGCGGTGTGGCCGTCTGAGCGGGTGGAATAACAGGACTGGCAGCGGGCGGTGTAGCGTCAGGACCTGGAATTAGGCGAGGCTGTGTGAGACGATCGGAATTCTGAGGAAGGTAGTTCTTTATTCCAGCGACGTACTCGCGGCGTTGATCTCTGTTCTTGACGTGTGATACCGAAAGGTGAGATGCCAGATCAGAGAAAAGCTTACGAACTGAACTATGCATAGCTTCCGGTTCGTAATCGGTGAGAATGCCCTTCTCGGTGAATTCGATTCCCAGAGCGTTTCGAACCTTGGAGTCGCTGAGTATTCGGGCTAGCGTAGTAAGGCGAGTAGATCGAACCTTCTCGACGTCTGTAAGAAGTTCCCGATCGTTGGCATACCAGAGGTTGACCTGATGGATAAAGCGCAGTGCCCTTTCGGACGGGTTTTTCTTCTTCGCGTACCGGGTTACCTGTTCATGATTCCATCTGACAACGCCTACGCCGCCATTCTCCCCAGTGTGTCGAAGTGCGATCCAATGGCGTGCTGCGTCTCTACTAGGTGAAACAATGCAGCGCACCGTACGAGGGATTGTGGTTCGATTTCGGCGAGCGATAATTGCTATCTGCTGCCGGATCTCGGGATCATCTACTAGGGTCGAATCTAACAATGCCTTGAGTGCCGAAATTCTGCGATTTCCTTCAATGACCACCATGTCGCCTTCTTCTTTCACGATGATGGTCAGCTCAGTCGGGTTCAGTCCTTTGGAGGCGATGTCTTGGGCTAAGTTCACCCATTTCTCGGGATCTGTCGCAAGGAGCGCTGAAATGGCCTCGCGCGTCGTTGGTGTAGGCACGTCGTGCCGTGGGTTCTGCCTGTCAAGGGTGAGGTCTGTGACCGCGAAGTCCTTCTGCTCCATGGTGATGATGTTCTCATTTGGGTCGCCAACTGCGGTAGTGATCTAGCGAAGTTGGCCGTGCTGGCGAGCTCACCGAGGCGGAGCGGGTTTGGCCGGTGGCCTGCCCGGTCTGGGGTCGAGCATGGCCAGGGGGCCGTACGCTGGTTGGCAACTCGGGCAGGCTTTGGGCCTGACCGCAATTAGCACGAGTGGCCCCCTGGTCTTGCTCGACGCGGGACCCGGACCGGGGAGGTGGGTAAAGCCGTGGAGCCCCCAGCCACGACGTACCCCCTTCTCTGGCCTCAGGAGGCTGATCGCTGTGCGCGCGGCACGGGCGTCGGCCGGGCTGGAGCGGGACGAAGGCAGGAGCGCAGGTCCGGCCGGGGGCCGGGCCGCGCGCGGTGAGCGGAGCGAGCCGCCTTGAACCCGTGAAGAAGGTTGTAACTCAGTCTGCGGTGCGGGGTCGGAACTGCTTTGTGCAGGCTGGGGAGTTGCTGCCCCGGTGGTGGGCGACGGGTAGGAAGAGGACGGGTCGGGCTGTCCAGGTGATGCGGGTGCCGGCGGTGGTGATGGAGATGTGGCAGGGCTCTGACTGTCGTAGTGCCTTGGCCGTGTGGTGGCGGCCTTCGTAGAGCCAGTCCCAGGCTTCGGCCGATGCCGCCGGTTCGAGCGCGGATGTGATGGTGCGGAGCGCTACCGCGATCCAGCGGACGGCCTGGGCGGGGGTGTAGGCGTCGATTGCTGTGAGGCGGGTCGGCTGGTCCTCGTCGGCGAGTTGCTGGGTCCAGCATTCGCACCAGTAGCCGCGGGCGGGTTCGTTCATCGTGGGGTCCCGGCCGGGCTGGCTACGAGGATGTAGCGGGTGTCCTCGTCGTGCAGGGTGAGTTGGTATGCGGTTCCGGCTGCGAGGTGGCCGAGGGCTCGTTCGTGTTCGGCCTCGTCGGCGAGCCAGTGGCGGCCGGGCTGTGCGTGGGGCGGGTCGAGCTGGTCCGTGATGTGCTCGGTTCTCTGCTGGAGCCAGCGCAGGGCGAGACGGGGACTGCCGGCGGCATGGGTGCCGAGAGGGATGGGGGTGCCCTGGTGGGTGTAGGCGGCGGCCCAGCACTGGTAGCTCATGCGGCGGCCCTGCGGGGTTAATGGCTCGCTCGGGTTCTGGGTCAGCATGGGCGGTCCCCTGGTCGGTGGCCGGCGAAGAGTTCCGCGGTGACGGTGCGGCCCTGGCGGCTGTCGTGGATGACGAGGCGGTGGGCGAGTGCGCTGACCATGCCGAGTCCCCGTCCGTGTTCGGCGTGCTGGTCGAGGGGGCGGATCTTCGGGGTGGTGCTCGCGCTTCCGGCGTCGGTGACGGAGAGGGCTACGACCTGCGCGGAGACGGCGAGTGCGAGGTGGAAGCATCCGTGCGGGAGTCCGCTGGCGGTGTGCAGGACGGCGTTCGCGCTGAGCTCGCTCACGATCAGCTCGGCGTCCTCGGCGTGCGGGGAGCCTCTGAGGATGTCCCGCGTCCAGCGGCGGGCCCGGCTGACCTCTTCCGGAAATCCTGGGCAAGTCAGTCCCCAGACCCGGGCGGTGCTCGTATACTCGTGCATACAAGTTCCTTCGTGCTGGTAGGCCGCCTGTGCAGCGGGATCGGGCTATACGAGTTTCACGCCGTCGTGAGCGCGTATGGCCGGCGGGGACATCGCGTCCAATGCGTCCGTGACGCGGATCGCGTATGCCTCGTCGGTGAGTTCGATGATTTCTTCCCGGGTTGCCCAACGCAGTGCGCGGGTCTCCTCCCCGGTGGAGGGGGTGCCGTCGGCGGCTTCGCAGCGGAAGACCAGGGAGACGATCAGGCCCGTCATGTTCTTGTAGACGCCGGTCAGGGTCGCGGGAAGCGCGATCTTGATTCCGGTCTCTTCGAGGACTTCGCGCTGGAGGGCTTCCGGGATGGTCTCGTCGCGTTCGAGGACTCCGCCCGGCGGTTCCCAGTGCCCGTTGTCGCGACGCTTGATCAGCAGGGCTCGGCCCCGGTCGTCGACGATCACTCCGGCAACGCTCACGGAGTGCGGGCGCTCAACAGTCACGTTCCTCGGCCTTCTGCGGATGGCTAGGCTCTCCACCGTAGCAACAGAACTCGGCCACTCGTCTAGATATCTCAAGGAGTACAGGTGACCTCTCTTCCGTCCGGCCTGCTGGGTGCGGTGGACCCGACGAGTGATCGCGCCGTGTTCCGGCAGATCGCCGACCAGTTGCGGGAAGCCATCGAGAAGGGGCGCATCAAGGAGAGCGAGAAGCTGCCCTCCGAGGCGGAGCTCGTCGAGCACTTCGGCGTCTCCCGGATGACCGTTCGCAACTCCTTGTCCATTCTCCAGGGCGAGGGCCTGGTGCACTCCGAGCACGGGCGCGGCGTCTTCGTCCGCCCGCGGCCTCCCGTCCGGCGCCTCGCCTCTGACCGCTTCGCCCGGCGCCACCGCGAGCAGGGCAAGTCCGCGTTCATCGTGGAGGCGGACACCGTGGGCAGCAAGTACGAGGTGGACAGCCTGGAGGTCAAGGAAGAGGCGGCCACGCAGGACATCTCGGCCCGGCTGGGCTCCGTGCGCCGCGTGCTGGCCCGCCGTCGCCGGTACCTGCTCGACGGCCGGCCCATGGAGACCGCTACCTCGTACCTTCCGCTCGACATCGCCCGCGGCACCCCCATCGCCCAGCCCAACCCGGGGCCCGGCGGCATCTACGCCCGGCTCGAGGAGCTGGGCCACCGCCTCGACCACTTCGAGGAGGAGGTCCGCGCCCGGATGCCCTCGCCGACCGAGGTCAAGACGCTCCGCCTGGCCTCGGGTGTCCCGGTCATCCACCTCGTCCGCACGGCGTACGACACGAAGGGCCGTGCGGTGGAAGTCTGCGACACCGTCATGGCGGCCGACGCCTACGTGCTGTCGTACCAACTCCCCGCGAACTGAGGGCTGGTGAGGGCGAGCCAGCTTTTCGGACTCGTACGCACCAGCAGGCATACTCGTATAGACGAGTGGGCAAGTTGTGTGGCAAGGTGATCTCCGTTCCCGACCAATCGGGTCCGAAGGCTGCATCTTGTATAGACGAGTAGATGGGGAGTGTGTCTTGCGTACCATCCGTGTGGAGACCTCGGCCGCGACGATCCTGCTGACCGAGGCTCCTGAGCCCAAGGTCCGCGACCGGCAGACCGGCGAGGTTGCCAAGGACGCCGTGAGCGGCGAGACGCTGATGACGATCGGCGTCGTCTACATCGAGGGCGGCGAGTCCTCGCTGATCAAGGTCACGATTCCGGAGAGCGGGGTGAGCGAAGGGCTGGCCCTCGGGGCGCCGGTCTCGCTGCCGGGGCTGGTGGCCCGGCCCTGGGAGTCGGTGTTCAACGGCCAGCAGCGGCACGGCATCGCCTACCGGTCCGCCGCCGTCACCCCGGCCGTGTTCCCGGCCGTCGTGGGGGCCTCCGCCTGATGACGGACCTCACGACCCTTCTGGAGGTGGGTGGTCCCCTCGCCGCGCTCGGCGGCGGGGCCGCCTATACCCGGGCCCGTCACCCCGGCGTCTACTGGTCCGCGGTCGGCCTGCCGGTCTCGACGGCCCGGCTGCTGTCCTCGTACGGCTCGGTCATGGAGGCGTGCGGGCTGACCGTGGCGCCGTCCCGGCTCCGGCTCTGGGCGGTCAAGGCGACGACCCGGCGGGAGGTGCGGCCCGTTCCGCCCCGCCGGGGCATCATCCGGCCGACCTCGACCGGGATGCGGCTCCGGCTGCGGCTGGCCCCGGGGCAGGAACCGGCGGACGTGGCGGCCTCGGCCGAACGGCTGCGGCACGCCTGGGGCGTCCACGCCGTGTACGTCTCGACGGTCAAGCCGGGCGTGGTCGAACTGCGGCTCGTCGGCTTCGACGTACTGCGGAGGGTGAAGATGCCGCGCAAGGCGAAAGGCTCCCTCCTGAAGGTGCCGGTGGCACTGAGGGAGGACGCGACGCCGTTCGTACGCGACTACCGCGCCATCCCGCACCAACTGACGCTCGGCGCGACGCTGTCGGGCAAGTCCATGTACCTGCGGCACCTGATCACCGGGCTCGCCGCTCAGCCGGTCGCCCTGGTCGGTATCGACTGCAAGCGCGGGGTGGAGCTGGCGCCGTTCGCGCCGAGACTGTCGGCGCTGGCCACCGACCCGGACGAGGCGGCCGACCTGCTGCCCGTTCTCATCAAGGAGATGGAGGACCGCTACGACCTGATCAAGGCCCGGCAGGGCATCGCGCCCGGCACCCTGGACGAGGAGATCACCTCTGACGTCTGGGGACTGCCCGACAGTGAACGGCCGGTGCCGGTGGTGCTGTTCGTGGACGAGGTGGCCGAACTCTTCCTCACCGCCACGCGGAAGGACGAGGAACGGCGGGACGAGATGGTCACCCAGCTGATCCGGCTCGCCCAGCTCGGCCGAGCGGCCGGGATCTACCTGGAGGTGTGCGGGCAGCGGTTCGGCGCCGAGCTGGGCAAGGGCGCCACCATGCTCCGGGCCCAGCTGACCGGCCGCGTCTGCCACCGGGTCAACGACGAGGCGTCCGCCAAGATGGCGCTCGGCGACATCGCACCCGAAGCGGTCTCCGCCGCCTGCGCGATCGCCCCTGAGATGCCCGGCCTGGCCGTGGCCGGCGACACCTCCGGCGGCTGGTCCCGCATCCGGACGCCGTATCTGTCTCTCGGCGAAGCCGCCGAGCTCTGCCGCGAGTTCGCGCACATGGCTCCCGAGCTGCCCGCGCTCAAGCCCTTCCGGCCGCTCGTGCCCGTACCGCCGGTGGTGGCGGGTCCGTCGGCCGCGGTCAAGCCGCGTCCCGTGACCGGCTGACGCTCCTCCCTTCTTCCCGGTCGGCGTGACCGCTTCGCGCCGCGTCCCTACCCCTCCCATGCCTGAATCCCGGAAGGAGCCGCACCATGCGCGCCCACTTGGCCCGCGTCGACGCGGTGCTCGTGCAGGCGGCCATCGCCGCAGCGCTGTCCTTCGCCCACCTGCACGACATCGCCGTGGCGGCCGGGCAGGACGGATGGAAAGCCTGGGCCTATCCCGTCTCCGTCGACCTGCTGCTCGTCGCTGCCTGGCGTCGGCTGCGGTCCGGGCACACCGTCAAAGCCGCCTGGTGCTGGTTCGTGATCGCTCTGGCCGCCTCCCTCGGGGCGAACGTCGCGACCGCGGGCCTCCTCGACATGAACGACGTCCCGGCCTGGCTTCGCATCCTCGTGGCCGGCTGGCCCGCCGTCGCCTTCCTCGGCGGAACCCTGCTGGCACACACCAAGCCTGCCGACCCTGCCGACCCTGCGGCCGTCGAGGACGAGGACGACCAGGAGGACGGCGCCGAACCGGCTCCCCCTGCCCTGCCGACCGCCGAACCGATCGCGGCACCGGAACCCGCACGGCCCGCCGTTCCCGTCCCGGCCGCGCTCGTCGAGCACGCCCGGAAGGTCGCCGCCGAGCACCGCACCCGTACCGGTACGCCCATCGACACCCCGACACTGCGGGCCCGCCTCGGCATCCCCGCGCCCATGGCCGAAGCCATCGCCACCCGCCTCACCTGAGAAGAGATCTCCATGCCCCTGTTCTGCTTCGACACGTTCAACGACTACCTCGACGCCGCCCGCGAGATGGCCCGCACCGGCCATCCGACGCTGGCCCGGCTCCTCGCCGAAGAAGCCGCCGAACGGGCCACGAACCCCGACGAAACCGCCCTCGTCCGGGGAGAGTTCCCCAGCATCAGCGCGCGACAGGGGGACTGACCATGGCCCGCCGCTTCCGCGCCGTCGCCCGTATCGGCCCCGTGCAGGTCGGCACCTCGTACGACGGCCGGGGCCGCGAGAAGCACACCGCCGCCTGCACCGCCCCGCGTTGCGGCTTCTCCGCCGACTACGACAGCCGGGCCGCCGCCGAGCTGGCCGCCCGCACCCACCGCTGCCCCGTCCGCTGAAAGGACCCGCCCACCGTGAACGTCAGCCTGCCGCTCGTCCTGGTCCTCGGCCTCTTCGCCTGGGGCGCGGTGAAGTTCCTCGGTGTCCGGACCTGGGTCGTCGTGCTGATCGCCCTGTTCGGATTCTGGCTCTCCGACACCTTCATGGCCCCCGCCATCGAGTCCGGCACGCGCTCCGGCGTGGACATCATCAACGACTCACATGACTAGACGAGTAGATGAGGTGCCCGTGTTTCTGCCCAAGTACCCCGACAACCCGACTCCGCCGCCCGCCCACTTCCACACCCCGGCCGACCCGGCGCTCCTCCGGGGACGGGTGCCCGCGGTCAACGTCAACACCGGCGCCGTGGTGGCACTGATCACCGGCGGCGTGGTCCTGACCGCGCTCCTGGCCGCCGTCGCCGTCTCGGCCGTCTCCGTGGCCATCGCCGCCGTGGTCCTGCGCTCCCTGTTCCGCGAGCACCACCGCCGCCACACCGCGTCGCTCGGCCGCATCAGCGCGACGAAGGCGACACCGGCGCCGATCCCGGCGAGGGCCCGCAGGTCCGTGTGATCGCGGACGCCGCGCACTGGCACGCCCCGAACGGTCTTGGGCGC
>NZ_JAAAXQ010000108.1 GCF_009916105.1 Streptomyces sp. GC420 | reverse complement strand
GGGGAGGACGGGCTGGGGCGGAAGTGCCGTGGTCATGGCGTTCCTTCACAAGAGTGCGGTCCATCAGGCGTGATGGTGAGTGCGTCCGATCACCGGGGACCGGGCAGGGACCCCGGGCGCGCGAGCGGTGCGGGAGTGCCGTCGTCACCGGCGTCCGGGCGGAGCCCCGGGGAGCGGGAGACGGGCGGTGCGGCGTGTGCGGCGTGTGTGCCGCGCTCCTCACACGCGACAGCAGGCGGCGCTGACGACGTGACCAAAGTCGACATGCCGACGACGAACGAGTCGCTGCTCCGTGGGGGACATGGGCTTCATCCTGCGTGCCTCGCCGAGCCCTCGTCAATGTTTTCCCACTAAATAGATAGGAAATTAGGGGAAGGTGGCCGATCCGACCGCCCTCGTGTGTCCGGATCCATACCGCTCGGGCGCCGCGTCCCCTACGGTCCCCTCCTGGACGAGGAGGTCTCCGAGGGAGGTGAGGTATCGGTGACCTGGCCGGACCTGCTGCTCGGATTCGCCGCCGCACTTCTGATTTCCGCGGCGACCGCCCCGGTGGGTGTCTCCGGCGCCGTGTTCCTGCTGCCGGTGCAGGTCAGTGTCCTGGGGGTGCCGAGTCCTGCGGTGACCCCGACGAACCTGCTGTTCAACGTCGTGGCGGGCCCCGGGGCCCTGCTCCGCCACCGAAGGGCCGGGCGACTGGGGGGACCGCTCACCCGTCTGCTGATCGCGGGTACGGTGCCCGGCGTGGTCATGGGCGCGGTGATCCGGGTGTTCGCCGTGCCGGGGCCGCGCGTCTTCCGGCTGTTCGCCGCCGCCCTGCTGCTGCCGCTCGGGCTGTGGCTGTGGCTGCGGACCCTGCGCCCGGTTCCCGGCCGGCCCGCGGCACGGCCCTCGCCCCGCACCACCACCGCGCTGGCGGTGGCCGTCGGAGTCGCCGGAGGCGTCTACGGGATCGGTGGCGGCTCTCTGCTCGGCCCGATCCTCGTCGGCCGCGGAGTACCGGTTGCCGAGGTCGCCCCCGCTGCCCTCGCCTCCACCTTCGTGACCTCCGCCGTCGGCGCGGCCACCTACGCGCTGTTGTCGCTGGCCACCACCGGCGACGTCGCGCCAGACTGGCTGCTGGGCGTGGCCTGCGGACTCGGCGGCCTCGTCGGCGGCTACCTCGGCGCCCACCTCCAGCCCCGCCTGCCCGAAACCGCGCTGAAGCTCCTTCTGGGCACGCTCGCCGTCGCTGTCGGTGCCCTGTACGCCGTCCAGGTCCTACGCTGAACGGCACCCCTCCCGTTCCCTGCCCGGACAGGGTCGGTGGTGCCGGGCGAGCCACGGCGCAGTACTGCCCGAAGTCGGGGCGGGCAGAACCGGAACCGGCGCTGGAGCTCGAGGACATCGTCGCCGACCTCGCCGGTCTCTCCCGTACGCGCAGCCGGAAGCGGACGCCTTTCTCGCGTGTTTTGGACCGCGCACACCCGAAGTGGGGCAAGTCCGGGCAGAACGGCATGATTCGCGCCCCGGGTGAAGTCGACGCCGCCGGAGGCCGGTGGGCGCGGGCCGGACGCGCCCACCGGAACCGGAGCCGGACTACGGCTTGGGCAGCGCGCAGCCGGCGCGACCCAGGTCGATCTTGCTGTCGAGGCCGATGCAGGGCACGATCCCGTACGTCTGCTGGGCGTAGTTGATGCCCTGCCGCACGGTCACGTTCCCGCTCTCGTCGACCTCGCACGGGTTGTTGACGGTGCAGGACTCGCCGTCCTCGTTGCCGGTGTTGTTGACGGCGACGACCTTGCCGGTGGTGCTGTCGATGACGGGTGAGCCCGAGGTACCGCCGATGGTGTTGCAGCTGGAGGTGTAGCGGACCGAGTCCTTCCAGGTCCAGTCGCCCTCCTTGAGGCGGTACGCGAAGCCGTCGATGGAGCAGCTGTAGATCCGCTTCCAGTAACCGGAGACGACCTTGATGGCGGTGCCCTGGACCGGGTGCGCGGCGTTCAGCTCCAGCGCCCTGATCCCGTAGTTGTTCTCTATCTGGGCGTAGGTGCTGGTGAGTTGGTACAGCGAGACGTCGGTGTCCGTCATCGTCGCGTACGCGATCTTGCTCGCCCGGAGAGTGGCGATCCGGCTGCCCGCGGAGTTCAGGAGGCCGAAGGAGCGGCTGGAGGGCTGGTCGACGACGACCTCGCCAGGGCCCGGGAATCCGCTCTCCAGGCAGTGCCCGTTGGACATGACGAGGGCGGGGTCGTCCGCCTCGGCGCCAGGGGTGCGCACCACCGAGCCGGAACAGTTGCTGAGCGAGACGGTTCCGGCGAAGTCGACCGCCTTGATCTGGGCCTGCGGAGCGGTGGCCGTGGTACGGCTCTCCGAGGCCCGGCCGGTGTCCGCGAGGGCGGGCGCCGTACCCGCACCGACGAGTGCCAGGGTGAGCAGCGCGCCGGCGAGAGGCTTGTTCATGTGGGGGGTCCCCTCTTGTGTTCGGTTGTCATGTGCATTGTTGGGACTCCCGTGATGGTCAACAAGGGTCGCAATCCGGCCAACGGCCGGACGGTGGTCGGTTCGAGGCGGCGGCCGGCCGCGGCGCGGCGTTTCCGGGCGCGAGGCGGTGGCGCCGGGTGTTGCGCGCTACGGGTGGAAGCGGAGCCGGGTTTCGGCGACGTCACCTGATTGTTATGGCCGATGACAAATTCTCGGCTCCCGCGTCTGGCGCAGGGGTTCGGGGGAGTCGTAAGTTCCCGCTCACAACATTCAGCCGGGCGGATCAGTTGATAACCGGCAAATGATCAAGTGTGCTCCGCTGCCCCCGCCTTCCGACCACCACCCGTGCGTCCGGTCGTCCGGCCGTAACCGTCAGAAAGGACCCTGCCCATGCGCAAGGGACTCCTCCTCACCGCCACCTCCGTGGCGCTGGCCGTCTCGCTCACCGCCTGCGGTGACACCTCGTCGGACGGCGGCGACGCCGGCTCCGGCGCGGAGAAGCCGAAGATCGGCGTCATCCTCCCGGACAGCAAGTCCTCGGCCCGGTGGGAGACCGCGGACCGCAAGTTCCTCGGCGCGGCGTTCGAGGCCGCGGGTGTCGACTACGACATCCAGAACGCGCAGGGCGACAAGCAGCAGTTCCAGACCATCGCCGACCAGATGATCACCAGTGGCGTCAATGTGCTGGTCATCGTGAACCTGGACAGCGGCACCGGAAAGGCCGTACTCGACAAGGCCAAGGCCCAGGGCGTGGCCACGATCGACTACGACCGGCTCACCCTCGGCGGCTCGGCCCAGTACTACGTGAGCTTCGACAACACGGCGGTCGGCAGGCTCCAGGGCGAGGGCCTGAGCAAGTGCCTGACCGACATGAAGGCCAAGAAGCCGGTCGTCGCCACGCTGAACGGCTCGCCGACCGACAACAACGCCACCCTGTTCGCCGCGGGTTACAACGGCGTCCTCGACCCCAAGTACAAGTCCGGTGAGTACGTCAAGGGTCCCGACCAGTCGGTCCCGGACTGGGACAACGCGCAGGCCGGCACGATCTTCGAGCAGATGCTCACCAGCGAGCCCGGCATCGACGGCGTGCTGGCGGCCAACGACGGCCTCGGCAACGCGGCCATCGCCGTCCTGCGCAAGCAGAACCGCAACGGCAAGGTGCCGGTCACCGGCCAGGACGCCACGGTGCAGGGCCTGCAGAACATCCTGGCCGGCGACCAGTGCATGACGGTCTACAAGGCGGTCAAGAAGGAGGCCGAGGCCACCGCCAAGCTCGCCGTGTCCCTGGCCAAGGGCGAGGAGGGCGAGACGAACGCGACCGTCGAGGACCCCGAGGGCAAGCGCGAGGTGGCGTCCGTGCTGGAGACCCCGGTCGCCGTCTACAAGGACAACGTCGAGGACGTCGTGGACGACGGCTTCGTGACCAAGGAAGAGCTGTGCACGGGGAAGTACGCCGACCTGTGCGCCGAGGCCGGCATCAAGTAGCTTCCGGCCGGCCCGTCCGGCCGGCCCACCGGTCCCGGGGCCCTCACGCCCCGGGGCCGGCGATACGACGACCCCGAAGGAGCCGTCTTCCATGACAGCGACGACCCCGATCCTCGAACTGCGCGGGATCGACAAGAGTTTCGGCCCCGTGCAGGTGCTGCACGATGTGTCCTTCAGTGCCCGGCCCGGGGAGGTGACCGCCCTCGTCGGCGACAACGGAGCGGGCAAGTCCACCCTGGTCAAGTGCATCGGCGGCATACACCCCATCGACGGCGGCGAGTACTGGTTCGAGGGGGAGCGGGTCCAGGTGCACAGTCCGCGCGACGCGGCCGCGATGGGTGTCGAGATCGTCTACCAGGACCTCGCGCTCTGCGACAACCTCGACATCGTGCAGAACATGTTCCTCGGCCGCGAGAAGCGCCGGGGACTCGTCCTGGACGACGCGACGATGGAGGAGATGGCAGCCAGGACCCTGGAAGGGCTGTCGGTCCGTACGGTCAAGTCCATCCGCCAGCAGGTCTCCAGCCTCTCCGGAGGCCAGCGGCAGACCGTGGCCATCGCCAAGGCCGTGCTGTGGAACAGCAAGGTCGTCGTCCTCGACGAACCGACCGCGGCACTCGGCGTCGCACAGACCGCCCAGGTGCTCGAACTCGTCAGGCGCCTGGCCGACAACGGCCTCGCCGTCGTGCTGATCTCGCACAACATGAACGACGTCTTCGCGGTGTCCGACCGGATCGCCGCCCTCTATCTCGGCCGGATGGCCGCCCAGGTCAAGGCCTCGGACGTGACGCACTCCCAGGTCGTCGAACTCATCACCTCAGGACGCAGCGGGGACCTCGGCCTCGCCCACACCAACGGAGCCACCGCATGACCACCGCCGTCGCCCCGGGCAAGCCCGAGAACTCCGGTACACCGCCCAAGCGGGACGCCACCGGCACCGCGAGCCTGCGTTCGGTCGCCCGCACCTACGCCGAACGGGTACGCGGCGGCGAACTCGGCGCACTCCCCGCCGTCCTCGGCCTCGTCGTGCTCTGCCTGTTCTTCGCCGTCCTGCGCCCGGTCTTCCTGTCGGAACTGAACTTCGCCAACCTGCTCACCCAGGGCGCGGGCAGCATCGCCATCGCCATGGGGCTGGTCTTCGTGCTCCTCCTCGGCGAGATCGACCTGTCCGCCGGATACGCCAGCGGAGTCTGCGCCGCCGTCCTGGCCATCCTGCTCACCGACCACGGGTGGCCCTGGTACGGAGCGGCCGGCGCCGCCATCCTCACCGGCACGGTCATCGGCCTGGTGCTCGGTGTGCTGGTGGCGAAGGTGGGCATCCCCTCCTTCGTGGTCACCCTGGCCGCCTTCCTCGGCTTCCAGGGGATCGTGCTGATGCTCCTCAAGGAGGGCACCAACATCTCCATCCAGGACAAGACGATCCTGGCCATCGCCAACAGCAACCTCAGCCCCGCGCTCGGCTGGACACTGCTGGCCGTCTGTGTCGCGGCGTACGCCGCGGTCCAGCTCCGGCAGAACCGCAACCGCGGGCGCCGCGGGCTCGCCACGGCTCCGCGCAGCCTGATCGCGTTCCGGGTGGGCGGCCTCGCGGTCCTGGGCGCGGTCGCGGTCCACCTGCTCAACCAGGAGCGCAGCCGCAACGTCATCGTGGACTCGCTCAAGGGCGTACCGATCGTGGTGCCGGTCATCGTCGTCCTGCTCGTCGCCGGCACGTTCGTGCTCCAGCGGACGTCGTTCGGCCTGCACATCTACGCCGTGGGCGGCAACGCCGAGGCGGCCCGCCGGGCCGGCATCAACGTGGCGGCCATCCGCGTCAGCGCGTTCGTCATCTGCTCCGCCCTCGCGGCGGTCGGCGGCATCATCGCCGCATCCCGGGGCAACTCCGTCGACCCCAACACCGGCGGCAGCAACGTCCTGCTGCTGGCGGTCGGCGCCGCGGTGATCGGCGGCACCAGCCTCTTCGGCGGCCGGGGCCGGGTCGTCGACGCCGTGCTCGGCGGCATGGTGGTGGCCGTCATCCAGAACGGCATGGGCCTCATGGGCTACAGCTCCGGGGTCAAGTACGCTGTCACGGGCTCGGTCCTGCTCGTGGCCGCGGGCGTGGACGCGCTGTCCCGACGCAGGGCCGCACAACGATAAAGGTCGGAGCACGATGAGAGCCGGTCCCTCACAGGAGGAGATACGCCGGCACAATCTCGGCACGCTGCTGCGGCACGTGCACATCGGCGGCCCCGCCTCCCGGGCCGTCCTGGCCGACCGTATGGGCCTCAACCGCAGCACCATCCTGGGCCTGGTCAGCGACCTGGCCTCGGTCGGCCTCGTCCGCGAGGAGCTTCCCAGGGACACGGGCAGGGCCGGCCGGCCGTCCCTGGTCGTACGGCCCGAACCCGACCGCGCCTGGGTCCTCGCCTTCGACGTCGGCGTGGACCGGCTCGCCGCCGCCCGTATCGGGCTGGGCGGAGTCTTCCTCGACCGGCAGGAGGTTCCCTGGCCGCGCGAGGGCCTGCGCGCCGGCGAGGTCGCCGGCATCCTCGCCGGCTTCGCCCGGCGGATGACGGACGCGGCGGGGCACGGAACGTGCTGCGTCGGCGTGGGCGCCGCCGTCCGCGGCCTGGTCCGACGCCCCGACGGACTCGTACGCTCCGCTCCCAACATCGGCTGGGCCGACGAGGAGTTCGGCGGGGAACTCACCCGGCGGCTGGACCTCGGACTGTCCGTCTCCGTCGGGAACGAGGCCAACCTCGCGGCCCTGGCCGAGCACCTCAGGGGCGCCGGCACCGGCTGCCGCGACCTCATCTACCTGCACGGCGACATCGGCATCGGCGGCGGCATCATCGCGGGCGGCCAACTGCTCGACGGCGACGGCGGATACGGCGGTGAGGTCGGCCACATGGTCGTCAACCCGCGAGGAGGCAGACCGTGCGGCTGCGGCGCGTACGGCTGCCTCGAGGCCGAGGCCGGGGAGCGCGCCCTGCTCCAGGCCGCCAGACGCGACCCGCTGGCCACCGGCCGGGACGCGGTACGCGCCGTCGTCGACGCGGCGGACCGGGGCGACATCAGCGCACGCGCCGCCCTGCAGGACGTCGGGGACTGGCTCGGCATCGGCATCGCAGGCCTGGTGAACATCTTCAACCCGGGGACCGTGATCTTCGGGGGCACGCTCCGCGAGGTGTTCCTCGGCTCGGCCGCCCGGATACGCAGCCGGATCAACAGCCAGGCCCTCGCGGCCTCGCGCGACCGTCTGAGACTCCGCGTCGGGGAACTCGGCGACGACGCGGTGCTGGTCGGAGCCGCGGAGTTGGCGTTCTCCGACATCCTGACCGGCCCGCTCGAAGCCCTGGCCCGCGCCACGGTGTAGCCGGCGGGCGGCGGCCTGCCCCGGCCCGCTTCCGCCGTCGGGTGTCCTGCTCACCGGCTGTTCTCCCGCTGTGTTGCGGTGAGGCTTTTCGCCGTCGATGCGATGGATGCGGTGGTTTCCTGCTTCGTTGTCCTGGCTGCGGATCGCGGATGACGGTCGGGTTCTGGGTCGTCCTGCCCCGGCGGTGTGTCCTGGGCCGCGCCAGGCGGCCCGCCACCGCTGTCCACCCCGGTCCGCTGGAGGCGCCGGGCCGCGCCACGGCGCAATCGGCCGGCGGCGGCCTGCCCCGGCCCGCCGTTCCGCGGCCGGATGTCCTCCTCCACCGCTCGGCTGCCGCGGCCGGCCGCCTCACCCGGTGGCGGGGACGGGCCGGTCCGTCCCGGTCCGGGACGAGGCCGCCGTGGCCGCCCCCCCACGGGGCGGGGACCGCCGCCGCAACCTCGTCCACCCGCGTCGCGGCGGCGTCGGCCGGCAGTGGCGTCGGCCGACGGCGGCTTCGGCGGCGGCATCGGCTGGGTGACCGACCGCCCCGCCCGCCGGACGGTGACGCCACGCCCGTGCGCGCCGGTGGCCGCCGCCCGCGTGCGGGTGAGCGGCCCCCGGGGGCGGCCGGCTCGGGGTGCACGGCTTCCGGGGACGGCTGGGCTACGGGGCAGCGGTCCCAGGGAACGGCCGGCCCCGGGTCAGCAGCCCCGGGACGGCCGGGCCCCGGGAGGGCTGAACTCCCTAGCCACGCGGGACAGCATGTCGCTCACCTGGGCCGGGGAAAGGTTCCCGCCCCGTTCCTGGCAGCGGGCGAGGTCGGCCGGCGGGAGGGCGGTACGGATCCGTTCGACCTGGCGGGGGCCGTCGACGGGGTCCATGGCCAGAGGGGAGAAGCCGACCCGGGCCCCGCGCTCCTCCACCACCCCCAGCAGTACGGCGGCGTCCCCGGGGCGACCGCTCAGCGCCATGGCCACGGCCGTGGAGAGCGCGATGACCAGCCAACCGGTGACATCCCCGTCCTCCTCCAGGTCCAGCAGCGTCGCCAGGCCCGCCGTCAGCGCCTGTTCGGCCCGCCCCAGGTCGAGGTCGATCTTCATGACCAGCCATGCCGAGGACGCCTGGACGAAGCGGTACCCGCAGGCGACGGCCAGAGTGATGGACTCCGTCAGCACCCGGCGGGCGCGTTCCGTCTCGCCGGCCATGCGCAGCAGCATCCCCACCACCATCAGGGACTCGGCCTCCAGCCACGGCTCTCCCGAGATCCGGGCCAGCTCGACCGCCGCCTCCGCGCGCTTCGCCGCCCCGGGCTGCCCGCCCATGCCCTCGAACAGCGCCCGGTACGCCAGCGCCTGCGCCTCGACGGTCGTGTCGCCCGCGTCCCTGGCCCACCGGGCGGCCTCCGCGGCCGCCTTCGCCGCCGTCGCGAAATCCCCGTTGAGGTAGCTCAGCGTGCTCACGCCGATCAGCGCGCGCGACCGGGGGCCGGGCGAGCCCTCGGGGCTCAGCTCCAGGGCCGCGTTCAGCCAGCCGAGCCCCTCGGTCGCATGTCCCCTGCGGTACCAGAACCGGGTCAGCGCACCGCCGAGCCGCAGCGCGTACTCGCCGTCCCTGGCCAGCAGCGCCGAGTTGAACGCCACCCGGATCTCCGGCTCGTCGCGGCCGGCCTGCTCCGTGGCGCGGGCCGCCTGCCGGCCCTCCATCAGCTTGCCGGCCGCCTCGGAGCGTGCCAGCACCCACGCGCGGTGCGCGGCCTGGGCGTTGGTGAGCAGCGCGGGATCGGCCTGCTTCCTGCCGTACTCCTTCAGGGTCTCCAGCATTCGGTAGCGCCGCGGTGCCGTGCCCACCTCGGCGGTGACCAGCGACTTGCGTACCAGCGCGGTCACCTCGGCGAGCACCGGCCCGCCGCAGACGGCCGCCGCCGCGTCCAGGTCGAAGGAGCCGGCGAACACACTGAGCCGGTGGAAGGTGTCCCGCTCCCGCGGCGTGAGCGAGCGGTGGCTCCACTCCACGGCCGCCTGCAGCGCCCGGTGCCGCGCGGGCCCCGTTCCCGGCCCGCCGACCAGCACCGCGAACCGGTCGTCCAGGGCCTGGGAGATCTGGTCGACCGAAAGCACCCGGCACTGCGCGGCGGCCAGTTCGATGGCCAGCGGCAGTCCGTCCAGCTCGCCGCAGATGCGCTGTGCCGTCGTCAGCTCGCCGTCGTCCGGCACCCAGCCGGGTGCGGCGGCGGCCGCGCGGGCGAGGAACAGCTCGCGCCCCGCGCCCGCCGTCAGCGGGGGTACCTCGAACACCGCCTCGCCCGCGACGCCCAGCGGTTCCCGGCTGGTGGCCAGGACCCGCAGCCCTCCGCACCGGGTGAGCAACTGTGCGACGATCCCGGGCGCCACCTCCAGCAGATGCTCGCAGTTGTCCAGGATCAGCAGCGTTCCGCGCTCGCCCAGCACCTCCGCCAGACGCTCCGCCGTCGCCGCCTCCCGGATGCCGAGCGCGTCGCCGATGCCGGCGGTCAGCAGCCGCGGATCGGGCTCCTCCAGATCGGCCAGCTCCACCAGCCACGGCCCGTCCTCGTCGTCACGGGCGTGCGCGACCTCCAGCGCCAGCCGGGTCTTGCCGATGCCACCGGGGCCGGTCAGGGTCACCAGCCGGTGCCGCTCCAGCAGCGCGGCGACACGATCGCACTCCTCCTCGCGCCCGATGAGCCCGGTCAGCGCGTAGGGCAGGTTCCGCCCTCGCGGCGCCGCGAGGGCGGGATCCGCCGTGCGAGCGGGCGGAGGTGCCGCGGCCTCGTCCTGTGCCAGGACCGCCGCCTCCAGCCGGCGCAGCGAGGGACCGGGGTCGATGCCCAGCTCCTCCGCGAGCACCCGGCGCGCGGTGCGCAGTGCCGAAAGCGCGTCGCCCTGGCGGCCCGACCGGTAGAGCGCCAGCGCGAGCAGCTCCCAGCCCCGCTCGCTGAGCGGCTGCTCGGCGGTGTGCTTCTCCAGGTCCCCGATCACCGCGGCATGCCGGCCCCGGGCGAGTTCGGCGGCGAACAGGTCCTCGTGCGCGGACAGCCGCAGGCCGTGCAGTCTGGCCGCCTCCGGCGCGGCGAAGGGGTACTCGCCGAACTCGGCGTACGCCGCGCCGCGCCACATCGTGAGCGCCTCGCCGAGCACGGAGGCCGCCCCGTCGGCGTCCCCGCCGCGCAGCAGCCGTTCGCCCCGCTCGGCCAGGACGGTGAAGTGTTCGGCGTCCACCGACTCCGCGGGGAGCCGCAGCGCGTAGCCGATGTTCTCGCGCACCAGGACCTGGGCGGGCTGTCCGTTCGTACGGCCCGGCTCCAGCGCCTTGCGCAGGGCCGCTATGTACGAGTGCAGGGTGGCCGCAGAGGCGGGACGCCGCTCGTCCCATGCCTCGGCGATGATCGCGTCCTGGGTGACAAGACGCCCCCGCGCGGCCACCAGCACGGCGAGTACGGCCCGCTGCCGCGGCCCTCCGAGCGCCGCCTCACGTCCGTCCACGGTGGCCGTCATGTGTCCCAGTACGCCGATGCGGACCTCTGCCGACATGCCCCCCACCTCCTCTCATGCGGGGCAAGAGTGCCAGATCAGCCGTATGTACCGGAAGTGACACCGGTACCCGGGCCCGGCCCCGGCGGACCCCGCGCCGCCGCCGGCGGGGACGCCGCGGGGCGGCGGTGCGGGGCCGGCCCGCTCCCGGCGGCGGCACACAGGCCCGGACGACGGCTTGGAGACGGCTGGAAACGGGCCCGGGAGGCCTCCCCGCCGCTTCCCAGCGCCCTGCCAGAGGGGGGCGCGAGGCTGAGGGCATGACACGGGTCCGCGACGCCCGCCGTCCCGGACCGCCCCGGGCCACCGTCACCGGGATCCGGGGTCCGCCCGGTGCCCGGACCCCAGGCGCTTCGCCCGACGAGAAGACAGAACGAGAAGACAGAAGAGGCAACCAGCCATGTCAACCGCGACGAATCCCCTGACCACCGGCGACCTGGACCGGCTGAAGTCCGGCTTCGCCGGGCC
Source organism: Streptomyces sp. GC420 (assembly GCF_009916105.1). Taxonomy (GTDB): domain Bacteria; phylum Actinomycetota; class Actinomycetes; order Streptomycetales; family Streptomycetaceae; genus Streptomyces. The sequence continues at coordinate 9,769 of NZ_JAAAXQ010000108.1, read as the reverse complement.
CGTGTTCGTCCCCGGTGACCCGGGCATGTCCGACGAGGCCGCCCCGTTCAACCGGACCGTCTCCCACCGCCCGCTGGTCGTGGCCGCCGCCACCCGCGTGGAGGACGTCGTCCACGCCGTGCGCTGGGCCGCGGCGCGCGAACTCCCCATCGCCGTGCAGGCCACCGGGCACGGCGCCGTCGCCCCGGCGGACGGCGGCCTGCTCGTCACGACCCGGCGGATGGACGAGGTCACCGTCGACGCGGCGCGGCGCACCGTGCGCGTCGCGGCCGGCGCCCGCTGGAAGAGCGTGATCGCCGCCGCGGCCGAGCACGGCCTGGCACCACTGAGCGGTTCCTCCTCGGACGTCGGCGCGATCGGCTACACCCTCGGCGGCGGCCACGGCATCCTCGGCCGGCAGTACGGATTCGCCGCCGACCACGTGCTCGCGGTCGATCTGGTGACCGCCGACGGACGGCTGCGGCAGGTCACGGCCGAGAGCGAGCCTGAGCTGTTCTGGGCGGTGCGCGGCGGCAAGGGCAGCTTCGGCGTCGTGACCGCGATGGAGATACGGCTGTTCCCGGTGATCACCGTCTACGCCGGGGGGATCTTCTTCGCCGGGTCCTCCGCGTCCGGCGTGCTGCACGCCTACCGCGCCTGGGCACCGACCCTGCCGGAGCAGGCCTCCAGCTCCGTCGCCCTGCTCCGTCTGCCTCCGCTGGAGGAACTGCCCGAGCCGCTGCGCGGCCGGTTCGTCGTCCACCTGCGCTTCGCGTACAACGGTCCCGCGGAGGAGGGCGAGGCGCTGCTGGCGCCGATGCGGACCGCGGGAGAGGCCGTACTCGACCACGTCGGGGAACTGCCGTACACGGCCACCGACAGCGTGCACCAGGACCCCAAGGACCCGATGCCGGTCTGGAACAGCGGGATGCTGCTGCGCTCGATCGAGGCGGAGACGGTGGAGGCACTCGTGGGCGCCGTCGGCCCGGAGGCGGACGTGCCGCTCGCCATGGTGGAGATCCGGCAGCTCGGCGGTGCGCTGTCCCGCCCGGCGTCCCCGCCGAACGCGGTGTCCGGCCGGGAGGGCGCCTACGGGGTCTCCGTGGTCGGTGCGCTGCTGCCGGGCATCGAGGAGGCCGTACCCGCCGCGGGCAACGCCGTCCTGGGCGCCCTGGAGCCGTGGGCCGCTCACGGCGCGCTCATCAACTTCCTGGGTGAGACCTCCCCGGAGCAGCTGGCCGGAGCCTGGGACCCTCAGGCGCGTACCCGCCTGCTGGAGATCAAGCGGGCGTACGACCCGGCCCGCCTGTTCCGCCTGGGGCACGCGATCGGCGCCTGACGAACCGTGGCCCCGCCGGGCGCGCGGAGGCGCCCGGCCGGCCGCCCCTCGGTGCCGCGCGCGGGGGTGGCACCGGAGACCGGAACGGCCCGGGGCCGGAGGCAGGAAATGCCTCCGGCCCCGGGCCGTCGTGCGCCGCCGGCTACTTCTCCAGGTCGGAGCGCATCTTGACGAAAAGCTCTCCGGCCTGCTCGAGCGCGCTGTCCGGGAAGTGGGCCACTCCGACGGTGTTCTCGTCGGCCCAGCCGCAGATGACGTCACCGGCCTCGGCGTCGAGCGAGGCCAGCATGCACTCCACGGAGCCGCCCAGGGGGCCCGGGTCGGCAACCGGCTGGGCCTCGGGCTGGCCCAGCTCGTAGTCCCACGCGATGTGGTCCAGCATCCCCCGCCAGAGGTGCTCGCGGCGTTCGGAGGTGTCTTCCGGGACGTTGTCGACGGCGACGACGAGGATGCCCGGGTTCATGTCGTAGTAGTCCATCACCAGGTTCATGCCGTCCCGCATCTCGCCCGGGTCGATGCTCACGTCGCTCGCCGCACCGTCCGCCCTGTCCATGCCGGCCGCCACCGGCGCGTTCACCACCCGCCGCGCCTGGGAGGTGTCGGCCGGGGTTTCGGTCTCGGCCGGGTCCGCGGTGTTTCCGGTGTCGGCCTCGGGGCTCTCCGCGCCGACCGTGGCGGCGGGTGAGTCGGTGGGCAGGGCGTTGAGGTTGTCGTCCCGGCAGCCCGAGAGAAGGACGAGGCCGAGTGCTGCCGCGGTGATGGCCGGAACGCGCCGTACGCGCATGGTGAAGTGCTCCCCGTGAAGACCGGCGGCCTGGCGCCGGTCGTGTCCGATGTCGTTCGGCGGCGGCCGTGAGCGCAAGTGGTCGCGTGATTCACGGGGGGTGGCACGGCATCAGTCCGCGCGGCCCGTACGCCGTCGGTCCAGACTGTGCCGCGGGTGGCTTGGAATCGACTGGGAACGCACGGGGAACGGCGGGGAACCGGCATCCGGTTCTCAGCGGGTCCGGCGGCCGCTGCGCGCCGCCTACCGGGTGCGCCGAGTGCACCGGGTGCACCGGGTGCGCCGGGAAACGACGTTCACCGGCGGAGAGCGGTCAGGGTGCCGAGGGCGTGATCGACGGCCTCCCTCAGGCCGAACAGCACCGCGGGCTTCCCTCCCGCGTCCCGCTCCTTGAGCAAACCCCGCGGCAGCGCGGCGCCCACGGCGGCGAAGTCCCCGTCGTCCAGGACGATGTCCCGGTAGGCGGTCCAGTGCCCCTTGCGCTCCGTCACACAGCGGTACGTGCGCATCGGCACCGGGGGCGACAGCCGGTACTCGGCGAGATGGAACGCGCTGCACACCTCGAACCCGACGCGGAGGAGCAGCACTTGGGCCTCCGACTCGTACAGCCGGGCGAGCGGGGAGTGCTCCCCGAGATGGCAGTGAGGGTCGTGCCCGCCGAGCAGTTCGGCGGCACGCGCGCCCAGCGCCGCGAAGGAGGTCTGGGGGTGCACGCTGCGCACGGCGCCGGGGAAGGTTCGTACCCGCTCGGCGAGCCTGCCCATCGAGGGACATGGGGTGGACTCCGGTTCGAAGGGGAGCATCGATTCCCGGAACGCGGCCCTCTCCTCCTCGGTCATCCCCTCGGTGAGCGTGCGGTACTGCCTGGAGGTGTCGGAGTTCTCCGGAGTGAACGCCGGAACGACGAGGGTGCCTTCCGGACCGAGTGCGTCGAGGAGCGAGGCGACCACTTCCGTGTCCCGCAGGCCGCTGCCGCGCAGCGAGGCGTGCACCAGCAGCACCCCGCCCCGCCGCACCCCCAACCCGTCCAGTACGGCGGCGAGTCCGCGCTGCCCGGTCACACGAGGTCACCCGCCTTTCGGGTCGCCGCCCGGAGGGAACCGGCGTCCGTTCCACCCGTGCCACATCCCGCCACGGCCGGGGATCACGGGCGTCGCGCAAGAAGGACGAATCCTCTGCCCGGACGGCTAGTGCCGCGTCAGCCAGGGTTCGCCCCGTCGCGACGGCCTGCACGGCACTCGCCCGCAGCCCTCCGGCCGCGGGGGGTACCCCCACGCTGCGTTGGCCGAATGCCCGAGCAGGCCCACTACGAGGGCTTCCGGCCGCCTTGCGATGCTCCCCCCGCCTCCGGCGGGAGGTGCCCCCGGCACCGGACGCCGCTCCTCAGCGGGCAAACCCCGACCGACGCGGCACTAGTGCGTCACTTTCCGAACATCATCCACTACGCAACCGCACGCGACAAGATCCCCTTCGACCTCCGGCCGCGCGCGGAAGCGCGGCGTCGCCGGACTCGGGCCGTACGGGCGACCACGGCTCACGAGGGATCCGGCCGGTCGGCTTCCCGACGACCCGCGGCCGTACTGGAAATGGCCGCACATGTTCTGAGAGAACTGAGCGCGTGAACCCCACCGCGCTCTCACTGATCGACGCCGGAGAACTGGCGCGCCGCCTGCCCATGCCACTGGCCATTCGGGCAGTGGAACAAGCCCTGCGCGCGGGGCTGGACCCCGAAGCGGACATCCCCCGCACCGTGCTCGACGTCGACGCGGGCCAGCTGTTGCTGATGCCGTCCACGACAGCCTCGTACACCGGAGTGAAGATCGCTGGAGTCGCGCCCCGCAACCCCGCCCGCGGGCAGCCACGCATCATCGCCTCCTACCTCCTGATGGACGCGGCCACGCTCCGCCCGACAGCCCTGTTCGACGGCTCCGCCCTGACCCTGCTGCGCACCCCCGCGGTTTCCGCCGTGGCGGTGGACCACCTGGCGGTTCCGGATGCCGAAAGGCTCGTCGTCTTCGGCGCCGGACCGCAGGCATGGGGCCACGTGGAGGCAGTCCGGGCCGTGCGCCCCATCTCCTCGGTCGGGGTCGTCGCGCGTCGCCCGGAGCCGGCGGCGAAGCTGGTCGAGCGCTGCCGGAGAGCCGGCCTGAACGCGGAGACGGTCCCGTCGGAGGCCGTCGCGACCGCCGACATCGTGGTCTGCTGCACGACATCGCGTACGCCGCTGTTCCCGGCAGCGGCCGTCGCGTCCCACGCGGTCGTCGTGGCCATCGGGTCCCACGAACCGACGGCCCGGGAGGTGGACACCGAATTCGTCGCCCGGGCCACGGTCGTTGTCGAGGCGCGCGCCGCGGCGCTGAGTGAGGCAGGCGACATCCTGATTCCTCTGCGCTCCGGCGACATCGATGCCGGGGTGATTGCGGGCAACATCGCCGAACTCGTGCGCGGAGCCGTGAACGTCATGCCCCTGAGGCCGAAGCTCTTCAAGAGTGTGGGCATGTCGTGGCAGGACCTGACCGTGGCCGCTGCCGCCATGGAAAGGCCCTCATAGGCGTGGTGTTGGACCTCGCTCACGGTCCGCGCGAGGGCAAGGGCTTCCAGCACGCGGATGCGGGCCGGAACCCAAGTGATCGCCGCCTTCCGCCGGGGCGCAGGTCTGGCCGGCCGCCGATCGCGGTCACAGCCGCGCCGGTTGGATTCGACGGCTGTCGGCCCACTTCGGCGGTGCGAGGGCGAATGAACGCCGGGGTTCGGACGACCGGTCGTGCGACGCTGGTACTCCGTCGCACGGCGCGGCACCCTGAATTCCCGAAGCCATCGCCTTCGTCATTCATGAGGTGCACAGTGTGGGCCACCACTCCCGGACCGAGCACGACCGTGAGCGACCATGATCTTCCTCAGCTCTTTCTCGCGAACGACCGCTGGGCGTTGGCCCGGCAGGGCGAGTCCTTTCGAGCCACCCGCACACAGCTGATCCTGCTCCTGCTGGCCACGGCCTTCGCCGTGCTGGCCGAGCGGCTGGACCACCGTGTTCCGGCGGTCCTGGCGGCCGTCCTGTACGCGTCGACGATCCTCATGGGCGCCCACACCGCGCGGCGGCGGGCCCGCGCGCACTGGCAGGCGCATCGTGACGTGGCGGAGACGGTGAAGTCGCTGGCCTGGCAGTTCATGGTGCACGGCGGGCCCTTCCACTCGCGCGTACCCGATCCCGAGGCACTGTTCGCCGAGCGGCTGGAGCAGCGGCTGCGCGAACTGCGCAAGGTCGGCTGGCAGGACACCCGCGGCGGCCCGTACGTCGTGGGAGCCGGCCAGGTCTCGGAGGTCATGCGGGCCACGCGGGCCAAGCCGTTCGAGGCGAGACGCGACATCTATCTGAGGGACCGGGTCACGGAACAGCACACCTGGTACCGCAACAAGGCCCTGCAGGAGCGCCGGGCCTCGGTCGGCTGGTCCACGCTGACCGCGGCGCTCACCCTGATGGCGCTCCTCGCGGCCGTGTTCCGGGCGCTGGGCACGGGCACAGCCTGGGACCTGACGGGCCTGCTGGCCACGGCGGCCGCGGCCGGGGTCGCCTGGCAGGAGGTGCGGAGGTACCGGCCGCTGGCGTACGCGCACGCGCTCGTGGAGCAGGACCTGGAGACTCTGAGGGTGGCGCTGGGAACCACGGTCGGGGAAGAGGGCTGGGCCTCGGCCGTCGCCGAGACGGAGCGCCTGATGTCGCCCCAGCACACGGACTGGCTGGCACGGTTCGGCAAGTGACGCCCGGCGGGCGGGACGTCAGTCCCGCCGTGCGCCGGGGCTCCACAGCACCGTCACCGGGACCCCCGTGCGCCTGGCGTACGCCACGATGTCCCCCGTGCCCCCGAGCCCGCGGGCCGGACGGCCGTCCCAGACAGCGAGAAGCCTGTCCACGTGGTCGACGATCCACGTGCCCGCCTCGTAGTACGCCTGCTCGTCGGACCGAGCCGTCGGCAGGTCGATCCGGTCGGTGCAGGCCTTGAGCAGACGCTGGTACGAGACCAGTTCCTCCGCGCTGAACTGCTGCTCGTAGTCCGTGCCGGGGATGACCGCGGTGACCGGGATGCCGTGATCCAGCGCGACCTCCGCGAAGAGCTGGTCGCTGCCCGCCGCCAGATTGGTGAACGCCTCGACGGGACCGCCGGCGCGCGCGGGAACGAGCTCCTCGCGCATGCCCGCGAGCACGCGCTCCATGACTGCGTCGGGGATGACGCGATGCCCGGTGACGCCGATCCGAGTCATGGTCCCGCCCCTTGCCGTCATCGCCATCGACCTCCGCATTGTTCCCGGTCGGGCAAAGGCGTACACATTTGGTCACATTCGGTAGCAGTCGTGGGCCGGGCAGGAGGGCCGCTTGCCGCCCCTCGTGGGGCGCACTACTGTCACAGGGCCTTGGTGAACGGGAAACCGGTGCAAAACCGGTGCGGCCCTCGCCACTGTGATCGGGAAGTCCGGCTCCACCCCCGCGGCAGCGCACGACCGTCGACGGGAAGCCACTGGGTCCCCGCGGGCAACCGCGGGTCCGGGAAGGCGGAGTACGGGCGGCATGACCCGTCAGCCAGGAGACCGGCCAGGGTGCGTTGTCCATCCACGAGGTGCTGGAGAGGTCTCCTTTCTCATGCCATACACGGCCATGCACATAGCCGAGGGCTATCTGCCGCCCCTGCACGCGATCGCCTGGGGCGCCGCGTCCGCCCCGTTCGTCGTCCACGGCGTCCGTGCACTCACCCGCGAAGTCGGGGAAAACCCCGAATCCACGCTGCTGCTCGGCGCCTCCGGCGCTTTCACCTTTGTTCTGTCGGCGCTCAAGCTCCCCTCGGTGACCGGCAGTTGCTCACACCCCACCGGCACCGGCCTGGGCGCCATCCTCTTCCGGCCGCCGATCATGGCCGTACTGGGAACCATCACCCTGCTCTTCCAGGCGCTGCTCCTCGCCCACGGAGGGCTCACGACGCTGGGCGCCAACGTCTTCTCCATGGCGGTCGTCGGTCCCTGGGCGGGCTACGGGGCGTACCGGCTCGCCCGCCGCTTCGGTGCCCCGCTGATGGCGGGAGTGTTCACCGGAGCGTTCGTCGCCGACCTGTCGACGTACTGCGTGACGAGCGTTCAGCTCGCACTCGCCTTCCCGGACCCGGCGAGCGGCATTCCCGGCGCGCTCGCCAAGTTCGGCGGCATCTTCGCCGTCACGCAGATCCCGCTCGCGGTCAGCGAGGGCCTGCTCACGGTGCTGGTCATGCGGCTGCTGACGCAGTCGAGCAAGGGTGAACTCCTCCGTCTCGGCGTGCTCGCCGCCACCAGGTCGGGCGCCGGGCCGGGGTCCGGGCCGGGGTCCGGAACGGGGTCCGGGCCGGGGTCGGCGTCCGGACCGGAGGCCTCGGCCGGCGCCACGGAGCCCGGGCGCGGAGGGGCGGTGAACCGGTGAACCGCAACACGAAGATCAACCTGCTGCTGCTCGCCGTCGTGGCGGCGCTCGCCGTGCTGCCCCTCGCCCTCGGCCTCGGCGACGACAGGGAGGAGCCGTTCACGGGCTCCGACGCCCAGGCGGAGACGGCGATCACGGAGAACGACCCTGAGTACGAACCCTGGTTCACCCCGCTGTACGAGCCCCCGTCGGGGGAGATCGAGTCGGCACTGTTCTCCCTGCAGGCCGCGCTCGGGGCCGGGGTCCTCGCCTACTACTTCGGGCTGCGGAGAGGCCGCAGGCAGGGGGAGGCACGGGCACGGGCCGCCCACACCGCGGTCGCGGCGGCGGCCGCACCCGAGGCCGGCCGGGACGCGGGCCACGGCCACGGCCACGGCCACGGTCATGCCGGTGCCGCACCGGACGAGGCGGGCGGTGCGGAGGCCGCCGCGTCCGCCGCGTCCGCCGCGTCCGCCGCGTCCGCCGCGTCCGTGGCGCCTGCGGCGTCCGCGGCGCACGTCGGAGCAGGCCGCACGTCGTCGTCCGGCCGCGCGCCGGATCCGGCCGGCTCTCCCGGCCCCGGAGATCCCGGGCCGCCGGCGGGGAGCGGCGGCACGGCGGCAGGCCCGGCCGCGCCCGGCCGCCGCCCCGGCTCCGGCGCCGACTCGCACGACACTCCGTCGTAGCCGCCGGTGCTGCCCATCGACGCGGCGGCGCACAGCAATCGCTGGCGCCACCGCCACCCCCTGGACAAGGCCGCCCTGGGGCTCGGCCTCACTGTGAGCGCCGTCAGCCTGCCGCCGTGGCCCGGTGCTGTCCTCGTCGCGGTGGCCGCCGTCACCGCCGCGCTCGGACCCGCCCGGGTACGGCCGAGGCAGCTCTGGCGCGCCTACCGCATCCCCCTCGGCTTCTGCGTGACGGGCGCCGTGCCGCTGCTCTTCCAGGTGGGCGGGCCCGACGGGCTGGTCGCCCTGGCGCCCGGCGGGCCGCAGCGGGCCGCCGAACTGCTGCTGCGCACCTCGGCGGCCTCCCTCGGCGTGCTCCTCTTCGCCTTCACCACCCCCATGTCCGACCTGCTGCCCCGCCTGGTCAGGGCGGGTGTCCCCGCACCCGTCGTCGATGTCGCCCTGGTGACGTACCGGATGAGCTTCCTGCTCCTCGACACCGTCGCGAAGGTGCGGCAGGCACAGGCCGCCCGGCTCGGCAACAGCGACCGCGCCGCCGTCTGGAGATCCGTCGCCGCCCTCGGTGCGACCGTCTTCGTCCGGGCCTTCGACCGGGCCGCCCGTCTCCAGGGCGGACTGGCGGGCCGCGGCTACGACGGGACCCTGCGCGTCCTGGTCCCCGACGTCGCGGTCTCCCGGAGCTTCCTCGCCGCGACCGGGGCACTCCTCGCGGGCATCGCCGCCCTCACCCTCGTACTCGAAAGGGCCCTCCTGCCATGACTCTCCCCGTGCCCGCCGTGGCGCCCGCCGTGGTCGAACTGCGCGCGGGCAGATACGCGTACGAGGATGGTCCCGTCGTCCTCGACGGAGTCGACTTCGCCGTCCCGGAGGGCCGCTCGCTGGCCCTCCTCGGCCGCAACGGCAGCGGCAAGACCACCCTGCTCAGGCTGCTCAGCGGCGGCCTGCGCCCGACGGCGGGGCACCTGCTGGTCGCCGGGGAACCGGTGACGCACGACCGCAGGGGCCTGACCCGGCTGCGCAGCACTGTGCAACTGGTCCTCCAGGACCCCGACGACCAACTCTTCGCGGCCTCCGTCGAGCAGGACGTCTCCTTCGGCCCGCTCAACCTCGGTCTCGCGGACGCGGAGGTGCGGGCCAGGGTCGACGAGGCCCTGGAGGCACTGGAGATCGGAGAGCTGAGGGACCGGCCCACGCATCTGCTCTCGTACGGGCAGCGCAAGCGCACCGCGATCGCAGGCGCCGTCGCGATGCGCCCCCGCGTACTCGTTCTGGACGAGCCGACGGCCGGACTCGATCCGCGCGGCCAGGAGCGGCTGCTGGGCGTGCTGGGGCGGCTGCAGAGCACCGGTACGACGGTGGTAATGGCGACCCACGACGTGGACCTCGCCCTGCGCTGGGCCGACGACGCGGCGGTCCTCTGCGACGGGCAGCCCCGGGTGGGCGCGGCGCCCGGGCTCCTCGGCGACCGGGAGCTGCTGGCCCGCGCCGGGCTGTGCCTGCCGTGGGGAACGGCGGTCACCGAACTGCTGCGGGCACGCGGGCTGCTGGGGGAGGGGGAGGCG
>NZ_JAAAXQ010000107.1 GCF_009916105.1 Streptomyces sp. GC420 | reverse complement strand
TCGGACACGCCACCCGCACGATCTGACAGCCCGCCGCCGTCAGCTCCGCGATCTGCTGAAGCGTGGCACCCACGTCCGACGTACGCGTCGTGGTCATCGACTGCACCGACACCGGCGCATCCCCACCAACCGCCACCGTACCGACCTGGATCTTCCGACTCTTCCTGCGCTCGGCGAGCGGCCTGGCCGGCGGCTCCGGCAGACCGAGCGAGACCGGTGCGCTCATGGCGTCCTCACTGATGGCTTCGGTACTCATGGTCTCGTCCTCACCCGTGCCTCACCCGTGCCTCACCCGCGGTTGCCGCCGGCCGTCTCCCTGGCGGCGCGCAGCGACTCCTTCAGCGATCCCATCGTGGCGAGGACGGCTGTGGGCTCGTAGCCGCAGTGCGCCATGCAGTTGGCGCAGCGCGGGTCCTTGCCGCGGCCGTACTTGCTCCAGTCGGTGTCCTCGACGAGTTCCCGGTACGTCGGCACATAGCCGTCGCTCATCAGATAGCAGGGGCGCTGCCAGCCGAAGAGCGAGTAGTTGGGGATGGCCCAGGCCGTGCACTGGAAGTCGACCCTGCCTTCCAGGAAGTCCAGGAAGAGCGGCGAGTGGTTGAGCCGCCAGCGGTTGCGGTTGCCTCCGGCGAAGGCCTTGCGGAACAGCTCCCGGGTCTGCTCCACGCCGAGGAAGTGCTCCTGGTCGGGGGCCTTCTCGTAGGCGTAGGCGGGCGAGATCATCATCTCGTCGACCTTGAGGTCGTCGTTGAGGAAGTTGAGCACCTCGATGACGGTCTGCGGGGTGTCCGTGTTGAAGAAGGTGGAGTTGGTCGTCACCCGGAAGCCGCGCCTCTTGGCCTCCTTGATCGCCTCCACGGCCTCGTCGAAGACGCCTTCCTTGGCGACCGACTCGTCGTGCCGCTCGCGCAGTCCGTCGATGTGCACGGCGAACGCGAAATAGGGCGAGGGCGAGAATTTGTCGAGTTTCCTGCGCAGCAGCATCGCGTTGGTGCACAGGAAGACGTACTTCTTCCTGGCCACCAGTTGCCTCACGATCTCGTCGATCTGAGGATGCATCAGGGGCTCGCCGCCGGCGATGGAGACCATCGGGGCACCGGATTCCAGAACGGCACCGACCGCCTGCGCCACGGGCATGCGCTGCTTCAGCACACCCGCCGGGTGCTGGATCTTGCCGCAGCCCTCGCACTTGAGGTTGCACGCGAAGAGCGGTTCGAGTTCGACGATCAACGGGAACTTCTCACGGCGGCGCAGCTTCTGTTCAAAGAGGTACGTCGCTACCTTGACGGTCTGACGAAGTGGCATGGCCATCTGGCTCACCTCCGGGGGAGCAGCGAAGATCGGTGCCATTCAAAGAAAGCGGGTAGGACAGAACGAAGAACGCGGAAAGCCGATATTCCACCGCGCACTGTGCCAATGCGGACGAGCTCATGCTCAGGAGCGTCCACGACCACTCGTACGGCCGCAACCGCGCGCGGGCCGGTCCGCACGGCGCTCAGGAGCGTGGCGGCGGACTCCATGTCCACCGCGATGGCACCGGTCGCCCGCAGGCCGGCCCGCTCCGCGCCGCGTACGACGTGGTCGGAGCCGGTCAGCGGCCCGGTGTGGACCCCGCGGCCGGGAACCGCCGCGGCCAGCGCCTTCACGAGGACGTCGGTGCCGGTGCACGCGGTCCGGCCGCGCGGGTCCCGGGTCTCGTCCGCGACCACCAGGTCCCCCGGGTGCATTCCGGGGACCAGTCCGGCGCAGAAGCCGGTGGCGAGGACGACGGCGTCCTTCAGCGTGTCCCTGCCCAGTGCCCCGGTGAGGGCCTGTTCGGCCGCCCTGGCCCCCATTCCGGTGCGCAACAGGGTCGGTGCCGGCCCGCGGCCGCGCGCGGCCCGCGCGCCGCTGCGCAGCGCGAGGTGTTCGATGCCGAGCGCGCAGGCGATCAGCATCGGCGGCGCGGTGACCGCGGGATCCGGCATCAGGTGTCCCCGTGCCGGGCGCGCGGGCCCGCGAAGGGCTCGCCGTGCAGGTACCTGCCGAGCGCGGTGAGCGGGAACACCTGGCGGTAGAGGTGGTAGTTGATGGAGAAGTCCCAGGGGAACCCGGTGCCGGTGAAGTACGGCTCGTCCCAGGATCCGTCCGGCCGCTGGGTCTCGGCGAGCCAGGCGATGCCCCGCTCCACCGCCTTGCCGTCCCGCTCGCCGGCGGCGAGCAGTGCCAGCAGGGCCCAGCCGGTCTGCGAGGCCGTGGAGGCGCCCCGGCCGCTCCACTGGGCGCGCGAGCGGTAGGAGCGCAGGTCCTCGCCCCAGCCGCCGTCCTCGTTCTGGACGCTCTCCAGCCAGGCGACGGCCCGCCGGATCGCCGGGTGCGCGGCGGGCAGCCCTGCGGCGACCAGGGCGGGCACCACCGAGCCGGTTCCGTAGACGTAGTTGACGCCCCAGCGTCCGAACCACGAACCGTCCGGCTCCTGGTGGGCGAGGAGCCACTCGATGCCGCGCCTGGTGCGCGGATCGTGCGCCCTGCCCTCGACGGCGAGCATCTCCACGACGTGCGCGGTGACGTCGGCGGACGGCGGGTCGATGACCTCCCCGAAGTCGCAGAACGGCAGCCGGTTGGGGAAGGCGCTGGTGTTGTCGGCGTCGAAGGCGCCCCAGGCGCCGTCCTTCGACTGCATGCCGAGGTTCCAGCGCACTCCGCGCTCGACGGCGGCGTCGACCCGTTCCGGATCGGGGTGGCGGACGCGGCGCAGCGCCAGGACGACCTCGGCGGTGTCGTCCGTGTCCGGGTAGTTGTCGTTGTGGAATTCGAACGCCCAGCCGCCGGGGGTGAGGCCGGGAGTCCGTACAGCCCAGTCGCCGGGCCGCACGACCTGTTCACCGAGCATCCAGTCGGCGGCCTTCACCAGCGCCGGATGGTCCTTGGGCAGGCCGGCGTCGGCGAGCGCGATGGTGGCCAGGCAGGTGTCCCAGACCGGGGACTGGCAGGCCTCGATCATGCGGGCGCCGTCCTCGCGCCACACTGCGAAGCGGTCCAGCGACTCGAGCCCGGCCCGCATCACGGGGTGCTCGATGTCGTAGCCGAGGAGGTACAGCGCGATGATCGAGTAGACGGCGGGCGGCTGGATCCCGCCCCAGCAGCCGTCGTTCTCCTGGCGCTCGACGATCCAGCGGGCGGCGCTGTTCATGGCGGCCCTGCGCAGCCTCTTCGGGGCGACCCGGTGGTAGGCGTGCAGCGCCCTGTCGAGCCGCTGGAAGACCCCGTCCCAGGTGGTGGGCGGTGCCGGCCGCCTGGCCGGGTTGGGGTCGCGCGGGTCGGTGTGCAGTTCGTCCAGGGGGAACGGCGCGGGCCGCACCGGCCGTTTGGCGGAGACGACGGTGAGCGGCACGATGGTCTGCCGGGCCCAGCAGCCGAAGTCGTAGATGTTGAGCGGGAACCACTTCGGCAGGTAGATCATCTCGGGCGGCAGTTCGGGCAGGTCGTCCCACTTCCACCAGCCGAACAGGGCCAGCCAGATGCGGGTGAAGACCCGGGCGGCGGCGATGCCGCCGTTCTTCCTGACCCACTGGGCGGCTCCGGCCATGTGCGGGTCGTCGGGGGCGTCCCCGGCGAGCCGGAGGGCGACGTACGCCTCGATGGTGGCGGAGAGGTCCCCCGGGCCGCCGTAGAAGGTGGCCCAGGTGCCGTCCTCGCGCTGCTCCGAGCGGATGAACCTGGCCGCGGCCGCGGCCGTCCCGGGCTCCAGGATGCCGAGGAACTGCCGCAGCAGCAGGTCCTCCGCGTCCATGGTGACGTTGGTCTCCAGGTCGCCCTTCCACCAGCCCTGGGCGTCCTGCCGGCCGAGCAGGTGCTCGACCGCTCGTGCGGTGGCTCGCTGGGCGGCTTCCCGGACTCCCGCCGCCTCTGGTCGGGTCGCTGATACGGGTACGGATGCGGTTTCGGTGGCCGCGGCCGCCCGGGGCACGGTCGCCCCGGTGCTTCCGTCGGTCGTCGCTGTCATGGCTTCCCCTTACGTGCAACGTGCAGTGGAACGTCTCTGCTGTGCTGGGGTCTGCCGTCGGCCGGCACGTGGCTTCGTGCCGGCCGGCGACGCCGGGGGTCTTGGATCACCCCCGGCCGGGGGTGCGTATCAGGGCGATATTGATCATCTCTTTCGTACGACGACGAAGTCGGCCAGTGCTGTGAGCTGCGCGCGTACCCGGTCGGGGATGTCGATCCGGTCCAGTGCCCCGAGGGCGACGGTGTGCTGCCTGCGGGCCTCCTGGGAGGTCCATTCCCGGCCCCCCGCCTGCTCGATGAGGCCCGCCCGGGTGGCGAACTCCTCCTCGGAGAAGCAGTCGAGGTCGCTGCTCTTGGCGTCGGCGGCGAGAAGGTCGGCGAGCCGCCGGGAGGACGGTCCGCCGGCCGCCAGCGCGGCCACGACCGGCAGGGACTTCTTGCGCTGCCGCAGGTCGCTCCAGGTCTGCTTGCCGGTGGCGTCGGGGTCGCCCCAGATGCCGAGCAGGTCGTCGACGGCCTGGAACGCGAGACCCAGGTGGTAGCCGTACTCCTCAAGGGTGTCGGCGGTGCGGTCGTCGGCACCGCCGAGGACGGCGCCGATGGAGACGGCGCAGGCGAGCAGCGCGCCCGTCTTGTTGCCCTCCATCTCCAGGCACTCCTCGACGGTGACCCGCTCCCGGTGCTCGTAGGAGATGTCCTGGGCCTGGCCGTCGATGAGCTTGCGGCTCGCGGTGGTGAGCCGCCGCGCGGCGCGCCCGGCCTCCACGGTGCCCAGTTCCAGGAGTACTTCGTTCGCCAGGGCGAACAGCGCGTCGCCGACGAGGATGGCCTGGGCGGGACCGTGCACCTTCCAGACGGTGTCGCGGTGCCTGCGCTGCTCGTCACCGTCCATCAGGTCGTCGTGCAGCAGCGAGAAGTTGTGCACGAGTTCGACGGCGACGGCGCCGGGGACGCCGACCTCGGGTCCGGCCCCGGCGGCCTCGGCCGAGAGCAGGGCGAGAGCGGGACGCACGGCCTTGCCCCCGTCGCCGGCGGCGGGCCGGCCCTCGGCGTCGATCCAGCCGAAGTGGTACGCGGCGACGGTGTCCATGGGCGAGGCCAGCCGGCCCACGGCGGCGCGCAGTACCGGCGTCGCGAGCGTCCGCCCGCGCTCGAGCAGCGCGGCGACATCCGTCGTCTCTCGGACCGGGCTCGCCGGATTGTGCGTCGGCACAGTCTCTCCTCGTTGTGCGGTGCTAGTGGTGCTGTTTCTCAGCTCCATACCGCCTCCTGCAACGGGTGGCGGTGGCGGTGGCCGAGTGCGGAGAGAGCCGCGCCCGCCGCACTGATGCCGCTGCGGACGGCGCTCTCCATGGTCGCGGGCCACCCGGTGGCGGTCCACGCGCCCGCAAGATACAGGCCCGGCTCTCTGGTTACGGCCGGGGGCCGCAGCCGGGCGACGCCAGGCGCCGGCGCGAAGGTCGCGGTGCGCTCCCGGGTGACGAAGAAGTCCCGCACGCCGGCGCCGCGTGCGGCGGGCAGCAGCCGCTCCAGCTCGGGCAGGTACTTCGCGCGCAGGGCCGCCACGGGCTCGTCGATGTCGTCCTGGGCGGCCGACTGGGAGACGGCGAGGTACTGCCCGCCGCCTTCGAGACCGGAGGCACCGGTCCGGTCGAAGACCCACTGCACGGGGGTGCCGAGCGCCGCGAAGAACGGCCGGCGCAGCACCTTGCGGTCGTAGACCACGTGGAGGTTGAGGATCGGCGCGGTGCCGATGCCGAGCAGCCGGTCGGGGTCGTCGACGGCGCCCCCGGGGAGCAGTGCGTGCGTCTCGCGCTGCGGGACGGCGAGGACGACGGTGTCGGCGTCGAGCCGTCCGGCCGCTCCCGGCCCGCTCTCGACGCCGACCTGCCAGCGTCCGTCGGCGCCGCGGGACACCGAGGTGGCGCGGGTGCGCAGGGCGGTGCGCACTCCCGCGGCGTCGAGTGCCCTGCGGGCCAGCGTGTCGTGGAGTTCGCCGAGCGGCACGCGCGCCCAGCCGATGTCGGCGGCGCCGGGGTCGGAGAGCAGCCCGGTCCTGAACACCATGGCGGCCAGCCCGAGCGAGGCATCGCCCGCCCTGGCGTTGAGGGTGGCGACGCCGACGAGGTCCCAGAGCGCCTCCACCGTCCGGTCCGACTGGCCGTGCGTGCGCAGCCAGGTGCCGAAGTCCACGCCGTCCAGAGCCGGATCGGCCGGATCGAGGGCCTTGAGGGCGAGCGCGGCCCGGCCGACGCCCATCCGTTCGGCGAGCGAGAGGTGCGGGTAGAGGCCGAGGCTCGCGGCGAGGTGCAGCGGCACCGGCAGCGCGGTGCGCCGCAGCCTGCCGAGCCTGGGGCCCGCTGCGCCTCCGACATCGAGCACGGGGACGTCGAGCCGGTCCTGCACGGGGGCGAGATGGGCGCCCCGGACACGTTCGAGGAACCAGCGGTACGCAGTGCAGCACCGCAGGTACACATGCTGCCCGTTGTCGACGGTCAGTCCGTTCCGCCTGAAGGAGAACGCGAGTCCGCCGAGCCGGGGCCGGCCCTCGACCAGGGTGACGCGCACACCGGCGTCGGCGAGCGCCAGCGCGGCGGTGACTCCGGCGAGACCGCCGCCGATCACGACGGCGCCTCGCCGTACGGCGGCCGGTGGCTCCCCGCCCAGGGTGCCGTTGACTGTCATGCGCCCACCCCCTCGGCCTCGCCGGTACGGAGCCGGCGGACCGTTGCAGTCAGGGACGCGGTGGCCCGGCGGGCGGTTGCGTTCCGCTCGCTCGCCCCGCTCGCCGTATCGCCCGCCCTCCTCACGCCCGCCTCCCGGCGGCGTTCCGGGAGATGTGACGGGTGTCGATGCCGGACAGGCCGCGCACGGCGACGTAGGCCTTCTCCCTGCCGGGCAGGGAGACACGGCCGCGCAGGACGGCCCCGGGCTCGTGCTCGATGCGGTCGAGCAGCCGCCGGTAGATGCCGGCCATGGCGGCGACGCAGGCGCCGCTGCGGCGGTCGAGCATGGGGAGCAGCCGGTAGCCCTCGGCGAACAGGGCCCGGGCGCGGCGTACTTCGAAGTGCACCAGGCCTGCGAAGTCGGCGCCCTCGGGCGGCCGGGGACCGTGGAACCCGGACGAGCAGCCGAACTTGGCGAGGTCGTCGGCGGGGAGGTAGGTGCGGCCGTTGTCGGCATCCTCGCGAACGTCCCTGAGGATGTTGGTCAGTTGGAGTGCGAGCCCCAGCGTGTCGGCGTACTCGGGGGCTCGTTCGGCCTGGCGCGCGCCCGGCTGGGTGCCGAACACCCCCAGCGAGAGCCGCCCGATGGCGCCTGCGACGCAGCGGCAGTAGAGCTTCAGGTCGTCCCAGGTTTCGTACTCATGGCCGCGTACGTCCATCAGGACGCCGTCGATGAGTTCGTCGAGCCCGCCGAGCGGGATGGGGAACCGGCGTGCGGCATGCGTGAGGGCGACGGCGACGGGGTCGGTGTCGTCCTCGTCGACCGCGCCCTCACGGATCCGGCCGAGCAGTTCCCTGGTCTCTTCGAGTCTGGACTGCTTGGCCTCGGTCGGAAGCCCGCCGTCACCGATGTCGTCGACACGTCTGGAGAAGGCGTAGAGGGCCGACATGGCCCGCCGTTTGCCGGCGGGCAGGAGCCGGATGCCGTACGCGAAATTCCGCGCCTGCTGCCCGGTCACGGCCTCGCAGTAGCGGTACGCGGCGAGCACGTGCGCGGACACGGGCGCCTCCTCTGTCTCCACGGCCCGGCTCACCTCTCTCCACGGTCTCGGAGCAGGACGGCTCCCACTTCGCGCAGCAGCCTGGGCCTGGTGGGCCTCGGTGGTCCTGGCAGTACGTCGAAACCGGCGGCGCCGACCGCCGCCAGCGCGGCGCGTCCGCCCGCCACGAAGCCGGCCAGCAGCAGCCGGAGTCTGCCGTGGACGCTGCGCACCAGCGGGGTGCCCCGGTCGAGCAGGTCCCGGGCCCGTTCGGCCTCGAAGGCGACGAGCGAGCGCACGGAGGCTCCCGCGTGGGGCGCGCGCAGGTCGGCCTCCTCGACGCGGAAGCGCTTCATGTCCTCGGCGGGCAGGTAGATCCGGTCGCGGCCGAGGTCCTCGGTCACGTCCTGGAGGTGCTCGGCGATCTGCAGTGCGGTGCAGATCTCGTCGGAGCGGCGGACGCGCTCGGGGCTGGTGGTGCCGGTGATGCCCAGGACGAGCCGGCCGACCGGGTTCGCGGAGAGCTCGCAGTAGGCGAGCAGGTCGGCGTAGGTGGCGTAGCGGCGGACGCGCTGGTCCTGGCGGTTGGCCTCGACGAGCCCGAGGAAGGGCTCGGGGGTGAGGTCGTGTCGGCGGACGGTGGGGCGCAGGGCGGCCAGCAGCGGGTGGCGCGGGCCGGTGCCGGCGGTGTCGAAGACGCGCAGCAGGTCGGCCTCGAAGGCGTCGAGCATGGCCGGCCGGTCCTCGGCGGCGGCGGGGCCGAGGCCGAGGTAACGGGCGTCGGCCCCGCCGGGCGCGAGGTCGCCGTCACCGATGTCGTCGACGAGCCTGGCGTAGCCGTAGACGGCCATGAGGTCGGTGCGCCAGGCGCGGGGCAGGAAGAAGGGGGCCACGGGGAAGTTCTCGTGGGCCGCCTTGCCGAGTGTGTCGCCCGTGCGGTCGGCGAGGGCGGTGGTCATGGCCCGGTCCTCCGGTCCCGGGACGGCCGGGGTCGCGCTCATCGCAGGGTGCCGGGACCGTCGAGGGAACGGCCGGAACCACCTCGGAGCTGGAGATTTTCCCTCATCGCCGTCACATCTCCCGTTCTACACTGCCAATTCGATACACCCTATTTCGGACACGCCGCTTACGCACCCTCCCCGTTCACGACGGCGACTGCCTGGGGACGGTTCCCCGGCAGGCGTTCGGGCCGAGCGGTATCACCCCACTTGCCGCGATTGAGGACCGCTACAGCTTACGTTGTACAACGGTCCTTGCCGCGCCAGGGTGCTCCACACGTCACAAGAACATGTCAATCCGCCCCAACCTTCCCGCCAGGGAAGACAGTTGACGGTATTACGAGATCTTTACCCCGCTGCCGCCGACCAGGCGACAGCCTCGGCGCCCGGGACGGCAGCGGGCCTGCGTACGGCCGGTAGCGAGCAGCCCGCGGAGGACGGGGCGCGACGCGGTCGCGGTGCGCGGCGGGCCCGTGCCGGCCGGCGTGCGGATACCGGGCCGGCGCCCCTGGTGCGCCGCCGCCCGGGCGCGCGGGCACCCGGGCCCCACGGCCGGGCGGTCCTCTTCACCGGGCCCCCGGGACCTCCCGGGGGCCGGAGTGCTCACCGGCGGACGGGTGCGGGCACGGGAGGGGCGGGCTCACCCCTCAGGGAGCTACTTGCTGGTGAACTTCTCGTACTCCTTGAGCACCTCGTCCGTCGGGCCGTCCATCCGCAGCTCTCCGCGTTCCAGCCACAGCACCCGGTCGCAGGTGTCCCGGATCGACTTGTTGTTGTGGCTGACGAGGAAGACGGTGCCGGCCTCCTTGCGCAGCTCGCGGATGCGGGCCTCGGAGCGCTTCTGGAACTTGCGGTCGCCCGTGGCCAGCGCCTCGTCGATCATCAGCACGTCGTGGTCCTTGGCAGCGGCGATGGAGAACCGCAGCCGCGCCGCCATGCCGGAGGAGTACGTGCGCATCGGCAGGGTGATGAAGTCGCCCTTCTCGTTGATCCCGGAGAAGTCGACGATGCTCTGGTAGCGCTCCCTGATCTGCTCGCGGGTCATGCCCATCGCCAGCCCGCCCAGCATGACGTTCCGCTCACCCGTGAGATCGTTCATCAGGGCGGCGTTCACACCGAGCAGCGAGGGCTGGCCGTCGGTGTAGACCTTGCCGCGCTCGGCGGGCAGCAGCCCGGCGATCGCGCGCAGCAGCGTGGACTTCCCCGAGCCGTTGGAGCCGATCAGGCCGATGGCCTCGCCCCGGTACGCCGTGAAGGACACCCCGCGCACGGCGTGCACCTCCCGCATCCCGGCGGGCTTGGTCCGCTTGATGATCCTGTTCAGCGCCGCGGTGGCACTGCCCCTGCCGCCCCCGCCGCCGTTGACGCGGTAGACGATGTGCAGCTCGTCCGCGATGACGGTGGGAATCCTGTTCCCCGTTGTGTCAGCCACGGCCGTAGCGCTCCTCAGCCTTCCAGAAGTACACGAAGCCCAGGACGCCCGCGACCGCCGCCCATCCCACGGCGAACGCCCAGACGTGGGACGGCAGGTACTCGGAGCCGTATCCGTCGATCAGGGCGAAACGCACCAGGTCCATGTAGACCGCCGCCGGATTCCACTGGAGGACGTCGGTGACCCAGGCGGGGAGGTCCTTCTCCTGGAGCATGGCGGGGATGCTGAACATCACACCCGAGGCGTACATCCAGGTGCGCAGCACGAAGGGCATCAGCTGCGCCAGGTCGGGGGTCTTGGCGCCCATCCGGGCGAAGACCAGCGCCAGTCCGGTGTTGAACACGAACTGCAGCACCAGCGCCGGGACGACCAGCAGCCACGACCAGGCCGGGAAGGACCCGAAGGCCATCACCACCACGAACAGCACGATCATCGAGAACAGCAGCTGCTGGAGCTGCTGCAGCGAGAACGAGACGGGCAGCGCGGCGCGCGGGAAGTGCAGGGCACGCACCAGGCCGAGGTTGCCGGAGATGGAACGGACGCCGGCGAGCACCGAGCTCTGGGTGAAGGTGAAGACGAACACTCCGGTCACCAGGAACGGCACGTACACCTCGTGCGGGATGCCTCGTCTGGCGTTCAGGAGCAGGCCGAAGATCACGAAGTAGACGGCCGCGTTGAGCAGCGGGGTGGCCACCTGCCACAGCTGGCCCAGCTTGGCCTGGCTGTACTGCGCGGTCAGTTTCGCCTGGGAGAAGGCGAGGATGAAGTGGCGCCGGCCCCACAGCCGGCGCACGTACTCGCCGAGCCCGGGACGCGCCCCGCTGACCGACAGACCGTACTTGGCCGCCAGCTCGGCCGGGGACAGTCCTTCGTCCGGGCCGGGCGCGGCGCTCACCGCGATGCCGCCGTCATGGGTTGTCTCACTCACAGGGGGATGATTCCTCGTCCTCGTTTCTGAAGCCGCAGGCCCGTCCCGGGCCGCGGGCGGGTACCCGGTCCCCGGACAGGCGAATGCTCTCAGATCCGAGCTTGTCAGATGACGGGAGGGCGGCCCAGCCGGGTCATCCGCCAGACCGTCCGCCACTTCATGGGGCGGCGGGGTCCGCAGGGCGTGGTCCAGCCCTCCTTGAATCCGCCGAACCATGCCTTGAGCGCGGGTCGCGAGGGGCGCCTGAGCAGCGTCAGCAGCAGCCACACCCCCAGGTACACCGGCACCAGCGGGGCGGGCAGGTTCCGCCGGGCCAGCCAGACCCGGTTGCGGGCCACCATGCGGTGGTAGACCGCGTGCCGGGACGGCGCCGTGGTGGGGTGGTGCAGCACCATGTCCGCGCGGTAGTCGATCAGCCAGCCGGCGTCCAGGGCGCGCCAGGCGAGGTCGGTCTCCTCGTGCGCGTAGAAGAAGTCGTCGGGCAGCCCGCCGACCTCGGCGAGGACCTGGGTGCGCACCGCGTTGGCACCGCCGAGGAAGGTGGTGACCCGGGAGTTGCGCAGCGGGTCGGCCGCGCGCAGCCGGGGCACGTGGCGGCGCTGCGTGACCCCGGTCTCCGGGTCGGCGATGCGGAAGCTGATGATGCCGAGCTTCGGGTCGGCGGCGAAGGCCTGCCGGCACAGTTCGGCGGTGTCCGTGCCGGGCAGCAGCCCGTCGTCGTCGAGGAACAGCAGGATGTCCATCTCGCGGCCGGCCGGGCCGAACGCCTCGATACCCACGTTGCGGCCGCCGGGGATCCCGAGGTTCTCGGGCAGCTCCACGGCGCGTACCCCGGGGGGCACGTCGGGCACGGGCGCCCCGTTGCCGACGACGACGACCTCGATCCGGTCGCCGTCCTGCTTGGCGACCGAGTCGAGCAGCGCCCGGAGCTCCTCGGGGCGGTTGCCCATCGTGATGATGACGGCCCCGACCTTCAGCGGGGTTTTCTGCCCGCTCATTTCAGCCTGCTCGACGCGAGGATGGACACCAGGTGCAGGAGTGTCTGCAGGAGCGCGATACCGGCCAGTACGGCGATGCCGAGCCGCGAGAAGAACAGGTCGTCCCGGAGCGTGTCCAGGACCGCCAGGACCAGGATGAGCAGGGACGCCTCGATCCCGAGGACGAGCCGGTGGAACTTCAGCGCCGCGGCGGCCCTGCGGGCCAGCGCCATGCCGGACGAGCGCGGCTCGGACGCCGCCTCCTTGACCGGAGGCAGTCCGCCCTGGTGACGGGCGACGCCGACGAGGTCGGTCTCGGCCTTGATCAGGACGGCACCGAGGGCGGCCAGGGTGCCGAGGAAGGCCCACAGCCAGTCCACCCGCCCCTCGCCCCACAGGTCGGCGCCGCGCAGGCCGAAGCCGACCAGCACCGCGGCGTCGCACAGGTAGGCGCCGACCCGGTCGAGATACACCCCGCCGAGCGAGAACTGCTGCTTCCAGCGGGCGATCTCGCCGTCGACGCAGTCCAGCAGCAGGTAGAGCTGGACCATCAGCACGCCGAGAACGGCCCCCGCGATCCCGGGCACCAGCAGGGCCGGGGCGGCGAGGACGCCGAAGACGGTCATCAGGTAGGTCAGCTGGTTGGGTGTGACCCGCGTGTTCACCAGGTGCCGGTCCACGCGCAGCGAGAGCTCGCGCATGTAGAGCCGGCCGGCCCAGTGCTCGCCGCTCCGCCGGTCCTTCACACCCGGGGGGTGAACGACCGGGCGGAGTTCAGCTACTGATGGCTTTGGCATAGTCGGCGTAAGCGTCCCTGATCTGGTCGGTGGAGAGATTGAGGTGCTCGAGGATGGTGTAGCGGCCCGGCCGGGTCTGCGGAGCGAACTCCACGACCTTCACGAACTCCTCCACACTGAAACCGATCTCCTCCGGCAGCACCGGCAGCCCGTGGCGGTGCAGCACCTCGGCCATGAACGCCGACTCCTCGTGCGCACCGCGCAGGTGCATCGCGAAGGCCGCGCCCAGGCCGCACTGCTCGCCGTGGCTCGCCGCGCGCTTGGGGAAGATCAGGTCGAAGGCGTGGTTGATCTCGTGGCAGGCACCGGAGGCGGGCCGGCTGTCGCCGGCCACCGACATGGCGATGCCGGTGAGGACCAGGCCCTCGGCCAGCACCTGGAGGAAGCCGTCGTCGCCGACGCCTCCGGGGTGGCGCAGCACCGCTTCGCCCGCCTGCCGCGCCATGGCGGCGGCCAGACCGTCGATCTGCTCGCCCTTGACCTTGTGGGCGAGCTCCCAGTCGGCGACGGCGGAGATGTTGGAGAGCGCGTCACCGATGCCGGAGCGGACGAACCGGACCGGGGCCTCCCTGATCACGTCGAGGTCGATGACGACCGCGATGGGGTTGGGTACGCCGTACGAGCCGCGGCCGGCGTCGTTGTCGAGCGTGGCGACCGGCGAGCACAGTCCGTCGTGCGAGAGGTTCGTCGCGACGGCGACCAGCGGCAGGCCGATGCGCGCGGCGGCGAACTTGGCACAGTCGATGATCTTGCCGCCGCCCAGGCCGACCACGGCGTCGTAGTGCCCGGCCTTCATCGCGTCGGCGAGGTGGATCGCGTCGTCGAGGGTGCCGCCACCGACCTCGAACCAGTCGGCGCCGGGCAGGGCCGGCGCGAGCCTCCGGCGCAGGACCGCGCCGGAGCCGTCGCTGATCGCCACGGCCAGCTTCCCGGAGTGGGAGATCCGCTGGTCGGCCAGGACACCGGCCAGGTCGTCGAGGGCACCCGCGCGGATGTCGACGACGACCGGGGACGGAATGAGCCTGGTCAGTACTGGCACGCGATCTCACGTCCCTTGGCGAGGTCGTCGTGGTTGTCGATCTCGACCCAGCTGACCTCGCCGATGGGGGCGACGTCGATCTTGAAGCCGCGGTTGACGAGCTCCTGGTAGCCGTCCTCGTAGTAGAGGTCGGGGTCGCGCTCGAAGGTGGTCTTCAGCGCGTCGGCCAGGTCCTCGGCGGCCTCGCCCTCGATGAGGGTGACACCGATGTACTCGCCGGTGGCCTCGGCCGGGTCCATCAGCTTGGTGATGCGCCGCACGCCCTTCTCGGGGTCGACGACGACCTTCATCTCCTCGTCGGCGAGCTTCTTCACCGTGTCGAGGGCGAGGATGATCCTCTTGCCCTCGCCGCGGGCGGCGAGCAGGGTCTGCTCGACGGAGACCGGGTGCACGGTGTCGCCGTTGGCCAGGATCACGCTGTGCTTGATCTCGTCACGGGCGCACCAGAGGGAGTAGGCGTTGTTCCACTCCTCGGCCTTGTCGTTGTCGATCAGGGTGAGCTTCAGGCCGTACTTGGCCTCCAGCTCCTCCTTGCGCGCGTACACGGCCTCCTTGCGGTAGCCCACGACGACGGCGACGTCCGTCAGACCGACCTTGGCGAAGTTGCCGAGGGTCAGGTCGAGGACCGTGGTGTCGCCGTCGACCGGCACCAGCGCCTTGGGCAGGGTGTCGGTGTAGGGGCGCAGACGCCGCCCGGCGCCGGCTGCCAGCACGAGGCCGATCATATTGTTTCTCCTTCGTCGTGAACTGCGGGTGCTCCGGAGGACACCCAGAAACGGACGCTCTCGATGAGCACCGTCAGTGCGATGGCCGCGGCCAGAAGCGTCAGCGCGGTGACGAACGCGGTGCCGTGCAGAACGGCGGCCGCCAGTGTGACCACCAGTGCCCGTCCCTCATGGCCACCGATCGCCCGCACGAGCCACCGCGGGGGCGCGCCGGTGCCACCGCGGATGCGGTACACCGTGTCGTAGTGATGGTAGGCGACCGCGGCCACCAGGCCGAAAGCCGCAGGCAAGGCCCCGTTCACCCCCGACGCGGCGGCCAGTACCAGGATGGTGCAGTACTCGGCCGCGCGGAAGACGGGCGGCACCATCCAGTCCAGGGCGCCCTTGAGGGGGCGGGCGACGGCGAATCCCGAGGTGAGGGCGTAGCCGAGGGCGGCTACGACCGTCCAGGGACCACCGAATGCCGTGAGCGCGGCGGTGGCGACCAGTGCGGCGCCGCCCGCCAGGGCGATGGCGAGCGGGGCGAGCGAAGGCAGCCGGCGGGCCGGGCCGCCGAGCACGGCGGCGAAGCCCTGGGCGAGCGGCCCGCTGTCGGCGAGTTCCGCGAGGGCAAGCGCGGCGCGGTCCGTCCGGCTCGCCTTCCGCGTCAGGGAGCGCAGGACACGGCCGGCCGTGGTGTAACAGGCGGCGAACGCACAGCCGATGAGCAGGGCCCAGAAGACCACGCGGGGGGTGGTGAGGGCGGTGAGGACCGCGATCATCGCCCAGCGCTCGCCGATCGGCAGGACGATCATGCGGCGGACCCAGACGGTCCAGCCAACACTGTCCAATTTGTCGGAAAGTGCCGCAGTTGGGCTGGTGTTGGCGGTTGCGTCGTGATTCGCCTCATTGAAGGAGAAGTCCACGACGTGGCGGCAGGTCTGGAGCACCATCGCGCCGAGCGCGAGCGCCCACACGTCGTCGCCGCCGCGAGCGGCACCGAGGGCCAGGCCCGCGTAGTAGGCGTACTCCTTGGCCCGGTCGAAGGTGGCGTCGAGCCAGGCGCCGAGCGTGGAGTACTGCAGCGAGTAGCGGGCCAACTGCCCGTCCGTGCAGTCCAGCACGAAGGAGGCGATGAGCAGCACGCCCGCCGCGACGAAGCCCGGCCGGGTGCCGGTGGCGGCGCAGCCGGCCGCGATCAGCGCGGTGAGCAGCGAGGCCGTGGTGACCTGATTGGGTGTCAGGCCGCGCCGGGCACACCAGCGGGCGATGTAGCGGGAGTACGGGCTGATGAAGAAGGTGGTGACGAAACCGTCCCGCGACTTCACGGCGCTGCGCAGCCGCACGGACTCCTCGTCGACGGCCGCCACGGCCTCCCGGGCCGCGGCGCGGGCCGCGGCGTCCGCCGGGACGGCGGCGACGAGCGAGCCGAGCGGCGGACGCTGCACGGGGACGCCCTCGGCGTCGAGGACGGCCGCGACGGCGTCGGGAAGGCTGTCGGAGGCGGGGTGCGCCTCGCCGGCTCGGGCTCCGGCCGCATGCACGCTCGGTGCGCCGGCCTCGGCACCCGCGGCGTCCGCGCCGGGCAGGGCGGGGTGCGCCTCCGCGGCCGTCCCCGCGGGCGCGTCCGCGCCGCCGCGTACGACGGTCTCGGCGCGCGGGCCGCCGGGCCCGGTCTCCCCGGTGGTCCCGGCCCGGGCCGGGGTCGCGCCCCGGGCGGAGGCTCCGGCCTTGGCCCGCGGCGCCGCGGCGGTGCGCAGGGCCTGCTCCAGGACGCGGCGGGACTCCGGCAGCGCGGTCAGCGCGCCGGGGATGGCGGCGGTCGCGAAGCGCGGGTCGGTGAGCCCGAGGCGGAGGGCGTGCAGGTGGCCCGTGAAGCGGGGGTCGACGAGGGCGACCCGGTCACCGGCCGGCAGCGCGGCCAGGGCGTCTGCGGCCTCCGCCGCGTCTGCGGCGATCCGCACGTCGAAGCCCAGGGACCGCAGATCGCCCTCGAGCGGGGAATCGGCGACCGGCGGACCGGTGAGGATGGCGGTCGACAGGCGAACTCACTCCTTGGAACGCGGCGCGCCGGGGCGCCGGGCAGCGTGCGGGGAGGCGCCGGATGCCCTGTGCGGGCACGGGCGGCATGTCGGCAGAGGCTATCGGATGATGGGAAGCACCCGTTCACCACCCGTTCACGCCTTCATAAGGCGGCTCTGGCAGTGGGTGTCCCGCGCGATCATCATCCTTGATCCGCACCCTGGGACACAAACCGGCCGGGAGGCGCCGCCCGTGGCCGGGGCGAGAGGCGGGCGGCGCGGACCGGAGCCGCGGGCGGCCCGCCGGGCGACGTACGGGACGGGCCCCGGCGCGCGCGGGGCGTCGCGTTCCCGTTCGTCCCGCGGCCGGGGATTCCCGTCGCCCGGGACGGGGCACCATCCGTTGTCCGCACTTATGAGACGTCCGACGCAGATACGACCTACCGGGCGGACGTGCGAAGTGCGGACAGGACGAGTTCGTACGGCAGACTTGGGCGTCGAAGACCACAGCGAAGGATGGTTATGCCGACCACACCCTCCCCCGGCTACCGCCTGGGGGACTCCCGCACGGCGAACAGCTCCCCACAGGGCACCGCAGAGGTGATCCTGCTCGAATTGGTCGACGAGGACGGCAACACCATCGGGACCGCGGAGAAGCTCTCCGCGCACCTCTCTCCCGGCCGCCTGCACCGGGCCTTCTCCGTCTTCCTCTTCGACGACGCGGGCCGGCTGCTGCTGCAGCGGCGCGCCCTGGGCAAGTACCACTCCCCCGGTGTCTGGTCGAACACCTGCTGCGGGCACCCCTATCCCGGCGAGGCCCCGTTCACCGCCGCCGCCCGGCGTACGCACGAGGAGCTGGGCCTCTCCCCCGCCCTGCTGGCCGCGGCCGGAACGGTGCGCTACAACCATCCCGACCCGGCGTCCGGCCTGGTCGAGCAGGAGTACAACCACCTCTTCGTGGGCCTGGTCGAGGCCGCGCCCCACCCTGACCCGCAGGAGATCGCGGCGACGGCCTTCGTGACCCCGGCCGAGCTGGCCGAACGGCATGCGCGGGATCCTTTCTCGGCCTGGTTCATGACCGTGCTGGACGCGGCCCGGCCCGCGATCCGCGAGCTGACGGGCCCCGGCGCCGGCTGGTAGCACTCCCGGCGCGGTACTCCCGGCCCGCCCGGTCCGGCCCGGCCCGTGCCGGTGCTCCCGCCGTGCGCCCGCTTCCGGCGCCGTGCCCGGAAGGGCGTTCAGCGGGGAGCGAGCGGCAGGGCGGCCCAGATGACCTTGCCACCGGTGGCGGTGCGCTCGGCGTCGCAGGTGCCGCCCGCCTCCCGCGCGAGTTCCCGGACCAGAAGCAGTCCGCGCCCGCCCGTTCTCGCGTGGTCGGCCTCCAGTGCCGTCGGCCGGTACGGGTGCTGGTCCTCCACGGAGATCCTGATCCACTCCCTGCCGACTGCGACCTCCACGGCGAGTTCCGGCGAGAGCACGGCCGCGTGCCGCACCGAGTTGGTGACCAGTTCGGAGACGATCAGCAGCAGCGACTGCACGAGGTCGGGGCCGGCCGGGACACCCTGGCGCCGGAGCAGATCGCGTACGGCGTGCCGGGCCCTGGGAACGGACGCCTCGATCGCGGAAGCGGTGAATCTCCAGACGCCTTCGTACGCCCGGGGTCCGGGTCCGTACGGTTCGGGCCCGGGTCCTTTCGCCTCCCGCTCGGTCGCCTCGGGCAGGGCCGGACCGGCCGTCGCCGTGTGCGGCGTGACGCTCCCGCTGGTCTCCATCTTCCGGCACCACCCTCACACTCACGTGCATGGATCCGTACGGACCTGTGCGACCTGTACGCAATGAGTGTTGGGACTCCTTTGGTCCGGACCGTGCCTGTGAACAGAAGTCAGCAGCTATTCGATGCTTTCTGACCGCTGGCGTATGCCGGAGTCAGTCTCACGACCGATCCTGTTCCGCGCGGCGCCGCGGCCGTGCGCCCCGGGAACGGTCGTGACCTCACGGATCGCCGGTTCGAGGGTGCGGATAGCATCCGGCGCATGGAGCCGCAGCTGAGACTTTCCGTCACCGACCGGGTGGCCACTCTGGTCATCGACCACCCCGCCAAGCGCAACGCCATGACGACCGGGATGTGGCGGGAGCTGCCGGCGCTGCTCGGCCGGCTCGCGGCGGACTCCTCCGTACGGGCCCTGGTGCTGACCGGCGAGGGGGACACCTTCTGCGCGGGCGCCGACATCTCCTCGCTGCGCGAGGAGGGCGCCGGCACCCAGGAGCTCGCGGTCGTCGCGGAGGAGGCGCTGGCCGCCTTCCCCAAGCCGACCCTGGCCTCCGTGAAGGGCTACTGCGTGGGCGGCGGCTGCCAGCTGGCGACCGCCTGCGACCTGCGCTTCGCCCAGGAGGGGTCCTCGTTCGGTGTGACGCCCGCGAAGCTCGGCATCGTCTATCCGGCGGGCTCCACCCGGCGGCTCGCCGAGCTGGTGGGACCCTCCACCGCGAAGTACCTGCTGTTCTCGGGCGAGCTCGTCGACGCCGGGCGGGCGCTGCGCACGGGCCTGGTGGACGAGGTGCTGCCGGCGGGCGAGCTGGACAAGCGGGTCGCGGAGTTCGCCCGGATCCTGGTGTCGCGCTCCCAGCTGACCCAGGCCGCGGCCAAGGACTTCGCGGCGGGCCATCTGGACCGTACGGAGCACTGGGCGCGGGAGGCGGCGCGGGAACGGACCGACGGCGACACCGCGGAGGGTGTCGCCGCCTTCCTGGAGCGCCGGGTGCCCCGCTTCACCTACTCGGTGTGAGCTTGCCGGTTCCCGCCCGGCCGCGCGAGGCCTGCGGGGCTCCGCCGACGCCGCGGGACCGCGGGGCCCTCGCCAGTGCCGCGGAACTGCGCGAGGACGCTCGGCGTCTCTGATCGGCTTGGTGATCCCCGGCACTGCTCAGGGACGCGAGCCAATCGCCTTCGTGCCCTGGTGCTGAACGGCAGAAGCCTTCGGTCCGCGTGGCACGTCCCTCCGGACGCTGGTCGATCAGGTCTCGCGACCTCACCGAGGAGGGTGCCCGACGTCGCCTGGGCGCCGGGCGCGCCGTGACACTCCACCACGGGTTCGCTACGTTTCGCTAATCCGGCTACTCGGCCTGCGCTCGCGGTAGTGGGCCACGATGTCGGCCGGGGCCTTGGCCGGAGACCCGGCGTCGTACGGCGGCTGCGGGTCGTACTCCGTGAGCAGCTGCACCGTACGGGCGGCCCGGTCGCCCGCGATGCGGCCGACGAGGGCGAGCGCCATGTCGATGCCGGAGGAGACACCGGCGGCCGTGACGTACTTGCCGTCGAAGACGACCCGCTCCTGCGCCGGCTCGGCCGCGAACTCCCGCAGATCGTCGAGGGCGAGCCAGTGGCAGGTGGCGCGCCGTCCGGTGAGCAGCCCGGCGGCGGCCACGACCAGGGAGCCGGTGCACACCGAGGTGGTCCAGGTGCTGGTGGCGTCCACGGCCCGCAGCCAGTCCAGGACGGTGTCGTCCTTCATGGCGGCCCGCCGGCCGGGGCCGCCCGGCACGAGTACGAGGTCGGGGCCGGTGACCTCGGCGAGGCTCCGGTCGGCGACGAGGGCGAGGTTGCCCTGGTCGTTGCGGACCGGTCCCGGCCCGGCGGCGACGAAGACGGTCTCCGCGCCGGGCAGCCGGCTGAGGATCTCGAAGGGTCCGACGGCGTCGAGGGCGGTGAACCGGTCGAAGAGCAGGATCGCGGTCTGCATGTCGGACCTTCCGGGGTCGTGGGCCGTGACGGCCGGCGATGGGGTGGTGGGCGTGCTCAGGTGGTGGGGGCCGCGGAGGCGGAGGCCGTACTGCGGAGCCGCGTCGCCTACTCGGCGGCGAGCAGGGGGCGGAATCGGCGCCGGTACTCGGCGGGTGCCGTGCCCAGGGTCCTGACGAAGGCGCGGCGCATCGCCTCGGGCGTGCCGTAGCCGCTGGCGCGGGAGACCTCCTCCACGCTCCGCGGGCCGTCCTCGAGCAGCCGCCTGGCGTGTTCGAGCCGCACCTGTTCGACATGGCGGCCGGGAGTCGTCCCGGTCTCGGCCGTGAAGGCACGGGCGAAGTGCCTCGGCGAGAGGTTCGCACGGGCGGCCAGCGCCTCGACGGAGAGGTCGGCCTCCGGGTGCTCGGCGATCCACCGCTGGACCTCGCGCAGCGGTGCCCGGCTCGCGGTCTGCGCGGCGAGGTGGGTGCTGAACTGGGCCTGGTTGCCCGGCCTGCGCAGGAAGACGACGAGGTGTCGGGCGACGGTGAGCGCGATCTCGCGGCCGAGGTCCTCCTCGACGAGGGCGAGTGCGAGATCGATGCCCGCGGTGACACCGGCGGAGGTCGCGACGTGACCGTCGCGCACGTAGATCGGGTCCGGGTCCACCTCGACGGCCGGGTGGAGCCGGGCGAGACGGTCGCACAGGGTCCAGTGGGTGGTGGCGCGGCGCCCGTCGAGCAGTCCCGCCGCGGCGAGCAGCAGGGCTCCGCTGCACACGCTGACCAGGCGGTCGGCGTGCGGCGCGTGCGCGCGCAGCCAGTCGACCAGCCGGGGGTCGGGGTCACGGGTGCCGTGGCCGCCCGGGACCAGGAGGGGGAGGGC
>NZ_JAAAXQ010000106.1 GCF_009916105.1 Streptomyces sp. GC420 | reverse complement strand
GTCCGGCGGTCCGGCGGCAGTGCCCCGGGGCTGCTGTCCGGCGGCGGTCCGGTGGGGTCAGATGCGCCAGGAGCGGATGCGGTCCGCCGCGTCGTACGCGTCGGCGCGGCCGGAGTCGATGTCGCGGGCGAGGTCGATCAGCGCCCCGTACGGCGCGTCGAGGCCCTCGCCCGCCGCGTCCATGTATGCCACTGCGATCGCGGCGCCGAAGAGGGCGTTGCGGGCCGGCAGCGGGCGCAGCCGGATGATGGCGTGCATCAGGGCCGCCGCGCGCCAGGCGTTGTCGACGGTCGCGCCGACCCTGGGCGTGTTGACGCGGTGACGGCCGACGGCCG
The DNA here is from genome assembly GCF_009916105.1 of Streptomyces sp. GC420. GTDB lineage: Bacteria > Actinomycetota > Actinomycetes > Streptomycetales > Streptomycetaceae > Streptomyces. The sequence continues at coordinate 20,956 of NZ_JAAAXQ010000106.1, read as the reverse complement.
CCACGAGGTTGGAGAAGTCGTGGACGGCCGGGTGTTTGGGCAGGACCTCCGTCTGGCGCTCCAGCAGCCAGCGGATGTCGATGAAGAGCTCCATGCTCAGGCGGCCCGCCCGGGCGCGTCCAGCCGGCCGGGGGCGTCCTCCGGGAAGGCGCGGTCGAACGCGTCGCCGTGTTCGGCGACGAAGGCGCGGAACACCTCGGCGGCGCCTTCGAGGCGCGGATCGCGCACCGCGTCGTGCGCGGCCTGCGTGATGAGCGCCGTCACCGTCGTGCCCTCGGCCTCCGCCCGCTCCTGCAGCAGCGCGTGGAGCTGGTCGGGGACCCGGATCGTCACTGACTTCGACATGCCCCGACCGTACAGCAAGCCGTACAGCACAGGGAAGGGCCCGCCCCGGCGGGCCCTTCACGCGTCAGCGGGGCGACGGCCTCCGCATGCCCCAAGCACTCCCCGGGAGTCGGCGCTCCCGGGCCCGCCCGGATCCGCCGCGCGGACTGCGGCCCCCGGCGCGTCCCACGAGCGAACTGCCCCTCTGCGTACCCCTCCCGCGCGCAAGGATGCCGGGTGATCACCCGCGCGGGCCGCGGAAGCCGGCGGATCCGCCTGCCGTGACCGCGCCGGCGGGGCTTCCCGCACGTCCGGCCACGACTGGGAGGCCGAAGCCGGGAGCCTCGCCTCGGACCCCGGGGAACCGCCGTGCGCGGAACCGGTCGTGCGGAGGCCGGCCGGCGAACCGCGCGGCGATGCCGGCGTGGCCGGTCCGGTGCGCGGCGGGTCCCGCCGGCACTGGCACTGCGTGCGGCTGCCGGCACCTGCCGTGCAGTGCGGACGGACACAGTGCGGGCGCCCCTGCCAGATCTGCCGTCGCGGCCGGAGATCGGTGTGCGCCGCACCGCCTCGGCCCGCGGCGCGGCAGCCGTTGACACCGAGGACCGCCCGCCCGTGGAGGGATACGGACGGGCGGCGCGCGAGCGGAGTCGCGTGGAGCGGGACGCCGACAGGCCCAGCGCCGCGCCCGTCGCCGCGCGGGACGGCACCCGGCCCGGCTCGCGGGCTTCCGCGGCGCAGCCGGGCAGGAGACGTGCCGGACCTCGGGCACAAGTACCCCGTCCGTGGGCCTACATGGCGCCCGTCGTCGTGAAATCGTGGATCACGGGGCCTGCGAACAGCCCCGCGCGAAGGGCCCCGACGGGCCCGCCTGCCCGCCCCGCCCTGCACAAGCGGCTCTTTAGAGGCCCCCCGCAGGATTCGAGCGAACAGTACGCGTCGGCATCGGGCCGGCAGTCTCGGAGAGGTCAGCGATGCGCGTTCTTTTCACCATCTTTCCGACAACGGCACATCTGTATCCGGCCATTCCGCTGGCCTGGGCGCTGCAGAGCGCCGGCCACGAGGTCGTGGTGGCGAGCCCCGAGGGTGTGGTGGACCCGAAGGTGATCTCGAACATCACCTCGGCCGGCCTCACCGCGGTGTCGCTGGGCGGCAAGGAGGAACTCACCGCCTCGCTGGCACCCCTCATGGCCAACGCGGGCCCCAACCGGCCCACTCTGGCCCTCGACCCCGAGGACGAGAACGCCTGGCGCACGGCAAGGGCCGTGCTGGGGGGCATGTTCAACGCGTACTACCCGCGGGAGTCCGCGGAGGGTGCTCGCCGGCCGATCCTCGACAACCTGGTCGACTTCGCCCGGGAGTGGCGCCCCGACCTGGTGCTGTGGGACCCGCTGGCGCCGACGGGGGCGATCGCCGCCCGCGCCTGCGGCGCCGCCCACGCACGGCTCCTGTTCGGCATGGACAACATCGGCCTGATCCGCTCCAGGACCCGCCAGGAGCTGGCCGATCCGTCCTCCGGCCTCACCGAGGACCCGTGGATGCCGTGGCTGGGCCCGGTGCTGGAGCGCTACGGCCTCGACTTCACCGAGGAGACCATGGTCGGCCAGTGGACCCTGGACCTGACCCAGTCCCGGATGCGCAACCCGCTGGACCTGACCTACGTCCCGGTCCGCCGGGTCCCGTTCACCGGGGCCGCCACGCTCCCGGACTGGCTGCACGCGCGGCCGGAGCGGCCTCGCGCGGTGCTCACCCTCGGGGTGAGCCGCCGGCTGCTCGCGGGCCGGCACAGCGGCTTCCCGATGCGGGAGTTCTTCGAGTCCGTGTCCGGCCTGGACCTGGAGCTGGTCGCCACACTGAACAGCGAGCAGCTGGCCGCCGTGGGCACGCTCCCGGACAACGTACGCGCCATCGAGTACGTGCCGCTCAACCAGTTGCTGCCGACCAGCTCGGCGATCATCCATCACGGTGGAGGCGGCACGTTCTCCGCGGCCGTGGCGTTCAGGGTGCCGCAGTTCGTCGTGCCTCTGCCGATGTGGGACGAGATGGTCACGGCCCGGTACGTCGTCAGCCGGGGCGCGGGACTGGCCGCCGACCCGGCGGCGATCGACGTGGACAGCATGCAGAAGGACCTCGTGCGGCTCATCGGGGAGCCCTCCTTCCAGCTCGGGGCCCGCGGCCTGTACGAGGACATGCTGGCCGCCCCGGCGCCGAAGGACGTGGTGCCGGTCCTGGAGAGGCTGACCGCGGAGCACCGCGGCTGAGCGGCCGCCGGCCGCCACCGAACGGCACCGGCGCTCCGCCGGAGCGGCGGTCGCACGGCCGAGTGGCCCGAGGGGGCGGCGGGCTCCGGCCCGTACGTCATGAGCCGAGTTCCGGAAGAAAGGCGAGTGAGCCGTGCGCATCGCGGAAATGACCATCCCGGGCACATTCCTGATCGAGCCGGATCACATATCCGACGATCGGGGTGTGTTCTACGAGTCGATGCGGTCCGACGAGCTGGAGCGGTCCGCTGGGATCTCCTTCCGGCCCCGCCAGATCAACTACTCGGTGTCCAGGCGTCACACCCTGCGCGGCATACACAGCGTCAGCATCCCTCCGGGTCAGGCCAAGTTCGTCACCTGCGTGCGGGGGGTGCTGCGGGACATCGTGGTCGACCTGCGGGTCGGTTCACCCACCTTCGGCCGGCACCAGGTCAACGAACTGGACGCCGCCTCGGGCCGGTCCGTGTACGTGCCCGAAGGGGTCGGCCACGGATTCCTGGCGCTCACCGACGACGCCTGCATCTGCTACGTCGTCTCCAGTACCTACGTTCCCGGAACACAGATCGACATCAACCCGCTCGACCCGGACCTGGACCTGCCCTGGGACTGCGCCGGGACACCGCTGATCTCGGAGAAGGACGCGAAGGCTCCCACGGTGGCCGAGGCCATGGCGGCCGGCACGCTGTCCGACTTCGCCGCCGTCTGACGCGGCGGTGCCCCGCGCCGCGCCGGCCGCCGGCCGCCGGCGCGCCGGGGCGACGTGAACGGCCGAACGCTCCGAACCCCGTCGCACCAGACCGAGAAGAGGCATCACCCCCATGAATCGAGAGGACCTCCCATGAAGGCTCTGGTGTTGGCCGGCGGATCGGGCACCCGCCTACGCCCCTTCAGCTACTCGATGCCCAAACAGCTCATCCCCGTGGCGAACACGCCCGTTCTGGAACACGTCCTGACGAACATCCTGGACCTGGGCGTGACCGAGGTCGGGGTCGTCGTCGGTGACCGCGCGCACGAGATCCAGCAGGTGATCGGCGACGGCTCACGGATCGGTGTACGTGTCACCTACATACCGCAGGACGCACCGCGCGGCCTCGCCCACGCCGTCGCCATCGCCCGGGACTTCCTCGGCGACGACGACTTCGTGATGTATCTGGGCGACAACATGCTGCCGGAAGGCATCGCCGGCATCGCCGAGGAGTTCGCCGCCAGGCGCCCGGCCGCGCACGTCGTGGTGTACAAGGTCCCCGACCCGCGGGCCTTCGGCGTCGCCGAACTGGGCCCGGCGGGCGAGGTGCTGAACCTGGTGGAGAAGCCGCAGCAGCCACGCAGCGACCTGGCCCTGATCGGCGTGTACTTCTTCACCCCGGCCATCCACGATGCGGTGGCGGCCATCGAGCCGAGCGCTCGCGGCGAGCTGGAGATCACCGACGCCATCCAGTGGCTGGTGACCTCGGGAGCGGATGTGCGGGCCGGCCAGTACGAGGGTTACTGGAAGGACACCGGCAACGTGGATGACGTGCTGGAGTGCAACCGTCATCTTCTCGGGAGCCTGCGGCCGTCGGTCGAGGGGGAGGTCGACGCCGCGAGTGTGCTGGTGGGTCCGGTCGTCGTGGAGAAGGGGGCGCGCATCGTGCGCTCCCGCATCGAGGGGCCCGCGATCATCGGCGCCGGGACGGTCGTGGAGGACAGCCACATCGGCCCGCACACCGCCATCGGGCGCGACTGCGCGGTGACCGGCAGCCGGCTGGAGGACTCCATCGCGCTGGACGAGGCGTCGGTGACCGGTGTCCAGGGCCTGCGCAGCTCGGTCATCGGGCGCTCCGCCTCCGTCGGCACCACCGGGCAGGGCACCGATCGCTACCGCCTGGTCGTCGGCGACCACACCCGAGTGGAGGTGGCGGCATGAGGATCCTCGTCACCGGGGCCGCCGGTTTCATCGGCTCCAACTTCGTCCGCAACCTCCTCGCGAACGCCTACGCAGGCTGGGAGGACGCCCAGGTCACGGCCCTGGACAAGCTGACCTACGCGGGCAACCGCGACAACCTGCCCGCCTCGCACCCGCGCCTGGTATTCGTCCGGGGCGACATCTGCGACCGCGACCTGATGCGCGAACTGCTGCCGGGGCACGACGCGGTGGTGCACTTCGCCGCGGAGTCCCACGTGGACCGTTCGCTGGAGGGCGCGGGCGAGTTCTTCCGCACGAACGTCCTGGGCACCCAGACACTGCTCGACGCGGTGCTGGAGAGCGGCGTCGAGCGGGTCGTGCACGTCTCCACCGACGAGGTGTACGGCTCGATCACCGAGGGGTCCTGGACCGAGGACTGGCCGCTGCTGCCGAACACCCCGTACGCGGCCTCCAAGGCCTGCTCCGACCTGGTGGCCCGCACCTACTGGCGCACGCACGGGGTGAACCTGTCCATCACCCGCTGCTCCAACAACTACGGCCCTTACCAGCACCCGGAGAAGCTGATCCCGCTGTTCGTCACCAACCTCCTGGAGGGCCGGCAGGTCCCCCTGTACGGGGACGGCCGCAACATCCGCGAGTGGCTGCACGTGGACGACCACTGCCGGGGCATCCACCTCGTGCTCCAGGGCGGCCGGGCCGGCGAGATCTACAACATCGGCGGCGGCAACGAGCGGACCAACCGCGCCATCACCGAGCACCTGCTCGAACTGACCGGCACGGGCGAGGAGATGATCCGCCACGTCGCCGACCGCAAGGCACACGATCTGCGGTACTCCATCGACGAGTCCAAGATCCGCCAGGAGCTGGGCTATGTTCCGCTGACCGGCTTCGAGGAGGGGCTGGCCGCCACGGTGGCCTGGTACCGCGACAACCCGGACTGGTGGAAGGCCGTCAAGTACGGAGCGGACCGTGCTGGGGGCTGAGGGGCGCCGGCAGCCGGAGGACGGGGGTGAGGCCGGGCTCTGCGTGGTGGTGCTCGGCGGCACCGGCTTCCTGGGCCGCCACATCGGCGAGGCGTTCTCCGCCCGCGGGGCCCGGGTGCACCTGGTGTCCCGGAGCCGGTCGGAGGGCGGCACGACGGACCCCCGCTGCGTGGCGCTGGACCTGCTGGCCGCCGGCCCCCGGGAGCTCACCGGCTTCTTCGCCTCGGCGGCGCCCGACGTGGTGGTCAACGCGGCGGGCCGCGCCTGGCGGGCCACCGAGGCCGAGATGGCCGCCGGCAACGCCGAACTGGTCGACCGGGTCACGCAGTCGCTGGCGGGGCTCCCCCGTGCGCCCCGGCTGATCCAGCTCGGCAGCGTCCACGAGTACGGCGCCGGAACTCCGGGCACCGGCACCTCCGAGGAGCAGGAGCCCGCTCCCGTCACCCCGTACGGGCGCACCAAACTCCTCGGCACGCAGGCCGTCGTGCGGGCGGCGCGGGAGAGCGGAGTGGACGGTGTGGTGCTCCGGCTGGCCAATGTGCTCGGCGCCGGGGCCCCGGCGGGCAGCCTCTTCGGCATGGTCGCCGCGCACCTCGGCGAGGCCGCCCGTACCAGGGCGCGGGGCGGGGAACCGGCCGAGCTGCGGCTCCCGCCGCTGACCGCCCGCCGCGACCTCGTGGACGTGCACGACGTCATCGACGCCGTCCGTGCCGCCGCCACCGCGCCGGGGACGGACGTCGCCGGCCAGGTGATCAACATCGGCCGGGGCGAGGCGGTGCCGATGCGCCCGCTGATCGGCCGGATGATCGGACTCAGCGGCGTGGACCTCCCGGTCACCGAGTCCGGCGCGGACCGGCCGGTGGCCCGCACCGACGTCGACTGGCAGCAACTCGACGTCTCACGGGCGCTCCGGCTCCTGGGCTGGCGGCCCCGCCGCACGCTCGACGCCTCGCTGTGCGACCTCCTCGACGCCGAGATGCCCGCACCCGTACCCGTACCAGTGCCAGTGCCGGTACCCGTGCCGGTCAACGGAAGGAAATGACGATGAGCGACCACAAGGAACTGGTACTGGACGCGGTCCGCGAGTACCACCGGGAGACCGCCCCCGACCGGGAGTTCGTGCCGGGCGTCACCGAGATATGGCCCTCGGGCGCGGTGCTGGAGGAAGAGGACCGGGTCGCACTCGTCGAGGCCGCCCTGACCATGCGCATCGCCGCCGGGCACAGCTCCAAGAAGTTCGAGTCCGCCTTCGCCAAGCGGCTGGGGCGGCGCAAGGCCCACCTCACCAACTCGGGCTCGTCGGCGAACCTCCTCGCGGTCTCGGCCCTCACCTCGCACCAGCTGGGCGACCGGCGGCTGAAGCCGGGCGACGAGGTGATCACCGTCGCGGCGGGCTTCCCCACCACGGTCAACCCGATCCTGCAGAACGGCCTCATACCGGTCTTCGTGGACGTGAGCCTGACCACGTACAACACCACGGCCGACCGGGTGGCGGCGGCGATCGGCCCCAAGACCCGGGCCATCATCATCGCGCACGCGCTCGGCAATCCCTTCGAGGTCGCCGAGGTGGCCCAGCTCGCCAAGGACCACGACCTGTTCCTCATCGAGGACAACTGCGACGCGGTCGGCTCCACCTACGACGGGCAACTCACCGGGTCCTTCGGCGACATGACCACCGTCAGCTTCTACCCCGCGCACCACCTCACCATGGGCGAGGGCGGCTGCGTCCTGACCTCCAACCTCGTCATGGCGCGCATCGTGGAGTCGATGCGGGACTGGGGCCGGGACTGCTGGTGCGAACCGGGCAAGAACAACACCTGCTTCAAGCGCTGGGACTACCAGATGGGTGCGCTGCCGGCCGGGTACGACCACAAGTACATCTTCTCGCACGTGGGTTACAACCTGAAGGGCACCGACATCCAGGCGGCGCTGGGCCTCACGCAGCTCGACAAGCTGGACCGGTTCATCGAGGCCCGGCGGCGCAACTGGCGGCGGCTGCGCGAGGGCCTGGACGGTGTACCGGGCCTCATTCTTCCCGAGCCGACCCCGCGCTCCGAGCCCAGCTGGTTCGGATTCGTGATCACCGTCGACCCCGAGGCCACCTACGGGCGCGCCGAACTGGTCCACTTCCTGGAGGACCGGAAGATCGGCACCCGGCGGCTGTTCGCCGGCAACCTCACCCGGCAGCCGGCCTACATCGGGCAGCCCCACCGCGTCGTCGGCGAGCTCACCAACAGCGACATCATCACGGAGCACACCTTCTGGATCGGCGTCTACCCGGCGCTCACCGACGAGATGGTCGACTACATGACCTCCACCATCAAGGAGTTCGTGGCCCAGCACGGCTGAGCCCGACGGACCGCCCCCAGCCAGAGATCAGGACGACGACGACAATGGACATTGTGGGAACCGGGTTCCTGGCGCGGAGCCTGCGTCCGCTGGCCGGCCGGCATCCGGACACCGTGGCCCTCGCGGCGGGGGTGTCCTTGACGAACGGCGCCTCCGACGCCGACTTCGCGCGGGAGGCCGCACTGCTGCGCGATGTCGCGAAGCAGTGCGCGGCCAACGGGCAGCGGTTGCTGTTCTTCTCGACGGCCGCGACCGGAATGTACGGGCGCGCCGACGGCCCCGGCAGGGAGGACGTCCGGGTGACCCCCTGCACCCCTTACGGCGCGCACAAGTTCGCGCTCGAGGAGCAGCTGCGAGAGTCCGGGACCGACCACCTCATCCTCCGGCTCGGGCACCTGGTCGGCCCGCACAACCGGGACCACCAGCTCGTGCCCGCGCTGCTGGGGCAATTACGCGACGGGGTGGTGCGCTTACACCGCGGTGCCGCCCGCGACCTGATCCACGTCGGTGACGCGATGACCCTCATCGACCGGCTGCTCGACGCGGATCTGCGGGCCGACACCGTCAACGTGGCCTCCGGATTCGCCGTCCCGGTGGAAGACATCGTCGACCATCTCGCCCGCGCCCTGGGGCTCACGGCACGCAAGGAGTACCTGGACACGGGCGTCCAGCACGACATCTCCACGGAGAAGCTGCGCGCCCTGGTCCCCCAGGTGGCCGAGATGGGCTTCGGCCCCGACTACTACCGCCGGGTCCTGAACGACTTCATCGCGGCCGGACATGCCTGAACCGGTCGCGTACGCACAACGAGAAAGGCAGGGAGTTTCTCCGATGCCGTCCCGCACCCTCCAGTCGCGTGAGGACAAGAGCCTGCCCGCCCGCATCGCCCTGTCGGCAGCCGCCACCCGGGGCGCGCACCTGCGCACCGAGGACTTCGGAGGCTGGCTCGCGGAGCGGGGCAGGGCCAACACCTTCCGGGTGGACCGCATACCGTTCGCCGAGCTGGACGGCTGGTCGTTCCAGGAGACCACCGGAAACCTGGTGCACCGCAGCGGCCGCTTCTTCAGCGTCGAAGGCCTGCACGTCACGGAGAAGGGGGAACCGTACGGCGACGGCCCCTGCACCGACTGGTACCAGCCCATCATCAAGCAGCCCGAGGTGGGCATCCTCGGGATCCTCGTCAAGGAGTTCGACGGGGTGCTGCACTTCCTGATGCAGGCGAAGATGGAGCCGGGCAACCCCAACCTGCTCCAGCTCTCGCCCACCGTCCAGGCGACCCGCAGCAACTACACCAAGGTCCACAAGGGCGCGGACGTCAAGTACATCGAGTACTTCGTCGGGCCGGGCCGCGGCCGGATCGTCGCGGACGTCCTCCAGTCCGAGCACGGCTCGTGGTTCTACCACAAGTCCAATCGCAACATGGTCGTGGAGGCGGTGGGCGACGTCCCGCTGATGGACGACTTCTGCTGGCTCACCCTCGGCCAGATCGGCGAGCTGCTGCACCGGGACAACACGGTCAACATGGACTCACGTACGGTGCTGTCCTGCCTGCCCTTCGAGGACACCTCTGCCGGCGCGCTGTGCTCCGACATCGAGCTGCTCTCGTGGATCACGGGCGAGCGCACACGGCACTCGGTGCGGGCCGAGCGCGTCCCGCTGGGCACGATTCCCGGCTGGAAGCGCGGTGAGAGCGCGATCGAGCACGAAGCGGGCCGCTACTTCAGCGTCGTGGCCGTGTCCGTGCGGGCGGAGAACCGTGAGGTGACCGGCTGGACCCAGCCCCTGTTCGAGCCGGTCGGCCAGGGCGTCACCGCCTTCCTCGTCCGCGAGTTCGACGGCGTCACGCACGTACTGATGCACGCCCGGGTCGAGGGCGGGTTCCTCGACACCGTGGAGCTGGGCCCGACCGTGCAGTACACACCCGACAACTACGCCCACCTGCCCGCCAGAGAGCGTCCCCTGTTCCTGGACACGGTGCTGCGCGCCGGCGCGGACCGCATCCGCTACGAGGCCGTCCATTCCGAGGAGGGCGGCCGCTTCCTCAACGCCGAGAGCCGCTGCCTGATCGTCGAGGCCGGCGAGGCCGACGCCCCGCCGGACCCGCCGCCCGGCTATGCCTGGGTCACCCCCCAGCAGCTCACCTCCCTGGTCCGGCACGGCCACTACCTCAACGTCCAGGCCCGCACGATGCTCGCCTGCCTCAACGCGACGGCGGTGAGAACCCGATGACCGGTCCCGTGCGCGTAGGCGTGATGGGGTGCGCGGGTATCGCGGTGCGCCGGATGCTGCCCGCCTTCGCCGAGTGTCCCGGCACCGAGATCGCCGCGGTCGCCAGCCGGGACCCCGCCAAGGCGCAGCGGGTCGCGGAGCGATTCGGCTGCCGCCCCGTCCACGGGTACGCGGAACTCCTCGAGCTCGATGACGTGCAGGCCGTGTACGTGCCGCTGCCCGCGGCCATGCACGCCCAGTGGGTCGAGGCGGCCCTGAACGCGGGCAGGCATGTCCTGGCGGAGAAGCCGGTCACCACCGACCCGGCGGACACCGAGCGGCTCGTGAAGCTGGCCGGGGGCCTGGGCCTGGCCATGATGGAGAACGTCATGTTCGTCCACCATCCCAGGCATGAGGCGGTACGGCGTCTGGTCGCCGACGGTGCGATCGGGGAACTGCGTTCGTTCCACTCGTCTTTCACCATCCCCCCGCTGCCGGACGACGACATCAGGTACTCCCCCGAACTCGGCGGCGGGGCACTGGCCGACGTCGGGGTCTACCCGCTCCGCGCCGCCCTGCACTTCCTGGGCCCCGAACTCGACGTCGTCGGCGCCCGGTTCTCCCAGGGCCCCGGGCGGCGCGTCGAAACCTCGGGCGCCGCGCTGCTGAGCACGCCCGGCGGGGTCACCGCGCAGATCACCTTCGGCATGGAGCACGCGTACCGCTCGGTGTACGAACTGTGGGGCAGCGGGGGCGGCATCACCGTCGACCGGGCCTTCACCCCGCCGGGCGACCACGCCACTGTGATCCGCCTCCACCGGGGCGGGAACGTCGAGGAGATCCGGCTGGATCCCTTCGACCAGGTGGCGGCCACCGTCACCGCCTTCGCCACCGCCGTACGCGCGCGGACCGTCCCGGACAACCGTGACACCTTGCGGCAGGCAGCCCTTCTCGACGAGATCCAGCGATCCGCGTCACACGGAAAACCCACAGGAACCGGATGAGCAGCCTCTGCCCGCGCCCTTCGGCGATGACCGGCCGAGGAGCACCGGCAGGGCGTGGAAGGAGATATGCGTGCCACGTCACATCGCGTTCTTCAATTTCCCGGCCGTAGGCCACACCAACCCCACGATCGGCCTGATCGAGGAGCTGGTGAGGCGGGGCCACCGCGTGACCTGCACCGTCACCGGGCATTTCGCCCCCATGGTGAAGGCGGCCGGGGCCGAGCCGGTCCAGTACGAGTCCGTCTTCGGCGACTTCTACCGCAGCCCGTCGACACCCGAGGCCGTCGCCGGGGAGGGCCTGCGGAGCCTGAACGAAGCGACATCCCTCCTGGAACAGGTCGGTCCGTTCTACGAGAAGGACCGGCCCGATCTCATCGTCCATGACTTCATGGCATGGGGAGCGCGATTCTTCGGCGCCAAGCACGGCATTCCGCTGGTCCGGCTCTACCCGGTCCTCGCGGCGAACGAGCACTTCTCACTCCGCAAGAGATTCCCGGTGGCGGGGATGAACGACCCGCGGATCATCGAATCGGCGAAGAAGCTGGCCGGTCTGCTGCCCGGCTTCGGCCTTCCGCCCGACCCCATGGGATTCCTGGAGCACATCGAGCAACTCACGATCGTCTTCGTCCCGCGCGACTTCCAGTACGCCGGCGAGACCTTCGACGAGCGGTTCGTCTTCGCCGGGCCCTGCATCGCCGAACGCCCCTATCAGGGCACCTGGCAGCCCGCCTCGGCGGACCGGCCCGTCCTGCTGATCTCGCTCGGCACGGCCGCGACGGGCTGGCCCGAGTTCTTCTCGACGGCCGTCGAGGCCTTCCGCGACTCCGAGTGGGACGTCCTCATGACCGTCGGCGACAACGCCGATCCCGCCGCCTTCGGGCCGCTGCCCGCGAACATCGACATACGGCGGTACGCGCCGCAGCTCGACGTGCTGCGCCACGCCCGCCTGTTCATCACCCACGGCGGCATGAACAGCACCATGGAATCGCTGTATCACGGCGTGCCGATGGTGGTCGTACCGCAGTCGAACGAGCAGCGGGCGAACGCCCTTCGGGTGGAAGAACTGGGCCTCGGCCGCCATCTGGCCAAGGAGGACGTCACGGCTCAGAGCCTGCGCGAGACCGCCGCCCGGGTGGCCGCCGACGCGTCCGTCGCCGACCGTGTGCGGGCCATGCGGGAGGGCATGCGCTCCGTCGACGGTCCGGCCGTCGCGGCCGACGCCGTCGAGGCCTACCTGGCGGGCACCGGCTGATCGCCGCCGGGCGCCGAGCGCCGAGGGCGGCCTCGCACTCCGCCCGCGCGCCGGCGCGCGCCCCGACGCATCGAGTCCTGCGGCACCGCGCCACGACCGCGCGGCCCTGCGGACCCGGCGCCTTCCTCCCGCACGCCGTCCGGCGCACCGCGCTCACCGTCCGGCGGCACCCTCGCGGCAGCCGGGCCCGGGCGGCCGCGAGGACGGCCGGGCAGGGCGGCAACCGGGCGGCCCTGCCCGGGTTCCTGCGGGCACGGCGGCCACCAGGTCGAACGCCGAGCCGGGCCTCCGGTCGCCCGGCGGGCGCGGGACCTCCGCGCCTGTCCACGGGCCGGCATCCTCATCAGTGCCGTACGGCCCTCGCCGCAAGGCCGTACGGCACTGGCCGGCACCGTTCCTCCCGGCGTTGTCTGGGGGTGTCGGAGGAGGCCGCCATGAACACAGTGAGTCCTGTCTCACCCGCTGCCGTAGGACCACGACGAGCGGCGGCACTCGCCCTCGCCGCCCTGCTCGTCACCTCCCTGGCGTCCGGCTGCGGCTCGGACGGCGGCGGAAACGGCGATGCGGGCGGAAAGGCGCCCGGCAGCTCGCAGGGCGCGACCGAGAGCCCGGGCGGTGACAGCGGCGGCTCGGAGGGAAGCACGGCCCCCGGCGCGGACGACTCGTCCGCCGCGCCCTCGGCCCCCGGTTCCACCGCGCCGGGTACGAAGCCCGCCGCACCCGGCGGCACCACGGCCCCGCGCAAGGTGCGGGTCGCCGCCTACTTCATGCACGGCGAGAAGGTCTCGCCCGCGCCCCGCACGGTCACGGCCCCCGCAACGGCCGCCGGTGCCGTCCGTGCGCTGCTGGCCGGGCCCAACGCCTATGAACGGCAGCACGACCGCACCACGGCGATCCCCAGCGGCACGAAGCTGAACTCGATCGCCCTGAAGAACGGTGTCGCCACCGTGGACCTGTCCGGGCGGTTCGACGACGGGGGCGGCAGCCTGTCCATGCAGGCCCGGCTCGCACAGGTCGTCTTCACGGCGACCCGGTTCTCCTCGGTCAAGCAGGTGTCCTTCGAACTCGACGGCAAACCGGTCAAGGTGTTCGGCGGCGAGGGCATCGTGCTGAACGGCCCGGTCGGTCGCGCCTACTTCGAGGACCTGTCCCCGGTCGTGCTCGTCGAGTCGCCGATGATCGGGGAGACGATCCACAGCCCGGTGCGGGTGTGGGGCACCGCCAACACCTTCGAGGCGACCCTGCGGCTGAAGCTGAAGGACTCCGCCGGCAAGACCGTCGCCAACCCCTACGTCACGGCCACCTCGGGCACCGGCACCCGGGGCACCTACGACGTCACCGTCCCCTACAAGACCACGCACCCGGGCGCCGGCCTGCTGATCGCGTACTACGACTCGCCCGAGGACGGCCGCCCCGCGGGCGTGGACACGATCCCGCTGAACGTCGGCCGGTGACGGCCGCTCCGCACGGCCGGCCGGCACGGGTGGGTCCCGCTCGGCCGGCACGCGCGGGTCCCGCTCGGCCGGCAACCGCGGGTCCTGCTCGGCCGGCACGCGCGGGTCCTGCTCGGCCGGCACGGGCCGGTCCTGCTCGACCGGTCCGCACGGCTGCCGCTCTCCGGCCCGCCGCGGGTGACAGCGACGGGCCGGGAGTGCGGTTCCCCGGGTCACGGTCCGCCGCAGAACTCCGCGTTGATCGCGTCGGTGATGATCCCGGTCTCGTCGAGCCGGTCGTTGTTCAGGCCCAGGGACATGACGTGCCGTCCGTCACGGGTGGCACCCATCCCTGTCTCGTATCCCTGGATCGATCCGGCGTTGCCGTACACGGTGACGCCGCAGGACGTGGTCGCGATCACCACGCCCAGGCCGTATGTGAACGTGTCACTGCCGGGGAACGACCCGGGGGTCGGCGTCAGCATCGCCCGCAGCAGCCGCTTCGGCAGCAGCCGGCCCGCGAGCAGCGCGGAGTCGAAGCGGTTGAGGTCTCCGACCGTGGAGATCATGTCGCCGTTGCCCGCGGCGAAGGAGGGGTTGTACTCGGTGACGTCCTCGGCCTGTGGCTGCCCGGAGTCCGACAGCGTGTACCCGTGCAGCGTTCGCCGGGCCCCCTCGGTCTCGGTTGTGGACGGCAGGAAGGCCTCGTGGGCCGGGGCGGCGGCCGGCGTCCGAGGTGCTCCGGGATCTCCGGGATCTCCGGGATCTCCGGGATCTCCGGGTACGGTCCCGGGAGCGCGGGCGGTGCGCACGAGACAGCCGGCAACTGCGGCGGCGCGGTGCGGCGACGGCGGTGCGGCGCGCGAAGGCGGAGACTGCATGAGCCGGCTCGCTCTCCTCGGAGACGTCCCCGTCCCAGCTTGGGTCACGGCCCGGCGGGCCGCTCCCCCGGCGGGCGCTCACTGGTACGACCGGGGGACCCGGGCCCACCGGATCCGGGTGGACTGGATCACGAGGAGTGCGCCGGTCCGTGAGCGGGGAGGCGGGACGTGTCCGCGCTCGCCCCGCCGGGAACGGCGAAGGACCGCGGCCCCGGAAGGCTGCGGCCCTTCATCAGCGGTTCACCGGTCAGTTGTCCGCGGCACCCCGGCGCTTGCGGGTGGCCCAGACGAGTCCGCCGCCGGCAACGATGACCACAGCGGCCGCACCTGCGATCAGCGGCGTCGCGCTGGACGATCCCGTCTCGGCGAGGCCGCCCGTGTCGGCGCTCGGCTCGTTCGACGGCTCCGCCGCGGCGGAACTCGTCTCCGGGGCCGGAGCCTCACTGGTCGGTGTGTCGGCCGGCGTGGGCGCCCCGGTGGTCGGCGTGGCCGACTCACTGGGCGTCTCGGACGGCTTCGGCGTGTCGTCGTCCTCACACACCGGGGCCGTCTTCGTCTCGTCGACCGAGAACTGCTTGCCGTCACTGGCCTCCAGCACGAGCCGCACGTCCACCGGCTCGCTGTGCTCGGGGAGTTCCAGCGTCTTGTGGAACTCGTCGCCGAACGTCTCGGTCGGCAGCAGGTCCTTGCCGTCGGCGGTGATCGTAACGGTGTTCGAGGAGTTCTTGCCGTAGGCCGTGAGGTCGACGGTCACCTCGGAGCACGTGACGTTCCACCTCGGCGTGTGGGCCTGGGCCGAGCCGGCGAAGACCCCCAGAGTCGCGGTGCCGGCCATCGCTGCCACGGCAAACGCCGCCGCCATGCGCCTTGTTCTGTCTCTCTCGGTCACAGAGATCCTCCAGAAAGGTCCCCCCGTCCAACAAGTGCCAGCACACTACCGCCACGCCGGCCTCCCCCGTCACCCGGCTCCCTCTCACAACCCGCGCTCGTGAACGGGCAGTTCAGAGGCCCGGAGAAGCCGCTTCCAGGTGGCGGCGACCCGTTGGCGCTGCTCGCGGCCGGCACCTCGGTGCACCCGGCACCTGCCGCCCGGGCGCACGCCGGGCCAGGCGGGTTCGACGGCATACAGCGCGGGGGCGTACGGCGGTCCCGGGCCGGTTCGCCCGGGTCCTCAGGAAGCGCGGACGAAGGTGACGCGGAACATCTTCGGCCACAGCTTCCCGGTGATCAGGAACTGATCGGTGCCGGAAACCGCTGCGATGCCGTTCAGTACGTCCGCACGGCGCTTCTCGCGGTCCGTGAGGAGACCGGAGGCGTCGATCTCGCCCGTGACCGTGCCGGTTCGCGAGTCGATCCGCACAATCCGCTCGGACGCCCAGATGTTGGCGTACACGGTGTCGCCGACGCACTCCAGCTCGTTGAGGCGGGGCACCGGCCGGCCGTCGGCCGTGACGGTCACCTCACCGGTCTCGACGAGGCTGCGCGGGTCCCGGAAGACGAGCCGCGCGGAGCCGTCGCTCGACACCAGCCGGCGGCGCCGGTTCTGGTGGCACAGACCCCACCCTTCCTCCGGGTAACGGACCCGGCGCAGCTCGGCCAGGCTCTTTGCGTCACGTTCGATGGCGACATGGTTGCGCCAGGTGAGCTGCCACAGCGTGTCGCCGAGGACGGCGATGCCCTCGCCGAAGAGGGGGGCGGGAAGTTCCTCACGCGCCTCGGGCCTTCCGCCCGGCGGGCCCGCGAGGATCGCGGACTCGCCGACCACACCGGTGCTCTCGTACAGCTTCCCGCCCGCCAGCTCCAGCCCCTGGGTGAAGGCACCCACATCGTGGGGCAGCACCTCCAGCACCTTGACGTCCAGCTGTTCGATCCCGTCCGCCGCCTGGACGGGGGCGTGGGAGCCCTGGTGTCCCGCCACATGGCCAGGAACGCAGGAAGGGGCTACTTCGCCGGTGAGCACGGCCGCCACCGTGAAGGCGATCACCACAAGACGACGCATGGCGTCACCCTGCCACGCGGGCCGGGGCACTCCGGCGAACCGCGCCCGGACGTCGGCTCCCCACACCCGAACAGGCCGCACCCGGGCCGGCGGCGAGGCAGGAGCCGGCCGTGCCCCGCGCGGGGCGGACAGTACATGCGGGATATCCGCTGGTCCGCCCACCGGCTCCCGAGTGAGGATGCGCTCATGGAAAACACTCGGCTCACACACATACCGGAACCCGGAGGTGTCGCCCCCGGAACGGGCTACACCCATGTAGTGACGGGTTCCGGCCGCCTGATCGCGGTCTCGGGACAGGTGGCGCTCGACGAACGGGGAGAGGTGGTCGGGGCGGGGGACCCGGGCGCACAGGCGCGGCAGGTCTTCGAGAACCTGCGGCGCTGCCTGGCGGCGGCGGGGGCGACCTTCGACGACGTCGTGAAGCTCACCTACTACGTGACCGATGTCGGGCACCTGCCGGCCGTCCGCGCGGCACGCGACGAGTACATCGACACCAGCAGGCCGCCGGCCAGCACCGCGGTCCAGGTGGTCGCGCTCTTCCGTCCCGAACTGGTGCTGGAGGTGGAGGCGTTCGCCCTCGTCGGGGAGTGACTCCGCGGCGTAAGGATCACGGCGCCCGGGGCGGGGAGGCGTACGGACACGACGCCCGGGGCGGGGAGGCGTACGGATCTCACCGCCCGGGGTAGGAGTCCTCGTCCTGGGAGCGGGCAGAGGCCTCCGCGCTCCCGTTGATGCCCAGCTTCCGCCTGGCGCGCTGGTAGAACGTGGTCTCGCCGAGGCGCACCACGTGGGCGGCGGCCGGACACGCCGTGACGGTGATGTGGTCGCCGCCCCCGAGGTAGCCCGCCACCTGGCCGTCCACCTCGACGGCAAGGCGCCCCGTGGTCGGCAGGAGCCGGAGGCTGACGTCCTCGTCGGCCGGCAGAACGAGTGCCCGGTCGAAGGACGAGTGGGCGCTCGCGGGTACGACGAGGACGGCCTCGACCCTCGGTGACATGACGGGGCCGCCCGCCGAGAAGCTGTAGGCGGTGGATCCCGTGGAGGTGGCGACCACGACGGCGTCGGCCGAATAGCGGATGAACTCGTCGCCCTGGACGCGGACGGACACCGCGGCCATGCCCTGACCGGGCACGCGGACGAGCGCGATGTCGTTGAAGGCCTGGCACTCCTCGCCCTCGGGCAGGCACGTGCGCACGGCCATGCGCGGCTCGGTGGTGTAGGCACCGCTGTCGATCCTGGTCAGGGCGCGCCGCAGATCCCCCGTGTCCACCTCGGCGAGGAAGCCCAGGCGGCCCAGGTTCACACCGAGCACCGGCGTCGGTGTACCCGACAGCAGCCGCATGGAACGGAGCATGGTTCCGTCGCCACCGAGGCTGACCACCAGGTCGGCGCGGGCGACCAGGTCCCCGGCGGGCACGGGCACGGCGCTGCAGGCGATACGGCCGACCTCTTCGGGCAGTCCCAGCACCTCCGCCCGGTGCTCCCGCGCCCATTCGACGACGGTCTCGATGGTCGGTCCCGGGTTGCGCCGGGGGTGCAGGATGAGGCCGACGGATCCGATCCGGCCCACGGCGGGCTCCCTTCGGCTTCGGCTGAGGCACGCACCCCCATGGTCGCGCACCGTCCACGGTTTTTCCTGGCGCCCGGCCACGCTTTTCCGCGGTACCCGGCGGCGGCTGTCCCCGCACCCGGCGGCGCGCCCGGCCCGCGGCGCCCTGCCACCGCGACGGCCGCAGTACATGCCGCTCCGTGGACGTGCCGCACCGGGCTACCACCTCGAACACACTTCGCAGACACCCGCTCCGACCGGGCAGAACTCGTACCCGCACGCGCATGTGTCATGAGGGTTCCCGGGCCGGATTCCACCACCGCGGCACATGTGCGTAAGGGATTCACCCACCAGCAGGCGCCGCAGGCGGGCCACCGTGCACGCGGGAGCACCGCGCGGGAATCACACGTCCGGAGACCGCTCGACCGTCAACTATGCGTAGGCGGGGGCACCATGTCGCCACACATGTGGGTAACATCCACAACCATCCCAGCAACACACCCATATCAGGGAGCTGTCGTGGAAGCCCTCGCGGACAACACCAACATCAGGTCCCATTACGTGGCCCAGGTGAATGCGGACCTCGAACGCAACACCAGGGAGCAGGAACGTATCGGCGCCGAAATCGTTTCTTTGCAGGAGCAGTTGAAGAAACTGGAGCACGACCGGGAACTGCTGCTCGGCATGCAGCAGGCACTCGGAGGCGAAACAGCCGGTGACACCGGCACGGCAACGGAGGATGCCGCTCCCGCCGTCGAGGAACAGCCCGTGGTGCCCAAGGCCCGCAAGGCCAAGGAGGCCACGGACACCAAGAACACCACCAGGGCCGAGGACAAGGCCGCGGCCAGGGACACCGCCGGGGCCGGGACGACGAAAGCGGCCAGGAGCACCAGGAGCGTCAAGGCGACCGCCGGCAAGGGAAAGAAGAAGACGGCGCCGGCCAAGGCGGCCCCGGCCAAGGCGAGCCCTCGGCTGACCCGGCCGGCGAGCGGCCCGACACTCCGTGAACTCGTGCGCCGGCACCTCGTGGAGCGCTCCGAGCCGCGCTCCGCCATCGAGGTGACGGCGGCGCTCGGTGAGGCGTTCCCCGAGCGCACACTGAGCACCACCGTGGTGCGCAACACCCTCGAGTCGCTCGTCGCGAAGGGCGAGGCACACCGCACGAAGCAGCAGCGGTCCGTCTTCTACACGGCGGCCGGCTCGTCGTCGCCCGCCGCCGGTGACGGCGCGGGCGGGGCCGGCGAGGGCGGGGCCGGCGAGCCGGAGGCGGCCGCCGCCGGCTGAGCGGACTCACGGTCCGGCCCGGAACGGTGATCCCACCGTCTCGGGCCACCGCCGGCCCTTCCGGCCACGAGGCACCGCCGCACAGTCACCGAGCACGAGACGCGCCGCACAGAGCACCGCACACCTGGCGCCGGACACCGGGCCCGCACCCCGGTCGGCCGTCACCCGTCACCTCCGCCCCTGCCCCACCGGACCCCGCTGCCGCGCGGACGCCGCCCTCGTGGGCGATACTTGCGGACGTGGTGGCCGGTCGGCACCCGCAGGGAGTTCCCGGTCCCTCAGCGGGCAGAAGAACAGGTCCCCGAGCCGACGCACCCGACGGCGGCCGGGACACGGAGGTGATGGTCCCATGTGCCGGTGGCTCGCCTATTCGGGCACGCCCGTGTCCCTCGAAACCATCCTCTACAAGCCGGAACACTCACTGATCGACCAGAGCCTGCACTCCAGGATGGGGGTCGAGACCACCAACGGCGACGGGTTCGGGGTGGGCTGGTACACCGATACCGTGGACACCCCGGCGGTAGTCAGGGAGACAGGACCGGCGTGGAACAACCGCAATCTCAAAGAGATCGCGGGACATGTCCGCTCCCCGCTGTTCTTCGCGCACATCCGCGCCTCGACCGGTACGGCGATCCAGCAGACGAACTCCCACCCGTTCCGCCACGGGCGGTGGATGTGGATGCACAACGGCGCGATCGCCGACTTCCACCTCCTGCGCCGTGACCTCTGCATGGAGATCGATCCCGTGCTGTTCGACAGCATGGAAGGGTCGACGGACTCCGAGGTGATGTTCCTCCTGGCGCTCACCCACGGACTCGACCAGGACCCGCCGGGGGCAGTGGCGCGCATGGCCGGCCGGGTGGAGCAGCTGGGCCGCGAGCGCGGCATCGAGTTCCCTCTCCAGATGACGATCGCGGTGACCAACGGCTCGCGTACCTGGGCCTTCCGCTACTCCAGCGAGCATGCCTCGCGCTCGCTGTTCCTGAGCAGCGATGTCGACACGCTGCGCAAGCTGCACCCCGATGTGGCCTTCCTTCAGGAGGTCTCCGAGGAGACACGTCTCGTCGTGTCGGAGCCGCTGGGCAGTCTGCCCGGCGCGTGGCGCGAGATGCCGGAGAGCACGTACGCCGTCGTACAGCCCGGCAGGGACGAACTGCTCTCCTTCGCTCCCCAGCCCGTCTAGGGGGCCGTGGGTGAAACCCCGCGCGGCGGTGGCACCCTGCCTGGCCGTGCGGTGGATCCGGGCAGCCGCGGCGCCGCCGGGTCACACCGCCGACCACTCGTAGGGGCCCCCACCGCGCCACTCGATGAGCGGCGAGGTCGCCAGTTCCTCCTCCGTCAGGCCGATGCCCGCCTCCCGCAGGAATTCGGTGAGCTCCTTGAGGCTGTGGGCGAGCCCGATCACTTCGCCGTCGACGGTCACCCGCCGGCCTCCCAGCGGAGCGGGCGGGTGCACCACGACGCGAGCCGCGTTGCCCATGTCCCCAGAGTGCCCCCGTGCCGCCCGCACCGCAGCCCCGCCG
>NZ_JAAAXQ010000105.1 GCF_009916105.1 Streptomyces sp. GC420 | reverse complement strand
GTGCTGCGAGTGGGGCCGGTGGGTCGCGGAGGTGGGAGAGGCCGGCCGGTTCGGAGGGCCGACCGATTCGGAAGGCCGGCCGGTTCGGAGGGTCAGCCGGTTCGGGGGGTCAGCCGGTTCGGGGGGTGGCGCTGTCGGAGATCCACCAGGCGGTGGTGGCGCCGGGCAGCACTCCGTCCCGGCAGGGGCCGCTGGCCAGCAGCGGCGTGCCGGGGACGGGCGCGGGCACGGCTTCGGAGCCGAAGTTGACCGCGCAGACCAGCCCGTCGCCGCGTACGAAGGCGAGCACGCCGGGCGGGGTCTCCAGCCAGCGCAGGGTGCCCTCGCCGAGCTGCGGCAGACCGCGGCGCAGCTGGAGCCCGTCGCGGTAGAGGTGCCAGAAGGAGCGGGTGTCGGCCAGCGCCCGGTCGGTGGCGTGGGCGGCGAACCACTCGGGCTGCGGCAGCCAGGGCCGGGCGGCGCCGTTGCCGGTGGTGAAGCCGAACGGAGAGGCGTGCCCGGACCAGGGCAGCGGCACGCGGCAGCCGTCGCGGATCCGTGCCCGGCTTCCGGTGCGGCGGAAGATGGGGTCGGTCAGCACCTCGTCGGGCAGGTCGAGCACTTCGGGCAGGCCCAGTTCCTCCCCCTGGTAGATGTACGCGGCGCCGGGCAGGGCCAGCATCAGCAGCGCGGCGGCCCGGGCGCGGGCGGCACCGACCCCGCCGGCCTCGGCGCCCAGTTCCCCGTAGCGGGTGACGGTGCGGACCTGGTCGTGGTTGTTGAGCACCCAGGTGACGGTGGAGCCGGTGCCCGCGATGTCCCGCAGCGCCTCGTCGATGGTGTGGCGGAAGGCGGCGGCGTCCCAGGGCGCGCCGAGCAGGTCGAAGAAGAAGGCCTGGTGCAGTTCGTCGGAGCGCACGTACTTGGCGTGCTCGCGGGCGGTGGGTACGGAGACCTCGCCGACCAGCAGGCGTTCCCGGCCGTCGCGCGCGGCGTACTCCTCGCACACGGCCCGCCAGTGCCGCCAGACCTCGTGCACCTCCGGCTGGTTCCAGGCCAGCGGGTTGACCGAGTCGCGGGCGCGCTCGTCGGCCTCCGGGTCCGGGGAGTCGGGGAGCGCGGGGTGTTTGAACAGGCCCGCGGCGACGTCGATGCGGAAGCCGTCGACGCCCCGGTCGAGCCAGAACCGCAGCACGTGGTCGAAGTGGGCGCCGACTTCGGGGTTGCGCCAGTTCAGGTCGGGCTGCTCGGGGGTGAACAGGTGGAGGTACCACTGGCCGGGGGCGCCGTCCGGTTCGGTGATCCGGCTCCAGGCGGGCCCGCCGAACATGGCGCGCCAGTTGTTGGGCGGTTCCGCGCCGTCCGCGCCGCGGCCGTCGGCGAAGTGGAAGCGGGCGCGAGCGGGACTGCCGGGGCCGCCTGTGCTGCCGGGGCCCTCGGCGAGTGCCTCACGGAACCAGGGGTGCTCGCTGGAGCAGTGGTTGGGGACGATGTCGAGGAGGACCTTGATACCCAGCCGGCGCGCGTCGCCGACGAGCAGGTCGAATTCGGCGAGGTCCCCGAAGACCGGGTCGACCTCGCAGTAGTCGGCCACGTCGTAGCCGTGGTCGTGCTGCGGCGAGGGGTAGAAGGGGCTGAGCCAGATGCCCTCCACGCCGAGTTTCTTCAGATACGGCAGTCCCGCCCGGACCCCGGCGAGATCGCCGATGCCGTCCCCGGTGCTGTCCAGGAAGCTCCGGACGTACACCTGGTAGATCACGGCGTCCCGCCACCAGTGGTGGTGCGTGACGCCATGCGTGAGGCCGTTCCCGGCCAGGGCTGTGAGCATCTCCCGTTGACCTGTTCCGCTTGGAGGGTGCCTGGCCCGAGCGGGCCGAAGTTATGCATGCATGTTAAGTAGGCATGACGAGCGAGTGTCAACGAATCGACCGAAAGCTGCCCCTTATTGCAAGGAAATGTCCTATCGCGGGAAGCAGATCAAATACTTAACATGTAAGTAGACCGGGTCGCGGGGCCCGGGAGAGCGTGCGTCAGCGCCCGCGGCTGATCTCCGCGAGCTCCCTGGCCAGCCGCGCCACGGCGGCCTCCGGCGACAGCCGCAGCGCCAGCACGTCGTGTGTCACGGCCTGCACCGCCAGGGTCACCTGGTCGTAGTGCGGGCTCTTGGGACGGGGCTCCGCCGCCAGCACACTGCTGCGCAGTGTCGGCAGATAGGGGAAGTCGTGCACCAGCGCCGGATCGGCGTACAGGGCGGCCCGCACGGGCGGCAGCGAACCCTTGGTGAGCACCTTGCGCTGCACCGGTTCACTGGTCAGGTAGGCGATCAGGTCGGCCGCCGACTCGGGGTGCCTGGAATGCGTGCCCACCGCGAGATTGGAGCCGCCGAGCACACTGGTGCCCGGGCCGCCGGGGCCGGGCAGCGGTACGACGCCGAACTTCCCGGCGACCTCGGAGCCCGCGCCGTCCGCCAGCGTGTGGACGTACGGCCAGTTGCGCAGGAAGAGCAGCTCGCCGTCCTGGAAGGCCTGCCGGGACTCCTCCTCCTTGTAGCTCAGCGCCTCCTGCGGTATCCAGCCCTCGCGCACGCCCCGGGCGAGGAAGCCGATGCCGGTGCGGGCGGCGGCCGAGTCCACGGTGACGTGCTCGCCCTCACCGCCGAGGAACGAGCCGCCCGCCGAGTGCACCGCCTCGGTGACATTGACGGTCAGCCCCTCGTACGGCAGGAACTGCCCGGCGTAGCCGCCGATGCCGTACCTCGGCGCCAGCGTCCGGGCCTGCCTGGCCAGTTCCTCCCAGGTCCGGGGCGGCCTCTCGCCCTCCCGGCCGAGGATGTCCCGGCGGTAGTAGAGCAGGCCGGCGTTGGTCACGTACGGCACTGCGTAGAGCCGGCCGTCGAAGGTGGCGGTGTCCACCACCGGCGGCAGGAAGGTGCCCAGCGGGAAGCGGTCCCGGCGCAGCGGGGCTATCCAGCCGGCCGCGGCGAACTCCGAGGTCCAGGCGACATCGATGTTGAGCACGTCGTAGCGGCCCTCGCCGGACCTCAGATCGGTGATCATCTGGGCGCGGGTCTCGTCGGCGGAGTCGGGCAGCTCGACGAGCGTGACCCGCTCCGCGGGGTGCGAGCGGTTCCAGTCGTCGAGCAGCGGACCGAGATAACCGGTGAGGTCGCCGGCGGTCGCCAGCGTCATCGGCCCGCGGCCACCGCCGTCCCGGCCGGGCTGCGCGCCGGCCCCGGCGTAACCGCTCAGGATCACCGCGACGATCAGGAGTCCCCTGGCCGCGGCCCGCATCCACCGCATGGGTTCCTCCCTGAGCACCGCACCGGCCTTCCTCGCCCGGTGTCGGCAGCCATATATACCTGTTAGGCATGCGCGATACTAGGCGCTGAATCACAGGGCGGATCACGGGGTCCGGATCGGGAGGAGGGGAGCACGAGTGCGGCTGGCCCTCCTGGCGCTCCTGGCACGCGGGCCCGCCCACGGATACGAACTCAAGCAGGACCTTGAGCAACTCCTCGGTGCCGCGTACCCTCAGCCGAACGTCGGCCAGATCTACGTGACGCTCGGGCGCCTGGAGAAGTCCGGACTGATCGAGGGCGAGGAGGTCGCCCAGTCGAGCCGGCCCAACAAGAGGATCTACCGGCTCACCGACGCCGGGCACGAGGCCGTGCTCGCCTGGTTCGAGGAACCGGCCGACGAGCCCCGGGTACGGGACGAGTTCTTCATGAAGCTCGCCCTCGCCCCCGGGTCGGGGCTGGCCGACCAGATCGAGCTGATCAACAAGCAGCGGCGCCACTACCTGAACACCATGCGGAACCTGTCGAAACTCGCCGCGGCCGAGGACCGGGACAACCGGACCGCCCAGCTGCTCGTCGAGGGCGCGATGCTGCATCTGCAGGCCGATCTCGACTGGCTGGAGCGCTGCCAGGAGGAGCTGGAATGAGCGACACCCCCACTCCCGGGCCCGCGACGTCCGCCGCGCCGATCCTGTGCGCGCGGGGCCTGGTCAAGACCCATTATGGCGAGGGCGCCCCCGTCGAGGCCGTGCGCGGCGTCGACCTGACCGTCCGGCAGGGCGAGTTCGTGGCCGTCACCGGGCCGTCGGGGGCCGGCAAGTCCACCCTGCTGCACCTGCTCGGCGGGCTGCAGCGGCCCGACAGCGGCACGATCCTGCTGGACGGCGAGCGGGTGGACTCCTACAGCGAGGCCCGCTGGGCGGTGCTGCGCCGCCGGCGGATCGGCATCGTCTTCCAGTTCTTCAACCTGGTGTCCAACCTGACCGTCGCCGACAACGTGGAACTGCCCGCGCTGCTCGCCGGGAGCACCTCCAGGCAGGCCCGCGCCGAGCGCCGGCGGCTGCTGGCCGAGCTGGGCCTGGACGGCAAGGAGCGCAGCATGCCGGGCGAGCTGTCCGGCGGGGAGCAGCAGCGCGTCGCGCTGGCCCGGGCCCTGGTCAACCACCCCGGCCTGCTGCTCGCCGACGAACCGGCGGGCAGCCTCGACAGCAGGGGCACGCGGGAGGTGATGCGGCTGCTCTCCCGCTTCCACCAGCAGGGCCAGACGATTCTGCTCGTCACCCATGACGCGCGGATGGCCAGCGCGGCGGACCGCGTGATCAGCTTCTTCGACGGCCGGATCGCCGACGACGCCGTGCTCGGCGGGAACGGCGCGCGCCGAGGGGCCCGTAGCGGCGTGTCCGGCGTGCTCGAACTGAGGGACTGACGCGGGTGCGGACGACTCTGCGGTGGGTGGGCGCCGATCTGCGGGCGCACCGCGGGGAGGCGCTGTTCATCGTGCTGGCGACCGCGGGGATCATCGTCTCGCTGCTGCTGGCGGCGGCGCTGTTCGGTTACGCGGCCAACCCCTGGCAGCGGGTCTTCACCCAGTCCCGGGGCGCCCATGTGTGGATCCACACGCGGGCCGGCGCGAACGCGGCGGACGCCGCACGGCAGGCGGGCGTGGAGGCGGTCGCGGGTCCGTTCCGCACGGCCCGTACGACCGCCGAGTCGTCCTCGGGGCGGGCGGCCGTGGAACTGCGCGCGGCGGGGACCCGCCGGCCGGAGGTGGCCCGGCCACTGCTCACCGAGGGGCACTGGCTCCAGGCGGGCACGGCGGACGGGATCGTGCTGGAGGCCGGGCTGGCGGGCGCTCTGTGGGCGAAGCCGGGTGACCCGCTGACCCTGCCGGGCGCCGACGGACGCGTGCGGACCCTCACCGTCGTCGGCGTCGCGGAGTCCTCGGAGCTCTCCTACAGCACCGGGAAGCGGCCGGGCGTGGCCTGGGTGCTGCCCGGCGCGCTGGACGCCGCCGGTGTCCCGGAGGGACTGCGGGGACAGGTCGTGGGACTGCGGCTGGACCGGCCGTCCGACACGGACTTCGCCGTCCAGCGCGCGGTCACCGTGCTCGGCGCCGACGAGGTCACCCAGGTCTCGGACTGGCGGCAGGCCCGCGCGGAGGCGCAGGGCGACGACCGGCTGCTCGGGCTGCTGATCGGTCTCTTCGGGCTCGGCGCGCTGCTGGCCGCGGCACTGGCCGTGGTGGGGGCGATCAGCACCCGCATCCGCGGTCACCTGCGGGACATCTCGGTCCTGAAGGCCATCGGCTTCACCCCTGGCCAGGTCGTACGGGTCTTCCTCGTCCAGCACCTGGCCCTCGCGCTGCTCGGCGCGGTGCTGGGGACGGTGCTGATGGAGACGCTGGGCGCCTCGATCCCAGGCCGGATCGGCGAGGCGGTGGGCGTGTGGCGTGACCTGCCCGGGCAGCCGTGGATGCTGCCCGCCGTGCCCGCCGCCGCCGTGCTGTTCATCGCCACCGCGACCGGTCTCGCCGCGTGGCGGGCCGGTCGGGTGCCGCCCGTCCCGGTGCTCCAGTCGGCGCTGACGGACGGCGGCCGCATGTCGGCGCTCGCCAGGGGCGCGCTGGGGCTGCGCGGTGTACGGGTCCCGGCCGCACTGGTGCTCGGCTGGCGCGGCGCGTTCCCGCGCCGGGCACGCACCCTGGCCACGGTCCTCAGGCTCGCGCTTCCGCTGCTCCTGATCACCGTGGCCGTGGCCACCCTCACCACACTGGACCGTTTCCGGGAACGGCCGCAGGACCTGGGGCTCGCGGCGGCGCTGACCGCGCGGGCGGACGGCGGGCTCGGCGACACGGAACTGCGCCGCCTGCTCGAGGATCACCCGGACGTGGAACGGGCGCATCCGGGCGCGGAGGTCGCGGCGCTGGTCCCGGGCCAGACCGGCACGATCGCCTTGCGCGGTCTCGGCACCCTCGACGAGCCCTACCCCTTCGCGCTGGCGGAGGGCCGCTCCGCCCGCGGTCCCGACGAGGCGGTGGCGGGGCAGGGGCTGCTCGACCTGCTGGACATCGAGGCCGGCGACTGGGTGCGCATGACGGTGGAGGGCCGCCCGCAGATCCTGCACGTCGTCGGCCGCGTCATCGAACCGGAGAACGGCGGCCGGGTCCTGTCCACCACGGTCGACTCGCTGCGGGAGCGCGATCCGGCGCTGCGTGCCGCCTTCTACCAGCTCGAACTGCGGCCGGGCACGGACGCGGGGAAGGTACGCCGGGAACTCGTGGCCGCCTCGGACGGCCGCGCCGAGATCCGCGAGGTGACCAACCCCGCGGACCGGCTGTCCTCCGTACGCGGTGTCGTCGCCGGACTGATCGGGGTACTGGCGCTGATCGGGCTGACCGAGCTGCTGTCCATGATCGGCGGAAACGTGCGGGACCGCGAGCGGGACCTGTTCGCACTGAAGGCCATCGGGCTGACGCCTCGCCAGATCATGACGGTCATCATGGCGGCGGGCGGGTTCACCGCGCTCGCGGCGGCGGTGCTGGGGACCGCTCTGGGGGCGCCGCTCGCCCGCTGGCTGATCGACGCCCAGGCCCGGTCGGGGGGCATCGGCGCGGGCATCGCCGAGCCGCCACCTGCGTGGATCCTGCTCCTGATCACCCTCGCCGCGGTCCTCGGCGCCCTCCTCGCCGCCGCCCTCCCCGCGGCCCGCGCGGTCCGTCACCGTCTCGCGGACACCATGAGCACGGTGGCCTGACCGACCGCGCCCCCGGGCCGTGCGCACAGACCCCGCCGGCGCCCCGGGGCAGGCACGCCCCGACCGGCACGGGCACCACAAGCACCCTGGCCCGACCGACCGCACCCCGGGCCGTGCCGCCACCGAGGCGGACGCGCACCCGCACCGCCCCGCGGACACCATGAGCCCGGCGGCCGGCCCAGGGTGCTTTCGGCCCCGGGCGGCTCGCTGCGGGTGGGAGCGGGCACCGCTGCGCCGTACCGCGTCCTCGCCGACCATGCGCCGCGTGACGGTCGCCCGCGGGCGACCGCACGCACGGCCGGCAGGTTCCTGCCTGCCGTGGAGGCGACGGCCGGGCGGGCGCTGCAGCTCCGCGTGCCCGCTCCCACCCGCAGCGAGCCGCCCGGGGCCGCGGGTGACGGCGCGGTCGCGCACGACCCGGCCCGGCGCCCGGGGCAGCAGGCTGCCGGGCCGGCATCCGGGCGCGCCCGGCATTCCGGGCCCGCGCCCCGGCCGCGGGCGACGGCGCGGTCGCCGCACGGCCCGGCCCCGTGGCCGGAGTCTCGGACCGGGGTCGGCGCGGCCGCGCGCCGGGGTCAGGCGCCGCGCAGCTCCCGGTACGTGTCGATCAGGGCCGCCGTGGAGGGGTCGATACCCGGGACCTCGTCGCCCTCCGTCAGGGCCGGTTCGATGCGCTTGGCGAGGACCTTGCCGAGCTCCACGCCCCACTGGTCGAAGGAGTCGATGTTCCAGACCGCGCCCTGTACGAACACCTTGTGCTCGTACAGCGCGACGAGCTGACCCAGGACCGAAGGCGTGAGCTCGCGCGCCAGGATCGTCGTCGTGGGCCTGTTGCCTGCGAAGGTCTTGTGCGGCACCAGTTCCTCGTCGACGCCCTCCGCACGGACCTCGTCCGGCGTCTTGCCGAAGGCCAGCGCCTGCGTCTGCGCGAAGAAGTTGGCCATCAGCAGGTCGTGCTGCGCGACGAGCCCCGGCAGCAGGTCGTCCACCGGCTTGGCGAAGCCGATGAAGTCGGCCGGGATCGTCTTGGTGCCCTGGTGGATCAACTGGTAGTAGGCGTGCTGGCCGTTGGTGCCCGGCGTGCCCCAGACGACCGGGCCCGTCTGCCACTCGACCGGGTTGCCGTCGCGGTCCACGGACTTGCCGTTGGACTCCATGTCGAGCTGCTGGAGGTAGGCGGTGAACTTGGCCAGGTAGTGGCTGTAGGGCAGCACTGCGTGCGACTGGGCGTCGAAGAACGCCCCGTACCAGACGCCCAGCAGGCCGAGCAGCAGCGGCGCGTTGGCCTCGGGCGGCGCGGCGCGGAAGTGCTCGTCGACGAGGCGGAAGCCGTCGAGCATCTCGCGGAACCGCTCCGGGCCGATGGCGATCATCAGCGACAGGCCGATCGCCGAGTCGTACGAGTAGCGCCCGCCGACCCAGTCCCAGAACTCGAACATGTTGGCCGTGTCGATGCCGAAGTCGGAGACCTTCCCGGCGTTGGTCGACAGCGCCACGAAGTGCTTGGCCACCGCCTCCGCGCCCGCCCGCAGTTCGGTCTGCAGCCAGTCGCGGGCCGAGGTGGCGTTGGTGATGGTCTCGATGGTGGTGAAGGTCTTCGAGGCGACGATGAACAGCGTCTCGGCCGCGTCCAGGTCACGGATCGCCTCGTGCAGGTCGGCGCCGTCCACATTGGACACGAAGCGGAAGGTGAGGTCGCGCGCGGTGTAGGCGCGCAGCGCCTCGTAGGCCATGGCGGGTCCGAGGTCGGAGCCTCCGATGCCGATGTTCACGACGTTCTTGATGCGACGGCCGGTGTGCCCGGTCCACGCCCCGGAGCGGACCCGTTCGGCGAAGTCCGCCATCCGGTCCAGCACGGCGTGCACGGCGGGCACGACGTTCTCGCCGTCGACCTCGACGACGGCGTCCCGCGGGGCGCGCAGCGCGGTGTGCAGCACGGCGCGGCCCTCGGTGGTGTTGATCCTCTCGCCGCGGAACATGGCGTCACGCAGCTCCGCGACCCCGCGCGCCCGGGCCAGCTCGCGCAGCAGGCCCAGCGTCTCGTCCGTGACCAGCTGCTTGGAGTAGTCGATGTGCAGGTCGCCGACCTGGAGGGTGTATCCGGTGCCACGGGCGGGATCGGCCGCGAAGAGCCCCCGCAGATGCGTGTCCCCGAACTCCTCCCGGTGCTTGGCCAGCGCGGCCCACTCGGGCAGCTGGTTGAGCCTCGTACGGCCTTCTGCGTTCATCTCTGAGATCAGCCCACTTCTTCTCGTACCTGCGTACCAGTACGTACGTGCGTACCTGCCCCGCTGCTCGAACCAACCTAATTGATCTGCGGTACCGATGAGGTGACGGCGAGAGTGAACTGCACGGCCGCCAGGAGGGCCGGGGTGTTGAGCCCCCAGGCCGTGGCCACGGCTCCGCCGGGCAGTGCCCCGAGCGGGGGTTCCCCCCAACCGCCAAGGTGCGGAACACGGCGCTGATCCGGCCCGGCATCTCCTTGGGCGGTCCGGCGTCCCGCCGGCCCGTCACGTGCGGCACCAGCGTCGCGATCAGCGCGCCCGTGCCGATGCCGCACAGTGCCGTCGCCGTGCAGGGGCCCGTGCGGGGCGCGGTCCCGCCACGGGGTGCGTATGCCCTCCGCGACCTCGCCGCGCAGGGCGCCGCCCGCGGCTCCCGGTGCCCGTGGGACGGGCCGACGCGCAGCGTGGCGACCGGGGGGAGCGGCCCCGATGACGCAAGAGAGGGCGTCCGGGCGTACGGGGCGGCGGCACCCGCCGCGAGCGGCGCCGGGACCAGCGCAGCCGCCAGGCACCCGCCCGCGATTCGGACCCGGGCCGCCGTCGGAGCAGGCCACCGCCGGAGCGGGCCGCCGGGACAGTGCCGCCGTCGGCGCGAACCGCCGGAACGAGGTCCGGCCGGGCACCCGAAGGTGTCCGGCCGGTTCAACAGCTAGATCTCGCCCCGCAGTTTGGCGAGCGCCTCGGCGAGGATCGCCTCGCCGTCTGCGTCGCTTCGCCGCTCCCGTACGTACGCGAGGTGCGTCTTGTACGGCTCGGTGCGCGGCGGGTCCGGCGGGTTGTCCCGGTCCTGCCCGGCCGGGAAACCACAGCGCGGGCAGTCCCAGGTGTCCGGGACCTGCGCGTCACTGGCGAAGCTCGGCTGCGTCTCGTGCCCGTTCGAGCACCAGAAGGAGATGCGCAGGCGCGGAGCGGATTCGCCTCGCTCGGCCTCACCCATCGGCCCCGCTCCGACCCGACTCCCTCGGATCGCGTTGCCACTTGCCACGGTCGTAACTCCCTGCGTGATGGTGCTGCGAAGCCCCTGACTGACGAGAAGCTCCGCTGCGGAGCGCCCCAGTCTACGTAAGGCCCAACGCGCGTCCAGTGGCAGGAGTTACAACAAAACCCCCGAGGACACGCCCTTTCATGATAGGCCGCGTCTCCGACACCGCGTCAGACGATGCCTCAGCTGTCCAGCTTCATCAGCACACCAAGTGCGACAATGCACGCGAACCACAGCAGACCGACCACCACGGTGATCCGGTCGAGGTTCCGCTCCGCGACGGAGGAACCGCCGACGGAGGACTGCATGCCTCCGCCGAACATGTCGGAGAGACCGCCGCCCTTCCCCTTGTGCATGAGCACCAGCAGCATCAGCAGCGCGCTGAACACGAGCAGGGCGATCGAGAACCCCATAACCACGGCTGGACCAACTTCCTCGGATCGGACAGACGACGGGGGCCGGGACTACGGCCCGGCCCCCGCAAGACTACGACGTATCGCCGCTAGCGCATACTCACAGCCCGCTCACTGATCGCGGAAGCGGACGATCTTGACGAACTCCTCCGCGTCCAGGGCCGCACCGCCGACCAGAGCGCCGTCCACGTCGGGCTGGGCCATGATCGCGGCCACGTTGGACGCCTTCACGGAGCCGCCGTACTGGATGCGGACCTGGTCGGCCAGCTCCTGCGAGTAGAGCTCGGCCAGCCGGCCGCGGATCGCCCCGCAGACCTCCTGGGCGTCCTCGGGCGTGGCGACCTCGCCGGTGCCGATGGCCCACACCGGTTCGTAGGCGATCACGATGCTCTCGGCCTGCTCGGCGGGGATGTCCTTCAGGGCCCCGTCGACCTGGGCGAGGGTGTGGGTGACCTGGTTGCCGGCCTTGCGGACGTCCAGGCCCTCGCCGACGCACAGGATCGGGGTGAGGCCGTGCCTGTACGCGGCCTTCACCTTGGCGTTGCAGAGGTCGTCGGTCTCGTTGTGGTACTGACGGCGCTCGGAGTGCCCGATGGCGACATAGGTGCACTTCAGCTTGGCCAGCATGGCACCGGAGACCTCACCGGTGTAGGCGCCGGAGTCGTGTGCCGACAGGTCCTGGGCACCGTACTTGATCTTGAGCTTGTCCCCCTCGACCAGCGTCTGCACGGAGCGCAGGTCGGTGAAGGGAGGCAGGACCGCGACCTCGACGGCGTCGTAGTCCTTGTCCGCCAGGGCGAAGGCGAGCTTCTGGGTGTGCGCGATGGCCTCGAGGTGGTTGAGGTTCATCTTCCAGTTGCCCGCCATCAGCGGCGTACGGGCTGCTTTGTCTTGCGGGAGTGGCACGGTGTTCAGTCCTCCAGTGCGGCAAGGCCGGGGAGCGTCTTGCCCTCGAGGTATTCGAGGGAGGCACCGCCGCCGGTCGAGATATGGCCGAAAGCATTCTCGTCGAAGCCCAGCTGCCGCACGGCGGCGGCACTGTCGCCACCGCCGACCACGCTGAAGGCGGACGAGTCGAGCAGGCCCTGGGCGACCGCCCTGGTGCCCTCGGCGTAGTCGGGGTGCTCGAAGACGCCCATCGGGCCGTTCCAGAAGACGGTGGCGGCGTCGGCGAGCTTCGAGGCGTACAGCTTGCGGGTCTCGGGGCCGATGTCCAGGCCCTCCTGGTCCGCGGGGATGGCGTCGGCGGCGACGACGGACGGGTTCGCCGGGGCCTTGGTCTTCAGGTCCGGGAAGTCGGCCGAGACCAGGACGTCCACCGGCAGGACCAGCTCGACGCCGTTCTTCTCGGCGCGCTCCATGTACTCCGCGACGGCCGGGACCTGGTCCTCCTGGAGGAGGGAGATGCCGACCTCGTGGCCCCTGGCCTTGAGGAAGGTGTACGCCATGCCGCCGCCGATGAGCAGCCGGTCGGCCTTGCCGAGCAGCTGGTCGATGACGGCGAGCTTGTCGGAGACCTTGGCGCCGCCGAGCACGACGGCGTACGGGCGCTTGACGTCCTCGGTGAGCTTCTTCAGCACGCCGACCTCGGTGGCGATGAGGTAGCCGGCGTAGTGCGGCAGCCGGGCCGGAAGGTCGAAGACCGAGGCGTGCTTGCGGTGCACGGCGCCGAAGCCGTCACCGACGTACACGTCGGCGAGCGCGGCGAGGCTGTCCGCGAAGGCGCCGCGCTCGGCGTCGTCCTTCGAGGTCTCGCCGGCGTTGAAGCGCAGGTTCTCGATGACGGCGACGCCGCCGTCCGCGAGGCCCTCGACGGTGGCGCGGGCGGACTCGCCGACCGTGTCGGTGGCGAAGGCGACCTCGGTGCCGAGCAGCTCACCGAGGCGCGCGGCGGCCGGTGCGAGCGAGAAGGCGGGGTCGGGCGCGCCCTTGGGGCGACCCAGGTGGGACGCGACGATCACGCGCGCGCCGGCCTCGGCGAGCCTGGCGATCGTCGGCCGGACGGCGCGGATGCGGCCGTCGTCGGTGATGGTGGCGCCGTCGAGCGGCACGTTGAGGTCGGCGCGGACGAAGACCCGCCTGCCCGCGACACCCTCGGCGAGAAGTTCGTCGATCGTCTTCATGTAGGACTCTCCTGACGGGGCCCGTCCGGACCCCTGGTGAACAAGACAAGCCACAGGGCTCGTTCAGCGCCTTCGCTGCCCGAGCCCCGTGCTCACTTCGAAGTTGCCGCCGTACGCGTCAGAGCTGTTCGCCGACGAACACGGTCAGGTCGACGAGGCGGTTGGAGTAGCCCCACTCGTTGTCGTACCAGCCCACGACCTTGACGCTCTTGCCCTGGACCATGGTCAGGGAGGAGTCGAAGGTGCAGGATGCGGGCCAGTTGACGATGTCCGAGGACACGATCGGGTCCGAGGTGTAGTCGAGGATGCCCTTGAGCTGGCCCTCCGCGGCCTTCTGGAACGCGGAGTTGACCTCGTCCCTGGTGACCTCGCGCTCGAGCTCGATGACGAGGTCGGTGACGGAGCCGGTGGGGACCGGGACGCGCATGGCGATGCCGTCGAGCTTGCCCGCCAGCTCCGGGATGACCAGGGCGGTGGCCTTGGCGGCACCGGTGGTGGTCGGGATGATGTTCTCCGCGGCGGCGCGGGCGCGGCGCAGGTCCTTGTGCGGGAAGTCGAGGATGCGCTGGTCGTTGGTGTACGCGTGGACCGTGGTCATCAGGCCCTTGACGATGCCGAAGTTCTCCAGGAGGACCTTGGCCATCGGCGCCACGCAGTTGGTGGTGCAGGAGGCGTTGGAGATGACGTGGTGGCTCGCGGCGTCGTACTTGTCCTCGTTGACGCCCATCACGATCGTGATGTCCTCGTCCTTGGCCGGGGCCGAGATGAGGACCTTCTTCGCGCCGCCCTCGATGTGCTTGGCGGCGTCGGCCTTCTTGGTGAAGATGCCGGTCGACTCGACGACGATGTCGACGCCCAGCTCGCCCCAGGGGATGTCGGCGGGGTTGCGCTCGGAGAGCACCTTGATGGTGTGGCCGTCGACGGTGATGGTGTCGGCGGTGTGGGTCACCTCGGCCTTGAGCCGCCCGAGGATGGTGTCGTACTTCAGCAGGTGGGCCGTGGTCGCGGTGTCGCCCAGGTCGTTGACAGCCACGATCTCGATGTCCGCACCCTGCTCCAGCAGCGCGCGGAAGTAGTTACGACCGATGCGGCCAAAGCCGTTGATGCCTACGCGGATCGTCACGAACCGATCTCCTCGTTAGGTGTGCCGGAATCTGTGCCCCGGCGAGCTGTATGGGATGTCCCCGACCGCTTACGACCCTACCCCGATCGGGGCCCCTCAGTGACATTGCATCGCCCTGAATGACCGGTGTGAACATGGGCCGCGGCCTGTACTCATCGGTAGGTTCGGGGCGGCCCCAGGTCAGCTCCCCGCGGCCCTTCCGCCGGCCCGTGATCGCATTGGTTTCCGCGGCGTCTGACAACCGGTCGGTACCCGTCGCAGACCGGTCGCGAGACGGTCGGCGGGCGGCTCCCGACGATCGGGACACGGGGGCGGACGCCCTCCACCGACGGGCTGCCGGGCACAGGCCCCGGCGCCGTCCGGTCACCGAGGGAAGTCGCGAAGCCCTCCGCCCGGGCCGGTTCCGCCGGTGCGCCGCCGCCGGAGAGGGCCGCGTCGGTGACGAGGCTCAGCGACAGCTCGCTCTTCTCGCCCGCGCAACCGCGTTGCCGGCCGTCCCGAAGTGGCCGAGCGCTCCCAGGGGATGGGGTCTGCCGTTCGGCGACGGCGTACGTGGACCGCTCGCTCTCGGTGCGCTTCCCGTTTCCCCACAAGGCCGGTGAACCACACCTCGACCCGGTCGCCCGCGCGGGTGCCCTCGGCCTCGGCGCGGTACTCGTCGAACGGATGCTGTCCTCGCCGCCGTACGTCTCGCCGCCCCTTCCAGGGCCGCAGGTCCTCGTCGTGCGTACGGCCGCCGTTGACGCGGTACTTGAGCTCCTTGTCCCGCACGGATTTTCGTACGGTGACGGCGACCTCCCGACCGGTACCGCGGGTGTGGTCGGGTCAGGGAACAGACGCTCCCTTCGTACTCGCCGCGGAACACCCGTCGATCGTCCTCCCGGCCCGGGCCCACCGGTTCGCCGCTCCGGGCGGACCGATTCTCCGATCCGGCCCGGTCAGCCGACCATTTCCTCCGTCAGGCTGGATTCCGTGCCCGGGATGCCGAGGTCCTGCGCCCGCTTGTCGGCCATCGCCAGCAGCCGGCGGATCCGCCCGGCCACCGCGTCCTTCGTCAGCGGCGGGTCCGCGAGCGCGCCCAACTCCTCCAGCGACGCCTGCTTGTGCTCCATGCGCAGCCGCCCCGCGGCGGCCAGGTGCTCGGGCACCTCCTCGCCGAGGATCTCCAGCGCCCGCTGCACCCGGGCCCCGGCCGCGACGGCCGCCCGCGCCGAGCGGCGCAGGTTCGCGTCGTCGAAGTTGGCCAGCCGGTTGGCGGTCGCCCGGACCTCGCGGCGCATCCGCCGCTCCTCCCAGGCCAGCACCGACTCATGGGCGCCGAGCCGGGTCAGCAGCGCGCCGATCGCGTCCCCGTCCCTGACGACGACCCGGTCCACGCCCCGGACCTCGCGCGCCTTCGCCGCGATACCGAGCCGCCGGGCCGCACCCACCAGTGCCAGCGCCGCCTCGGGCCCCGGGCATGTGACCTCCAGGGACGAGGACCTCCCCGGCTCGGTCAGCGAGCCGTGCGCAAGGAAGGCTCCCCGCCAGGCCGCCTCGGCATCGCAGGTGGCGCCGGAGACGACCTGCGGCGGCAGACCGCGGATGGGGCGCCCGCGGCCGTCCACCAGACCGGTCTGCCGGGCCAGCTGGTCGCCGCCGGCCACCACCCGTACGACGTAACGGCTGCCGCGCCGCAGCCCGCCCGGCGCCATGACCACCAGATCGGACGAATGTCCGAAGATCTCCAGGATGTCCTTGCGGAGTCTGCGCGCCGCGATCCCCGTGTCCAGCTCCGCCTCGATCACGATGCGGCCGCTGACCAGATGCAGACCCCCCGCGAACCGCAGGATCGCCGAGACCTCCGCTTTCCTGCAGCAGGTCCGGGTGACGGGGAGCCGGGAGATCTCGTCCTTCACCGCTGCCGTCATCGCCATGGGCCGATCCTTCCATGCATCCGAAAAATACGGTCGTACGCGGCGGCCAACAGCTCCGGGTCGTGCCTCTGGGAGCTCTCGGGCGAGGCCACGGGCGCCAGCTCGACCGCGGCACCGAACCGCTCGGCGGCCTCGGTGAGAGATACGCGGTCGGGCACGGCGGCCTCGTCGGCCAGCACCACGTCCAGGGCGAGTTTAGGGGCGTGTCGGGCCAAAACCTCCAAATGACGTTGCGGGGAGAAGCCCTCGGTTTCCCCCGGCTGCGGCGCGAGGTTCAGCGAGAGGACCCGTCGCGCCTTGGTCTCGACCAGCGCGTCCAGCAACTCGGGCACCAGGAGGTGCGGGATGACGGAGGAGAACCACGAGCCGGGGCCGAGGACCACCCAGTCGGCGTCCAGGACCGCCGCGACCGCCTGGGGCACGGCGGGCGGGTCGCTCGGCACGAGGTGCACGGACTGCACCTCGCCCGGGGTGAGCGCCACCGTGGCCTGCCCGCGGACGGTGACCACGTCGTCGGGGCGCTCCGGGTCGTGGCCGCGCACCAGGGCCTGGAGCTCCAGCGGCACGGCGGACATCGGCAGCACCCTGCCCTGGGCGCCGAGCAGCTTGCCGACCAGGTCCAGGGCGGCCACATGGTCGCCCAGCTGCTCCCACAGCGCGACGATCAGCAGATTGCCGACCGCGTGCTCGTGCAGGGCGCCCCCGGACTGGAAGCGGTACTGGATGACGCGGGCCCAGGTCTGGCCCCAGTCGTCGTCGCCGCACAGCGCCGCGAGGGCCTTGCGCAGGTCGCCGGGCGGCAGCACGCCCAGCTCGTCGCGGAGCCGGCCGCTGGAGCCGCCGTCGTCGGCAACGGTGACGACGGCGGTCAGGTCCCCGGTGATCCGGCGCAGAGCGGCGAGCGAGGCGGACAGGCCCATGCCGCCGCCGAGCGCGACCACCTTGGGCTGGGCTCCCCGGCCCACGCGGCCGGGCACCAGACGGCGTACCCGGCCCAGCCGTGCCGAGGTACGGCCCGTCGGCCGGAATCTGCTCACTCGCGCCCCATGTCCCGGTGGACGACGACGGTCTCGACTCCCTCGGCGGCCAGGCGGCGGGCGAGCCGCTCGGACATGGCGACGCTGCGGTGCTTGCCGCCGGTGCAGCCGACGGCGATGGTGACGTACCTCTTGCCCTCGCGGCGGTAGCCGGCCGCGATGAGCTGGAGCAGCTCGGTGTACTGGTTGAGGAACTCCTTGGCGCCCGGCTGGTTGAAGACGTAGTCGGAGACCTCTTCGTTCAGCCCGGTGAAGGGGCGCAGCTCCGGCACCCAGTGCGGGTTGGGCAGGAAGCGGCAGTCGGCGACGAGGTCGGCGTCGACCGGCAGGCCGTACTTGTAGCCGAACGACATCACCGTGGCGCGCAGCTCGGGCTCCTCGCCGCCCGCGAACTGGGCGTCCATCTTGGCGCGCAGCTCGTGGACGTTGAGGCTGGAGGTGTCGATCACCAGGTCGGCGTCGCCGCGCAGCTCCCGCAGCAGATCGCGCTCGGCGGCGATCCCGTCGGTGATCCGGCCGTCGCCCTGGAGCGGGTGCGGACGGCGCACCGACTCGAAGCGGCGGACCAGCGCCTCGTCCGAGGACTCCAGGAAGACGATCCGGTGGCTCACCTGCTTGGTGTCCAGGTCGGCCAGGGACTCGCGCAGGTTGTCGAAGAAGCGGCGGCCGCGCACGTCGACGACGACGGCGATGCGAGCCACATTGCCCTGCGAGCGGGCGCCGAGCTCCACCATGGTGGGGATCAGCGCGGGCGGCAGGTTGTCGACGACGAACCAGCCGAGGTCCTCCAGGCACTTGGCGGCCGTGCTGCGCCCGGCGCCCGACATGCCGGAGATGATCACCAGCTCTGGGATGGCCGGCTCGCCGTTCCCGCCGGTCTCCACCGTCGTGCCCGTACTCACGTCTGCTCCGTATCCGTTTCCGTGGTGCGCCTGGTGCTCGCTGCGCTTCTCGTGCTCGTCGTGCTGGTTGCGCTCGTCGTGCTCGTCGCGCGGGCGGTGCTCGTCGTGCGCGTTCATCCGTACTCCCCCGATTGTGCGTCGTGTGCGCCCCGTACGGGCTGTACGCGGCCTGTGAGACCGCTCCCGCCGGGCGGCCGGTCCCACCGCCCCGCGGTGCCGGCGGGGGCCTTCCGTCAGACGATCCGGCAGGTCCTCGTTGTCCTCGCGGTCGTCTCCGCGACCGGCCCGGTGGCCGTCTCAGCGGTCGTCGTCCTCAATGATCTCTCCTGTCGCGGTGTTCACGGCAGGGGCCGCCGGGGCTGCTCCGGCGAGGGCCGCGGCGACCGCCTCCGCGGTCCTGCGGCCTATGCCCGGGACCTCGCAGATCTCGTCGATCGTGGCCGTCCTCAGTTTCTTCACCGAGCCGAAGTGCTTGATCAGTGACTGTTTGCGGGTCTCTCCCAGCCCGGCGACCGCGTCCAGCGGGCTGGTCCTGATGCGCTTGGCCCGCTTGGAGCGCTGGTAGGTGATCGCGAAGCGGTGCGCCTCGTCCCGGACGCGCTGCAGCAGGTACAGCCCCTCGCTGGAGCGGGGCAGAACCACCGGGTCGTCCTCGTCGGGCAGCCAGACCTCCTCGAGGCGCTTGGCCAGGCCGCACAAGGCGACGTCGTCGATGCCCAGCTCGTCCAGGGCCCGCTTGGCGGCGGCGACCTGCGGCTGTCCGCCGTCGACGACGACGAGCTGCGGCGGGTACGCGAACCGCTTGGGCCGGCCGTCGTCGGCGGGCGTCACGCCCTCCTCCTCGGGGACGGCCTCCTCGTCGGACCACTCCCCCGACTTCTGCTTCTCCTGGAGGTAGCGCCGGAAGCGGCGGCCGATCACCTCGTGCATGGACCGGGCGTCGTCCTGCCCCTCACCGTGCCAGACCTGTGTGTCCCCGACACGGCCCTTGATCTGGAAGCGGCGGTACTCGCCCTTGCGGGGGAGGCCGTCCTCGAAGACCACCATGGAGCCGACGACGTCCTGCCCCTGGAGGTGGGAGATGTCGAAGCACTCGATGCGCAGGGGGGCCGTGTCCAGGCCGAGGCCCTCGGCGATCTCCTCCAGGGCGCGGGAGCGGGTGGTCAGGTCGGAGGCGCGCTTGGTCTTGTGCAGGACGAGGGCCTGCTGGGCGTTGCGCAGGACCGTGGCCATCAGGTCCTTCTTGTCGCCGCGCTGCGGGATGCGCAGGGAGACGCCGGAGCCGCGGCGGCCCGCCAGCCACTGGCTGACGGCCTCGGTGTCCTCGGGGAGCGCCGGGACGAGGACCTCCTTGGGGACGGCGTCGCCGCTCTCCTCTCCGTACAGCTGCTGGAGCGCGTGCTCGACGAGGCCCGCCGTGTCGACGGCCTCCACCTTGTCGGTGACCCAGCCCCGCTGGCCGCGCACCCGGCCGCCGCGGACGTGGAAGATCTGCACGGCGGCTTCCAGTTCGTCCTCCGCGACCGCGATGAGGTCGGCGTCCGTGGCGTCGGCGAGGACGACGGCGTTCTTCTCCATGGCCCTTCTCAGGGCCTCGATGTCGTCGCGGAGCCGGGCCGCCCGTTCGTACTCCATCTCCTCGGCGGCGGCCGTCATCTCCTGCTCCAGCCGGCGCAGATGGGCGCCGGTGCGGCCGGCCATGAAGTCGCAGAAGTCCTCCGCCAGCCCGCGGTGTTCCTCGGCGTCCACACGGCCCACACAGGGCGCGGAGCACTTGCCGATGTACCCCAGCAGGCAGGGGCGCCCTATCTGCGCGGACCGCTTGAACACCCCGGCGGAGCAGGTGCGTACGGGAAACACCCGCAGCATCAGGTCCACGGTCTCGCGGATCGCCCAGGCGTGCGAGTAGGGACCGAAGTAGCGCACGCCCTTCTTCTTGGCTCCGCGCATCACCTGCACCCGCGGGAACTGCTCGTTCATGGTGACCGCGAGGTACGGGTAGCTCTTGTCGTCGCGGTACTTGACGTTGAAGCGGGGGTCGAACTCCTTGATCCAGGAGTACTCGAGCTGGAGCGCCTCGACCTCGGTGGAGACGACCGTCCACTCGACGGAGGCCGCGGTCGTGACCATGGTGCGGGTGCGCGGGTGGAGTCCGGCGAGGTCCTGGAAGTAGTTGGCGAGCCGCTGGCGCAGGCTCTTGGCCTTCCCGACGTAGATCACGCGGCGGTGCTCGTCGCGGAACTTGTACACCCCGGGCGAGTCGGGGATCTCTCCCGGCCTGGGACGGTAGCTGGAGGGGTCGGCCATGCCTGACACCCTACTGGCGGGGTGTGACATCCGGAGGGCGGCGCCGGGAACGCGCGGTGCGGGCCCCGGGCGGTGGCGGAACCCGGGCAGCGGCGGCGGGGAAGCGGGCGGCGGCGTCCGCGCTGATCCGGCCTACCATTTCGGCCGGGCCGCCCGTCCCCGGCCGAGAGGAGCCGTCCGTGATCGTCGTCGCCGGAGAAGCGCTGATCGACCTCGTGCCGCAGCACGGTGGTGACCCCTTGGCGGCGCTGGCGCCCCGGCGGGGCGGCGGGCCGTACAACACGGCGCTCGCGCTGGGCCGGCTCGGCTCGCCGGTCGGCTTCTGTTCGAGGGTCTCCACCGACGCGTTCGGGGAGGCGCTGCTGAACGGCCTGCGGGCGGACGCGGTGGACGTCTCCCTCGTGCAGCGCGGTGACGAGCCCACGACGCTGGCGGTGGCCTCGATAGGGTCCGACGGCTCGGCGCGGTACTCCTTCTACGTCGAGGGCAGCGCGGACCGGCTCTTCGCCCTGCCCGGCGCCCTGCCGCCGCGGACGCGCGCGGTGTCCTTCGGCACCTGCTCGCTCGTGCTGGAGCCGGGGGCGAGCGCGTACGAGGCACTGCTGCGCAGGGAGTCGGCCCGGGGGGTCTTCACCTCGCTCGACCCGAACATCCGGGCAGGTCTGATCGCGGACGCGGACGCGTACCGTGCCCGTTTCGCAAACTGGCTGCCGCACGTCACGCTGCTGAAGCTGTCCGAGGAGGACGCCGCGTGGCTGGGCGGCGGCCCGGAGGAGTGGCTGGCGGCGGGGCCCTCCGCGGTGGTCGTCACGCACGGCGGGGACGGGCTGTCCGTACGGACCCGGAACGGCGCCGGGTTCTCGGTGC
Source organism: Streptomyces sp. GC420 (assembly GCF_009916105.1). Taxonomy (GTDB): domain Bacteria; phylum Actinomycetota; class Actinomycetes; order Streptomycetales; family Streptomycetaceae; genus Streptomyces. The sequence continues at coordinate 323 of NZ_JAAAXQ010000105.1, read as the reverse complement.
CCGGCGAGCGGGTGGATGTCGTCGACACCATCGGGGCGGGCGACACCGTCAACGCGGCCCTGCTGCACCGGCTGGCCCAGCGGGACGCTCTCAGCGCGGGGGCGCTGGGGGCGCTCGACGGCGAGGGCTGGCGGGACATCCTCGGCTTCGCCGCCCGCGCGGCCGCCGTCACCTGCTCCCGCGCGGGCGCGGAGCCGCCGTACGCGTCCGAACTGGCCTGAGCACGACGCCCGGACGCGGCGCCGGCCGGTTGCCGGCCGCCGGGCGCGGAAAGTGATCCGCACACGCGCGTATCCACCCGGTGAACAGTGGATTCACAGGCC
>NZ_JAAAXQ010000104.1 GCF_009916105.1 Streptomyces sp. GC420 | reverse complement strand
ATCCAGCGGAACGGGTAGAGCTGCGCGAAGAAGTAGACGAAGGCCGGCACGATGAGCCGCTCCCACCTCGTCGCCACACGCAGCCGCGCCATCTGCGACACCAGATCGAGGTCCTGCGTGCACGCCGCCGACACCAGTTCGCGCACACTCCCCGGTGCATGCGCGATGTCGGCGTCGGTCAGCAGCAGGTAGTCGGGATCCCCCGCCCGCGCCAGCGCGATGCCGTGGCGCAGTGCCCACAGCTTGCCCGTCCAGCCCGGCTCCGGCTCGCCGGGGGAGGAGACGGTCAGAGGCGGCCCGCCGGGGCCGGCGGCCAGCGAACGTGCCAGCTCCCCGGTGCCGTCGGAACTGCCGTCGTCGACGAGGAAGACCTCGACGCGGCCCGGATAGTCCTGGGCGAGCAGCGAGGGCAGGCTCAGCGGAAGCACCTCCGCCTCGTCCCGCGCCGGGACGACGACGGCCACCGAGGGCCAGTGCGCCGGTTCCGTCCGGGCGGGGAGGCGTACGTCGGTGCGCCAGAAGAAGCCCTGGCCGAGCAGCAGCCACAGCCAGGCGGCGAGCGATCCGCAGGCGATCCAGTCCAAGGCGGTCACTGCCGCAGTCTGCCCCAGTCTCCGGGCCCTGTGGGGGCCATCGGCTAGGGTGACCGGGTGAAGATCGCGCTCCTAGACTCCGGAATCGGCCTGCTCGCGGCGGCCGCCGCGGTGCGCCGGCTGCGGCCAGACGCCGGTCTGGTGCTCTCCAGTGACGGCCCCGGTGGCATGCCCTGGGGCCCACGCACCCCCGGCGAAGTCACCGAACGTGCCCTCGCGGTGGCGCGAGCGGCCGCGGCACACGGCCCCGACGCCCTGATCGTCGCGTGCAACACGGCCTCGGTGCACGCCCTGCAGACACTGCGAGCCGAGCTGGAGCCCAGCATTCCGGTCATCGGGACCGTCCCCGCGATCAAGCCCGCGGCGGCCGGCGGCGGACCCATCGCCATCTGGGCCACGCCCGCCACCACCGGCAGCCCCTACCAGCGCGGCCTGATCCGTGACTTCGCGGACGGCGTCGCCGTCACCGAGGTTCCCTGCCCGGGCCTCGCGGACGCCGTGCAGTACGCCGACGACAGCGCCATCGACGCGGCCGTGGCGGCCGCCGCCGCGATCACTCCGCGTGAGGTGAAGGCGGTCGTCCTCGGCTGCACCCACTACGAACTGGTCGCCGACCGCATCAGGGCGGCGCTGCAGCGGCAGGACGCACCGCCGCTGGTCCTGCACGGCTCCGCCGGGGCGGTCGCGGCGCAGGCGCTGCGCCGTATCGGGGTGGAACCGGCCACCGGGGCCGGTCCGGCCGGGGAGGTGACCGTGCTGCTCGGCGGCCGCGAGTCCGCGCTGCCGTCCAGCGCCCTCGGCTATGCCGAGGGCGCCGCTCTGCTCGGCGGCGTCGTCGAGCTCGGATCGCCCCCGGGACGCTGACACCCCTCCGGACGGGGCGGACGCGGACGCCCTCCGGACGCTGCCCTCCGGACGGGGACACCCCCCGGACACTGACGGTCGGGCCCCGCGCGCGGGGCGTTCCGCCCGGAGGTACGGCCGCCGGGGGCACTGCCGACGGGTGGGATCCTGGGTAGGCTGCGGGCATGAGGGACCACCCCCACCACGCACGGGGCGAGGCCGGGCCCCACGTCTGGACCGGCCGGGCGACCAACAAGCTGCAGTGGCTGCTCGCAGGGGTCGGCGCGGCCTGCATGGCACTCGGGATCGAACTCGCCGTCGACTCGCCGTGGACCTCGGGGCCCGCACCCCTGGCGATGGCCGTCGTCGGCTGCATCGCGGTCGGGCTCCTGATCCTCTACGGCACTCTCGCGTTCGTCCACGTGGCGGTACGGGTCGACCATGACTGCATGGATGTGCGCTGCGGCCATATCGGGGTGCCGCGCCGCAGGATCCACCTCGAACACGTCGTCAGCGCGGAGTACGCCCCGAAGGTCACCCCGCGCCAGTGGGGCGGTTGGGGTTACCGCTGGCGCCCGGAGAAGGGCATGGCCGTGGTAGTCAGACGGGGCGAGGGCCTCGTCGTCACGCTGGCCGACGGCAGGGTCTTCACCGTCACCGTGGACGACGCGGAGACGGCCGTACGCGTGATCCGCGACAACCTCCGGATCGCCGGCACCGGCAAGGCCGCCCAGACCTGACGCCCGCGCGCCGGGCCGGGCCGCCGCGGGCCGGCGCCCGCCAGGCCGGAACGACCGCGCCGGTGGCAGTCGCGGCCACGAACCCGCCCGGAACCACCGCGACGGCGGCAGCCCTTGGCATCCGTGCGGCCGCCGGCGGACACAGCGGCACGGTCACCGCCCCGGGGAACCACCGGAGTCCAGCGGCGGCCGCATCCACGGAATGCCGTTCTTATGTGCGGCGGCCGTAGACTCCGGCAGGTGAGCGCCACCACCACTTCTGTCGGCGAGCCCGAGCCGCTCGCCCCGCCGCGGACCCCGGAGCCCCGGGGGAGGCGGCTGCTGCGGCGGCCGATACCCGCCGCGGTGTCCGCACTGTCCGGCCTGCTGCTCTTCGCGAGCTTCCCCCCGCGGCCCCTGTGGTGGCTGGCTCCCGTCGGTCTCGCCTTGCTGGCCGGCGTCGTGAAGGGCCGCCGGGCACGGCCGGCGTTCGGATACGGATACCTCGCCGGGCTCGGTTTCCTGCTGCCCCTGCTGGTGTGGACCGGCGAGGAGGTCGGGCCCGTCCCCTGGCTGGCCCTCGCCGCCGTCGAGGCGCTGTTCGTGGCGGCCACCGCCAGCGGGATCGCGGTGGTGTCCCGCCTGCCGTACTGGCCGCTGTGGGCATCGGCCGTGTGGATCGCGGGGGAGGCCGCCAGGGCCCGGTTCCCCTTCGGCGGATTCCCCTGGGGCAAGATCGCCTTCGGGCAGGCGGACGGCGTATTCCTGCCGCTCGCCGCCCTCGGCGGCACCCCCGTGCTCGGCTTCGCCGTGGCGCTGTGCGGTTTCGCGCTGTACGAGCTCCTCGCACGGGCCCGCTCGTACCGGCGCACCGGCGAACTGCCGCGCAGGGCCGCGGCCCTCGCGGCGCTCGGTGTGCTCGTCCCCGTCGCCGCGGCCGTCGCGGCCCGGCCGCTCGTCGACGACTCCGCCGAGGACGGCACCGCCACCGCTGCCGTCATCCAGGGCAATGTGCCGCGCCTGGGACTCGGCTTCAACGACCAGCGCAGGGCCGTGCTCGACAACCACGCCCGCCGCACCGTCGAACTCGCCGACGACGTCAGGTCCGGCACCGTTCCCCGGCCGGACTTCGTGGTGTGGCCGGAGAACTCCTCCGACCTCGACCCCTACCGCAACGCGGACGCCCAGCAGGTCATCGACGAGGCGGTCGAGGCGATCGGCGTGCCCGTCTCCGTCGGCGCGGTGATCACCCCGGAGACCGGACCCCTGCGCAACACGCAGATCCTCTGGGACCCGCGCAGGGGACCCACGGACACCTACGACAAGCGACGAATCCAGCCCTTCGGCGAGTACATCCCCATGCGGTCCTTCGTCCGCGTGTTCAGCTCCGACGTCGACCGGGTCAGCCGTGACTTCGGGCCCGGAAAGGAGCCCGGCGTCTTCGACATGGCGGGTACCAGGGTGGGCCTGGCCACCTGCTACGAGGCGGCCTTCGACTGGGCCGTGCGGGACGCCGTCACCGGCGGCGCGCAGGTCATCTCGGTCCCGAGCAACAACGCGACCTTCGGGCGCAGCGAGATGACCTACCAGCAGCTCGGCATGGACCGGGTGCGGGCCGTGGAACACGGCAGGACCGTGCTGGTCCCGGTGACCAGCGGGGTGAGCGCCGTGATCATGCCCGATGGCGAGGTCGTGCGGCAGACGAAGATCTTCACCGCCGACGCCCTGGTGGCCGAGGTACCCCTGCGCTCCTCGCTGACGCCGGCGACCCGGATGGGCACGGCCCCCGAGTGGGCACTGGTGGCGCTGGCGGGCGGGGCCCTGGCCTGGTCGGTCGCCCTGGGCGTACGGGCGCGCCGGCGCACCTCCGCCGAGTCCACCGTGGCCGGTACGGACTGAGGGAGATCCACGGCCCGGCTAGGCTCACAGGCATGGCGATCCCCGAGTTCATCCGCGAGGTCAGGGCCACGGCCGGCACCCAGCTGCTCTTCCTTCCCGGAGTGAGCGCCGTCGTCTTCGACGGGGAGGGCAGGGTGCTGCTGGCGCGCCGGGCGGACAACGGCAAATGGTCGATCATCGGCGGCATCCCGGAGCCGGGCGAGCAGCCGGCGGAGGCCGCGATGCGGGAGGTCCTGGAGGAGACCGGGGTGGAGTGCGTCGTCGAGCGGGTCGTCCTGGTGCAGACTCTGGAGCCGATTCAGTACCCCAACGGGGACGTCTGCCAGTTCATGGACATTTCGCTGCGCTGCCGGGCCATGGCGGGCGAGGCACGGGTCAACGACGACGAGTCGCTGGAGGTCGGCTGGTTCGACCTGGACGCGCTGCCGGAGCTGCCGGAACCCGCGCTGTTCCGGATCAAGCAGGCGATGTCCGGAGGCACCGACGCTCCCACATGGTTCGAACCTATGACTCAGGTCTGAACTATGGGCGCAGACCACATCGGTTGGGAGGGTTGTGCTGCCTAGGGTGCCAGGCATGACCGCCCCTACCCCCTCCGAAATCCCGCACCCCGACGCCGCCGCACTGGAACTGCACGGCCGCGTCGCCCTCGTCACCGGCGCGGCGGGCGGCATCGGTGCCGCCTGCGCGCTGCGGCTCGCCGCCGCGGGCGCCAAGGTCCGTGCCGTCGACCGGGACGCGGCCGGCCTGGACGCACTGGCCGCGCGCGCGGTGGGACTGCCGGGCGCCGTGGAGCCGATGACCCTGGACCTGACGGATCTCGACGCCGCGGAGCAGGCGGCCGAGGGCAGCGACATCCTCGTCAACAACGCGGGCCTGCAACGAGTCAGCCCCATCGAGGAGTTCCCACCCGAGGTCTTCCACAACGTGCTCACCGTGATGCTCGAAGCCCCCTTCCGGCTCATCCGCGGCGCACTGCCGCACATGTACGGGCAGCGGTGGGGCCGCGTCGTCAACATCTCCTCGGTGCACGGTCTGCGAGCCTCCGCCTACAAGGCGGCGTACGTCGCCGCCAAGCACGGCCTGGAAGGGCTCTCCAAGACCACCGCACTGGAGGGTGCCGACCGCGGCGTCACCTCCAACTGCGTCAATCCCGGATACGTCCGTACGCCCCTGGTCGAGAGGCAGCTCGCCGCGCAGGCGGCGGCGCACGGCATCCCCGAGGAGCGGGTGCTGGCCGAGGTGATGCTGGCCGACTCCGCGCTCAAGCGCCTGATCGAGCCCGAAGAGGTCGCCGAGGCCGTCGCCTACCTGTGCGGGCCCGCGGCCTCCTTCATCACCGGGACCTCGCTGGTCCTCGACGGCGGCTGGACGGCCCACTGACCGCTCAGCCGGCGGTCGGCGCGCCGACGCGGCGGAGCCGCTGACAGAGACAGCCCCGGGCCTCACCGGAACGCCGCCCGACCACCGGACCACCGGATCGCACCGGACTTCGGCGGCCCCGCCGAGTCACCCCGGAGCCCGGAGCCCGGAGCCCGGAGCCCGACCCCGGAGCCCGGACCCCGGAGCCTGGGCCGCCCGGTGCCGGGCGGAGTTTTCCACAGGGGTGGCGCGGCTGCCCGGACGGCAGGTTTCCTGTGACCATGTCCCGTGATCAAGCAGAGCCGACCGCAGGCGGTGCGGAGGCCATCTACCTCGGACTCCTCGCGCGCGGCGCCACCGCCGACGCGTTCGAGCGGCCGCTGCTGACCGCCCGCTCCCAGGGTGCTCCGCCCTCCGTGATCGCCGGCCTGGAGCGAGCGAAGCTCCTCGCGCTGCGGGTGCGGTCCGAGCTGGAGGTCCGGCGGCGGCGCGAGGCCGAGCTGTCAGCGCTGTTCGAGACGGCGCACGACCTGGCGGGGCTGCGCGACGACCTGGACGCGGTCCTCCAGGCCATCGTGCAGCGCGGCCGCTCGCTGCTGGGCACCGAGGTGGCCTACCTCAGCCTCAACGACCCGGCGGCGGGCGACACCTACATGCGGGTCACCGAGGGCTCCGTGTCCGCCCGCTTCCAGCAGTTGCGCCTGGGCATGGGCGAGGGTCTGGGCGGACTGGTCGCCCAGACCGCGCTGCCGTACGTCACGGACAACTACTTCGAGGACGACCGCTTCATGCACACGTCGTCCATCGACACGGCCGTGCGGGACGAAGGCCTGGTCGCCATCCTCGGCGTGCCGCTGATGCTGGGCTCCTCCGTCATCGGAGTGCTGTTCGCCGCCGACCGCAGGGCCCGGGTCTTCGAACGCGAGCAGATCGCCCTGCTGTCCTCCTTCGCCGCCCACGCCGCGGTCGCCATCGACACCGCCAACCTGCTCGCGGAGACCAGGGCCGCCCTCACCGAACTGGAGCGTGCCAACGAGATCATCCAGGACCGCAGCGAGGTCATCGAGCGGGCCTCCGACGTCCACGACCGGCTGGCCGAACTGGTGCTGCGCGGCGGTGGGGTCCAGGACGTGGCCGAGGCCGTGTCCGAGGTGCTGCCCGGTGCCGTCCGGTTCATGGAGGCCGACGCGGCCCCCGCCGACGCCGTGGAGCGCTCCCGCGCCGAGGGGCACGCCGTTGCGCACAACGGCGACTGGGTGGCGGCCGTCTCCGCCGGCGGTGAGCTCCTCGGCGCGCTCGTCCTGCGGGGACGGCCCGGCCTGGACCCCGTCGACCAGCGCACGTTCGAGCGGGCCGCGATGGTCACCTCGCTGCTGCTGCTCGCCAGGCGTTCGGCCGGAGAGGCCGAGCAGCGGGTGCGGGGCGAGTTGCTCGACGACCTCCTCGACGCGCCCGACCGCGATCCGCGGCTGCTGCGGGAACGCGCCGCGCGGCTGCGCGCCGACCTCGACGCCCCCCATGTCGTCCTGGCGGCCCGCGTCGAGAGCAAGAACACCCCCGGCACGGCGGATCAGGAGAGCGCCGACCGGCAGCGGCTGTGGTCCGCCGCCTCGCATCTCGCGGCCACCCGGCACGGCCTGGCCGCCGCGAGGGACGGCGGCACCGTGCTGCTCCTGCCCCTCGGCCCCGGCGACAGCGCCGCCGGGATGGCCCGGCGGGCCGCCGCGCAACTGGGCGGCGCCGTGCACGCACAGGTCACCGTCGGAGCCTCGGGGGAGGTCGGCACACCCGTGGCCAGGCGGGGAGCCGTCGCGGAGGCGTACGCCGAGGCGCGGCGCTGCCTGGACGCGCTGCGGCTGCTCGGCCGCACGGGCGAGGGAGCCGCGGCCGAGGACTTCGGGTTCCTCGGCCTGCTGCTCGCCGACACCCGTGACGTCGACGGCTTCATAGAGCGGACCATCGGCGAGGTGGTGGCGTACGACCGGAGGCGGGGTACGGACCTGGTGCGGACCCTGGACGCCTACTTCGCCAGCGGAATGAGCCCGGCCCGCACCAAGGACGCGCTGCTGGTCCATGTCAACACGGTCGCCCAGCGCCTCGAACGCATCGGCCATCTCCTCGGCGCGGACTGGCAGACCCCCGAGAGGACCCTGGAGATCCAGCTCGCCCTCAGACTCCTGCGGCTGAGCTCCGCCATGACCCGCTGAACCCGCGCCCCAGCCGCACCCGGTCTCCAAGCACCTTTGACCGTCGGCTGCCGGTCCCGGGCCGGGCCCGGCACACCTGGCGCCCGGTCGGACCGTCGCCCCCTGCGGCCGCGCGCTTGCGAACCGCGCCCGGGCGGCGTTGGGCCCGGAGCGGGCGGGGGGAGCGCGGGCCGCCTGGCGCAACGGCGTCCGCCCGGCGGGCGCAGACCCGTCGGGCGGACGAAGCGGCAGTGCTCAGCCGGCGGAGGCGGGGGCCCTGGCGGCCGTGTCCTCCTGGACGGGCTGCCCGGCGTCGCCGACCGAGCCGAGATCCCGGTGCCGCGTCTCCTTGGCGCAGACGAGGGCGAGTACCGTCACCAGCGCGGCCGCGATCACGTACAGGGCGATCGGGGTCGAGCTGCCGTAGTCCACGAGCAGCGCCGTCGCGATGAGCGGCGCGGGCGCTCCGGCGGCCACCGAGGAGAACTGGGCCCCGATCGACGCGCCCGAGTACCGCATCCGGGTCGCGAACATCTCCGAGAAGAACGCCGCCTGCGGCGCGTACATGGCCCCGTGGAAGACCAGCCCGACCGTCACCGCCAGCAGCAGGTTCCCGAACTCCGCCGTGTCGATGAGCGCGAAGAAGGGGAACATCCAGGCTCCCACTCCCAGTGCGCCGGCCAGGTAGACGGGCCGGCGGCCGATCCGGTCGGACAGCGCTCCCCACAGCGGGATCACCGCGAAGTGCACCGCGGAGGCGATCAGCACCGCGTTCAGTGCCGTCTGCTTGCTCATTTCAGCAGCAGTGGTGGCGTAGACGAGGATGAAGGCCGTGATCACGTAGTAGCTGATGTTCTCCGCCATACGGGCGCCCATGGCGATCAGCACATCCCGCCAGTGGTGCTTGAGCACGGAGACCAGCGGCAGTTTCTCCACTTCGCCGACCGCCGCCTTGCGGGCCTCGGCCTGCTTCAGGGCCGCCTTGAACACCGGCGACTCGTCGACGGAGAGACGGATCCACAGACCGACCATGACCAGTACGCCGGAGAGCAGGAACGGGATGCGCCAGCCCCAGGACTGGAATGCGGAGTCCGACAGCAGCGCAGTGAGCGCCGACAGCACACCGGTGGCCAGCAGTTGGCCCGCCGGCGCCCCGGTCTGCGGCCACGAGGCCCAGAAGCCGCGCCGCCGCGCGTCACCGTGCTCCGACACCAGGAGCACCGCGCCGCCCCATTCGCCGCCGAGCGCGAAGCCCTGCACCAGGCGCAGCACGGTCAGGAGCACCGGTGCGGCGGAACCGATCGTCGCGTGGGTGGGCAGCAGACCGATCGCGAAGGTTGCGCCGCCCATCATCAGAAGGCTCAGCACCAGCAGCTTCTTGCGGCCCAGCCGGTCGCCGTAGTGCCCGAACACCAGGGCGCCCAGCGGCCGTGCCGCGAAGCCGACGGCGTAGGTGAGGAAGGACAGGAGCGTGCCGACGAGCGGGTCGGACTCGGGGAAGAACAGCGTGTTGAAGACCAGCGCCGCGGCAGACCCGTACAGGAAGAAGTCGTACCACTCGATGGTGGTCCCGATGAGGCTGGCGGCGACGATGCGCTTGAGGCTGGACGGGGCTGGTGGAGCGGTCGCGGGGGAGGACATCGGCACCACTTCCTGGCGTGTGACGGGCGGGGACGTTTGCGTGTCGCCACACCGTAGGAACAGGCAGGTCAGGCACACATGTGGTGGGACAACATAGTTCGGAAGCGAGGTGTGAGTGCAGGCTCCATGACAGCGTTCAGGCGAGTCCCTGACCGTGTGGGGTGTCTGGAGCGGAAGTCGGGTGACCGTGCCGGCCGACGAGTGCACGGCCTCCGGGAGCAACCTGCTCTCAGCGTCGGTGACGCTCCATCATGTGCGGTGCTTACTACGGGGGTTGTAGTACGCAGTGCTGCTACCGCGGCCGGTGGAGCCAGGGATCAAGTCTCAGGTTGGCGACGCGTGCAACGCCCGACCGTAGCTTGTACGGCGTGCAGTGAGACACTCGAACACCAGGGGGAACAAGGAATGCGAACGAACATTCTCACGAAATCGCTCCTCGCGGCCTTGACCGCCGCGGCTCTGGCGGGAGGCAGTCTCGCCGGCGCGGGCACCAGCTTCGCCGCACCCGCGGCAGCCCAGCCGGCGGTGATCACCGAGGCCGTCACCCCGCAGGCGGTGAACAACCTCGGTCTGAGCGCCACGCAGGCGAAGAAGGTGCAGCGCTGGCTGAAGACCTACTGGCGCTACACCGGTTCCATCGACGGCAAGCTCGGCACCAACAGCTGGAAGGCGTTCCAGCGCTGCCTGAAGCAGTACTGGGGATACAACGGCCCCATCGACGGCGTCGTCGGAAAGGGTACGGTCAAGGCCCTCCAGCGCCTCCTGAAGAGCAGCTACGGCTACACGGGCCCCATCGACGGCATCGCCGGCTCGGGCACCAAGGCCGCCTTCAAGCGCTTCGCCAACTCCCGCTGACACCAGTCCGGTCCCTGTGACCGTCGACGCGCTCCGGCCTCGATCCTGACCGGGGCCGGAGCGCGTACCGGTCCGGCGTTCGTTCATGCGCAGGGGGCGCTGTCTCCGGCCGTGACCAGAACGCGCGGAAGGTCCCTGCCGAGCAGATCCGGCCCGGGTCCCGGCCACGGCCTTCGACCATTTGCCGCCCTGCCGCCGCGGCGTGGAGCGCTGCAGCCAGTGCTGCTCGTCCAGTTTCTTCTTCTGCCCGTCGATCCAGCCGTGGCAGAGTGCCGACTCCAGTGCCTGCGCGCAGCCGACGCCGACGAGTCCGGAGCCGCTTCTGGGGATCTTCACCCAGACCCCCGGGGCGTCCTCGTGGTTCTCCTCCAGCCACCCCTCCCACGCGTCCTGTGCGGCGAAGGAGAGGACCGGATCCGCGGCTTTCTGTGATCCCCCAGGCATGGCCCTCACGAGATCCCGTCCCTGTGACCCGGTCAACAACTGGGACCGGCCGGGCGCGGGGTGCCATTGGAACACCTGGGCGCTGCTCCGGCCGAGGCGATCGGCCGCGCCCCCGGTCGCCGTCCGGCCACCAACGCCGGACGGCTCCGGCAGCGGCTCCCCGAGCGACCGCAGTTGGCAGGACGGCCGAGTGAGCGCCTGGTCCGGCCGCAGCATCCCGGAACGCACCTGCTTCCGCGAGCGGGTCGGCTACGGCTCCCAGTCCCACGAGCCGAAATACGCGGGCGTGCCGGTGCGGCGAGCGTTCATCACTGCCGTCAGCCGGGCGAAGTCCCTCTCCGGCATGAGCGGCAGCCACTCCGGGAGCGACAGCGCGCGAACCTCGTCGTGCTCGTCCGGGTCGAGCCTGATGGCCTTGATCTGCTGGGCGTTGAGCCGGCCGCCGTTGAAGATGTAACCAGCCGTGGCATACGGCCACTGCGCACCGGGCAGGCTGAAGACGGCCGCGAGGAGCCGAGGGGGCCCCGGCACTACGAGGCCGGTCTCCTCCTCGCACTCGCGCACTGCCGTCTCCCACGGACGTTCACCCGACTCCATGGTCCCTCCCGGCCATTGCCAGGGGTGGACCGCCATTGAGTACACGGACCGCAGTTGCACCGGGCGATCGTGCTCGTCGGTGAAGAACACGGCGCCGAACACCGTCGCCTTGGGCAGGGTCTCGGCGTATTGCTCGGGAGGCAGCCAGTCCGGGCTCGGACTCATGAGGTACTCCAGTTGGTCGCGTTGGGGAATCGGATCACACACATGACCGCGGGATCTCGCTCGGAGCCGAGTGACTCGTACAAGGGGTGGGGCTCTCGCTGACGTACAGCTCGTGGCGAGTGACGCCGTCCTGCGCCAAGTGATCCAGCAGCGCGGCGGGGGCGGCCCTGGCGTATCACCGGCGCCGGTACAGAGGTCGGCGGCGACGACGTGGATGCGCCTGCCAGACCGCTGGGGGCCCTGGGATGCGTGGAGGACGTGGGAGACCAGTCCGAGGGTGCAGGTGGAAAGCCCTCCGGCGCGAGGCGTCGATGACGTCGGCCCGGGTCTCGCCGCCCGGTCCGTGTCGGACGGCGAGTCGGTCGCGGCAGAGGGCGAGCCGGATCTCGTCCGATTCGCCGGCCGAGCGGGAACGTCACCGTCGGCTCCTTTCCACCGCGGTCCCGGACAGGGGCCAGGCGGTCAGTTCCCGCGGGTGGCCCGGCACGGGCCGTGTGTCCGGACGCATGTACCACTCGGTGGCGAGGACCCGTTGCCGGGCGTCGGCAGGGAGGCGGGACAGGATGGCCGGGAGCGCGCGATGGCGTTTCACCTCGCCGCGGTGGGCGAGGATGGCGCGCCACCTGGTATCCAGCCACGGGCTCACGTTCACCCGCGCGGCGACCTGGTCGTCGGGAACGCTGAGCACGGACTTGGCGACCCGCCCGGGGACGACCCGGGCGCGGTCTCGTCGATCAGCCGGTCGACGAGGGCGATGAGCACGTCGCGGCACGAGGAACGGTCGCGGGCGTCGCAGAGCAGGACCTGGGTGCCCTCGGGGAGGGCGAGGGCCTCGCGGATCGCCTCCGGGGTGTACGGGTGCTTTCCGTGGAAGCCGTTGGCGCCGACCACGAAGGGGATGCGGCGCCGCTCGAAGAAGTCGATCGCGGCGAAGCTGGACTCGGGCCGGCGCACGTCGACGAGGACGACCGCGCCCAGCGCACCGATGGCCAGGTCGTTCCACATGAACCAGAAGCGCTGCTGCCCGGGGGTGCCGAAGAGATACAGCACCAGGTCGGAGCCGAGCGTGATGCGGCCGAAGTCCAGTGCCACGGTGGTGGAGTGCTTCTCGCCGATGCCGGAGAGGTCGTCCACGTCCAGGCCGGCCCGGGTCAGCCGTTCCTCCGTCCGCAGGGGAACGATCTCGCTGACCGAGCCGACCATGGTCGTCTTGCCCACGCCGAATCCGCCGGCTATGAGGATCTTGACCGTCTCGGGCGCCGGATCCACCCGGGCGGCGGTGTCTTCAGATCCGGCCAAGGCCGTCCCTCACTTTCTGCAGCAGGTCCAGGTCCCGGGTCCGTGAGACCGGGCGGGGCGGGCGGACGGTGATCCGGCCTGCCTCCAGCAGATCGCAGAGCAGTATCACGACCACACTGACCGGGAGGTCGAGGTGGGCGGCGAGCTCGGCGACCGCCGTGGGGGTGGGGCACAGGCGCAGGATCCGGGCATGCTCGGGCTGTGTGCGGACGCCGCTCACGGGCTGCGGGTCCACCGCGGTCACCAGCGTGATCAGCGTGAAGTCGGCGCGGCTCGGCCGGGTGCGGCCGCCGGTCAGCGTGAAGGGCCGTACCAGACGGCCGCCCGAGTCGCTTCCGCTCACCTCACTCGCCGTAGCCGGCCGCGGTGGTCACGTCGGCACGGGGTGCCGCACTGAGGTGTTCGCCGATCTTCTTGACCAGCATGTTCATCTGGTAGGCGACCACTCCGACGTCCGCTCCCTGGCTGGTCAGCACGGCCAGATGGGCGCCGGGCCCCGCGGAGGTCAGGATGAGGTAGCCGTGCTTCATCTCGATGAGCGCCTGGAGCACCGGGCCGCCGCGGAAGTCGACGCTGACGCCGCGGCTGAGGCTCATCAGACCGGCGGCGGTGGCTGCGAGGCGCTCCGCGTCGTCGCGCAGGAACGCGGTGGACCGGCTGACCACCAGGCCGTCCTCCGACAGGACGACGGCGTGGTTCACATCGGCGACTCGGTCCACCAGTCCGGTGAGCAGCTGGTCGAGCTGGCTGTCCGTGGCGGGAGTGCGGGGCGTCATTTCTCTGTCCTTCATCGGCGGTCGGCGGGGGGAGTCGGAGTCTGTGCGGCCGTGGCATCGGCGGGGGCGGTGTACGGGACCGGGGCTCCGGTGAGCGCGTCGCCCGGTCCGCCGGGGCCGTGGCGCGGGACGTCACCGTCCGTTTCCCCGTGCGTGTCGCGGGCCTGCCGGGTGCCGCGCTGGAAGCCGGACAGTGACGAGGCGGCGCGCTCCGCGGAGAAGTCACCGAGGGGGTCGTCGTCCTCGGGCTCCGCGCGGAGCGCCGGCGGTTCCTCGCGCAGTTCGGCGGCCAGGCTGGTCTGCGGGATCCGGCGGGGCAGCGGTCCGGGCAGGCCGCCTTCCGCGGAGGGCGCGGGCGCGGGGGCGGTCGCTCCCGGCGCGGCCGTCCTGCTGCCGTTCGCCGTCGCCGTCGCCGCAGCAGCCGTCGTCGCGTCGGCCGGCGGTACCGCGACCGCCGGCGCGGCGCGGCGCTGCTCCGGGACCGGCGCGGGCTCCCGGTCGTCCGGCGCCTCCCCGGAACCGGCCGTGCCGGGTGACTGGCGGACCACGATGTCGTGGGGGATCAGCACGATCGCGGTGGTGCCGCCGTACGGAGAGGACCGCAGCGTGACCGCGACACCGTGCCGGGTGGCAAGCCGGGCGATCACGAACATACCCAGCCGCAGGTCGTCGGCCAGCGCCACCACGTCGAACTTCGGCGGCTCGGCGAGCTGGGCGTTCATCGCCGCGTAGTCGTCCTCGGACATGCCCAGGCCGCGGTCCTCGATCTCCACGGCCAGGCCCCTAGCGACCAGGGCGGCGCGCACACCCACGGGGCTCGGCGCGGGCGAGTACACCGTCGCGTTGTCGATCAGCTCGGCGAGCAGGTGGATCACGTCGGCCACCGCCGGCGGCGCGAGCCACACCTCCTCGTCGGTGTGCACGTCGACCCGCTGGTACTCGGCGACCTCTCCCACCGCGCTGCGCAGAATGTCGATCAGAGCGACCGGTTCCTTCCAGCTGCGGCGCGGCTGCTCGCCGCTGATGATCACGAGGTTCTCCTCGTACCGGCGCAACTGGCTGGCGGTCGAGTCGAGTTCGTACAGGCCCTCCAGGACATTGGGATCCTGGTGTTCGCGCTCCAGCGCGTCGAGCTTGCCGAGTTGCCGGTTGACCAGGTTCTGCGTCTGCCTGGCGATGCCGAGGATCACCTTCTGGAAGCCCCGCCGGGTGTCGGCGAGTTCGACCGCGGTGTGCACCGCCGTACGCTGGGCGCTGTTGAACGCCTGGGCCACCTCGCCCAGTTCGTCGGTGCCGTAGTCCAGCGCGGGGGCGGCCGAGTCCACGTCGATCGTCTCGCCGCGCTCCAGCCGGGCGACCACGTCCGGCAGCCGCTGCTCCGCCAGTTGGAGCGTGGCCTCCCGCAGACCGCGCAGCCTCCGGGAGAGTGAACGGGCGATGCGCCAGGACAGCACCACGGACAGCAGGAGGGCCGCCAGTCCGCCCGCGCTGAGGCCGGCGGCGGTGATCAGCAGGCCGCGCGCCTCCTCGGCGCTGCGGTCGAGCAGCGCACCGGTCTGCTGGTGGATCAGCGTGGAGTACTGCGAGGTCAGCGTACCGAGCGCGGACCGCCACCGCTTCTCCTCGTCCGGCAGGGCGACCGCCCCCGAGCCGTCGTCGCCCTTCGGGCGGGCGGCGATCACCTGGTCCTCGACCGACTCCAGCGTCCTCCAGTGGCCGCTCTCGCGGATCCGGTCGACGTCCGTCTTGATGCCGCCCGTCAGCGACGGAAGCACCTGGTCCTCGATGAGCCACCGCCGGGCGCTCACCAACTGCGCGAAACGGGTGTGCTCCTCCTCGGTGAGCCCGCCCCACGCCCAGGCCAGAGCCAGCAACGCGTCCTCCTGGGAGACCAGTTCGGCCGCGTGCTCCAGGGCGACCAGCGGCTCCGCCCGGGAGGTCAGATCCCCGTCGTCCACCTGGGACAGTTCCCGGAAGGCGTGGAGCTGGTCGTCGACGATGGAGGTGTACTGGTCCAGTGCCTGCCGGGGGGTGATGTCGGTCGGCTCGTCGACCTGCCCGCGGTAGTACTCGAGGCTTCCCACGGCCGCGATGACCGGATACATCCGCTCCTTGATCCGGGCCGGGGCCTGCTGGATCTTGTGCTGCTGCCCGACCAGTTGCAGGACCGCCGCGTCGGTCCTGGTCCGCTGGTCGTCGAGGGCGGCCCTGGCCCGGGCGGCGGCGTCCGCCGCGCCGGAGACGCCGGAGGACTCGGAGGCGGCCAGCCACTCGGCCGACAGACGCCGCTCCCGCTGGAGGGCGAGCGTCGCGTCGGTGCCCATGGCCCCCGTCGACTTGCTCAGGCCGGTCTGGGTCCGCAGCCGCAGTCCTTCGGAAATCATCTGAGTGGTTGTCACACCCCAGATGGCCGCCAGGGTGACGCTGGGGACCAGCGCCAGAAGGACCAGCGAGAGACGGATGGAGCCGAGACGGCGCCGTGCGCCTGTCCGTGAAGGCATCGTCGTCCTTGAGCGAAAGAGCGAGGAGCGGTGTGCGGGTGAAGCGTGTGTGTCTCCGGCGGAACACGGACGGGGACACGGACGGGAGCGCGTGTCCGGTGCGGTGCGTGGGGTGCGCAGGATGCTATCCGTACAAGTGAACGTACGCACCGTGAGGAGCCGAATCTGTGGCGGGGCCGTTATGAGGGCGGCCTTCCGTCACCGCGTTCCGTTGCCGGCGAACGCCGCTATGCGGGCGACGTTGTCCTTGGTCACGAACGCCGGACCGGTCAGCACGGGGGCCACTCCGCCGCCGCTCACATGGCCGTGGAACCTGTGCAGCCAGATGGCGTCCACCGCCAGATAGCCCTGGAGGAAAGGCTGTTGGTCGACCGCGAACTGCACATCGCCGTTCTCCACCGCCTCGGCCAGGTCCTCGTCGAGGTCGAAGGTGGCGACCTTCGCGTCGCTGCCGGCCTCCCTCACCGACTTCACCGCGGCCAGGGCGAACGGCGCCCCGAGGGTGACGACCTGGTCGATACCGGGGTCCTGCCTGAGCCTGTCCTCGACGGCCGAGGCGACCGAGTCGAGGTCCGCCCCGTTGACGTAGAGGTTCTCGGTCTCGCCCTCGAATGCCTTCTTCACCCCCGCGCAGCGCGCCTCGACGGCGACGTTGCCCTGCTCGTGGATGACGCAGAGGGCGTGCTCGGCGCCGAGACCGTCGAGTCTGTCCCCGAGCGCCCGGCCGGCGACGCTCTCGTCCTGGCCGAAGTACTCCAGCAGGCCCTGGTCCTGCCAGGCGTCGATACCGGAGTTGAGGCCGACCACGGCGATGCCCGCCGCCCTGGCCCGGGCGACGGCGCTCTTCATCGCCTCCGGCTTGGCCAGGGTGAGGGCGATGCCGTCGACCTTCTCGTCGACCGCCTTCCCGACCAGGTCCGCCTGTGCGGACGGGTCCGGGTCGCCGGAGTGGCGGAGGTCGATGTTGTCCTTCGCGGCGGCCGCCCGCGCACCCTTGTGCACGAGTTCCCAGAAGGTGTCGCCCGGTCCGGCGTGGGTGATCAGCGCGACCTTGATCCGGGGCGTGCCCGCCCGCGCCGCCGGGGCGGCGTCGACGGCGTCCCCGGCAGGCCCGGCCGGCGCCTCCCCACCGGAGGCGGAACAGCCCGCGGCCGACAGGCAGAGGATCGCCGCGGCCGCGACGGCCCGCAGACGTCTCGGGCGGTGGCGCGGGTTCCCGGGCCCCGGCCCGGACGGGCCGTGCGGGGGAGGCGAGGAAGAGGAGCGGTTCATCGTGGAGCGGCACCTCGCTGTGCGCGGAGCGGAGCGGAAGCAGGGGAGGGCATGCCGGGGCCGGCGTATCGCGGGGTATTGATGCGCCGAGGTGTGGTTTTTGCTGGCCCGGAGCCAATCGCGTGGAATGGCCCAACGTCAAGTGAGCCCGGGTGACGGAACATTTGAGCGAGCTGTGGGCAATTGCCCCCCGCTCCGGGGAGGTTGCGCGGTCAGTCGGCCTTGCCGAAGAGCTGGGTCCAGTAGGTGCCCGCCGGGCCGCCGCCGGCGAATCCGACGCCGATGTGGGTGAAGCCGGCCCTGAGGATGTTGGCCCGGTGGCCGGGGCTGTCCATCCAGCCGCGCACGACCTCCGCCGCGGAGCGCTGGCCGCACGCGATGTTCTCGCCGACCCCGCGGTGGGTGCAGCCGGCGGCCCTGGCCCTGTCCCAGGGCTCGAGTCCCTCCGGGGAGGTGTGGGAGTAGAAGCCCCGGGCGGCCATGTCGCCGCTGTACGCCTGGGCCGCCGTGGCCAGCCGCGGGTCGGCGGCGAGGGGCCGCAGGCCGGCCGCCGACCGTTCACGGTTGGTCAGCGCGACGACCTCGGCCGTGGTCCTGGCCAGTCCGTCCGCGCCGAACGGCTGTGCCCATACCGCCGTCCAGTACATGTCCCCGGAGCGGGCGTCGAGCGCATGTGCTACGCCCACATGGCGCAACGAGGGGTCGTGGACCGGGCGGCTCCTCTCCTCGCGGGCGAGGCAGAAGTCCAGGAAGCCGGCGGTGGTCCTGGGGCCGGAGACCAGGTGCTCGGCGAGGGTGAGGTACGCGTAGCCGCAGGCAATGATCTGCTGGTAGAGGGACGTACCGTCGGGACCCGTGGAGCCGAGGCGGCCCTGCGCCGCCATCCCCGCGGCGTGCGTCCGCGCCGCGGCGCCGAGCCTTTCGTCGCCGCTCAGACGCGGCAGACCCGCCCTGGCCCGTAGGCTGTTGACGAGTCCGGCGAATTCGCCCGTGGGGCCGAGGGGCTGGACGGGCGTACGGGTGTCGGTGCGCGCGGGTGCACGGGCGGCGGCCGGACGGTGAGCGGGTGCCGCCGAATGAGCGGCGGCCACCGCACGAGCGGGGACCGGGGGCTGAGCGTGTGCCCCGGTGCGCGAGCCGTCGTCGGACACCTCGACGCCGAAGTCCCGCGCGACTCCCGCCAGCCCGCTGGCGTACCCCTGGCCGAGCGCTCGCAGCTTCCACCCGGTGCCGCGGCGGTAGACCTCCGCCAGCAGGAGAACGGTCTCGTGCGCCGGGCGCGGCGGGGTGAACCGCGCCAGCAGCCCCCCGCCGGGACCCGTGACCCGCAGGGCCGGAGCCGGCAGCCGGGACAGGGGCGTTCCGGGATCGGCGGGACTGACGACGACGGTGACCCGGCTCGCCCCCGCGCGCAGCCGCCGCCGGTCGAGGGCGATCGTGCCGGAGCGCAGCACGGCACCGGGTGCCGAGGGCTGGTTGTAGAACACGAAGTCCTCGTCGCCGCCGACCTTCCCGTCGTCGCCGGTGATCAGCGCGGACACGTCGAAGGGTCCGTGCACCTCGAGTGTGAGCGCACCGTCCGGCAGCGGCAGATTCCCGCCGGGCACCAACTCGGTCATCGACACCGTCCGATCCGGGGGGAGCCTGGAGGGCCCCGGGAAGTACCGGGAAAGCCGCGGGGAGGGGCCCGGGGATTGTCCCCGGCGAGGGCACACCCCGCCCGGGCCGTCGCCCGGGCGGGCAGCCGGACAACGATCCGGGGTGCCGGAGCGGTTCCCCGCCACCGCGGACCTGCCCCTATGCTGGCGGTGATGTTCACTTCCGAGGGGCCGACGCTCCGTGAGCTCGCCGTGCAGGCTCTGTCGTCCGTCGAGCGCGGCTACGACCTGCTCGCGCCCAAGTTCGACCACACCCCGTTCCGCACCCCGGACTCCGTGCTGGACGCCATGACCCGTGCGCTGCGTCCTCTCGGGCCCTTCGAACGTGGGCTCGACCTGTGCTGCGGCACGGGTGCGGGCATGGACGTGCTGCGCCGGGTGTGCGCGGAGCGGGCCGTCGGTGTCGATCTCAGTGCCGGCATGCTCGCCGAGGGCAGGAAGCGCGCGGGCCGGGTGCCGGGGCCGCCGGGCGTGCACTGGGTGCGCGCCGATGCCCGGGCGCTGCCCTTCGGGCCCGCCTTCGACCTGGTGGTGAGCCTCGGCGCGTTCGGCCACTTCCTGCCCGGGGAGTGGCCGGTGCTGTTCTCCCAGGTCCACCGGGTGCTCCGGCCCGGCGGCCGTTTCGCCTTCCCGCTGGTGGCCCCGTCCCCGCCGAGCTCGCCGCTGTACTGGGTCCTGCTCGCCTTCGACACCGCGATGCACGTGCGGAACCTGCTCTGGCGGCCCCCGTTCGTGATGTACTACCGCCCGTTCCGGCTCTCCGGGGCACGGGAGGAACTGCTCCGGGCAGGCTTCACGGTCGAGCTCCACGCGCTGCCCGAGTTCGGCCGGAGGCCGGACGGCAGCCCGCGCTGCCGGATGGTGGTGGCCACCCGTCCGGAGGAGTGACGGGCCCGCCCTGACGAGTCGCGGGCGCGCTCGGATCCGCCGCGGCCCGGCCCCGGGCCGCTGTTCCGTCCCGCGCGGGACACCGCACGTTGCCGCACCCAGGTCCCGCCGGGTGGTGGACCGGAGACTCAGAGCCAGCCGCGGTAGGGACCGTCGGTGAGCTGGAAGACGGGCTCCCGGCGCACGGGGTCCTCGGCGCTGGAGAGGTGGACGCGGTCGCCGGGGCGGACGGCCGCGGGCGCGCCCAGCACCCTGCCGCGCACGGTGAAGCCCTCGGCCATCTCGATCAGGGACTCGTTGCGCGCAGACGGCGTGTTGCGGTGCAGGACCGTGGACCGGCGTACGACGCCCTTGCCCTCGCTGATCTCGGTGCGCAGATCGCTGGAGGAGCAGACCGGGCAGAGCAGCCGGTTGAAGGTCGCGGTGCCGCACCACCGGCAGCGCTGGAAGCGCAGGCCCTCCAGGGCCGGCGCGTCGGCGGCGTGCTCACCCTGCGTGCGGATGCCGGAAGCGAAGCGGTTCTCGGTCGTGTCCGCGCCGAGCGTGCTCGTCGCGGTTCCGGTCCCTCGGTGGAACACGATGTCATCTCCCTGCACTCGGCCGGAATCTGATGTGCGCGGAGCGCCGCGCACCCGGCCAGAGTATGGCACTGAGTGCCACAAGTAAAGGCACTCAGTTCCCTTTCTGAGGGGTGGGGGAGTCCGGCCGCCCTGGCGCGGGGCTCAGCCCTCCTTGCGCAGGGCCGAGTCGATCTCCTGGACGACGCGCCACATCGGCGCTCCCCGCCGGGCGACCAGCACCACGATGTCCTCCTCGGGTTCCGGTGGCTGCTCCGTCCCGGCCTCGCCCTCCGGCGGGCCGAAGGTGCTGCGCACGTATCCGAGCGCGTGGTCGACGGCCGCCTCCGCGTCGTCCCGCCCTCCCGAGCGCAGCCACGAGCGCAGCGCGTTGTTGTGCGCGGCGACCACGCCGGCGGCGATCACGTCGGCGCGCAGTGTGCCGTCGCGCCTGCCGCAGAAACGGGCCCTGAGGTACTCGGCGAGTGCCCGCTCGTACCGCCACACCACCGACAGCTCGTAGGCCCGCAGGCCCGGGACCTGTTTGGTGAGGCGGTAGCGCTGGACCGAGAAGGTCGGGTTGTCCGCGTACATCCGCAGCACCAGCCGCGCCGCGTCGCAGACCCGCTGCACCGGTTCCTCCTGGTCGCTCCCGGAGCGAAGGAACTCCGTCATCTCGGCGAGGCACCGCTCGTGGTCGGGGAAGACCACGTCCTCCTTGGACGGGAAGTAGCGGAAGAAGGAGCGCCGTCCCACCTCGGCGAGCGCCACGATGTCGTCGACGGTGGTCTGCTCGTAGCCGCGCTCCAGGAAGAGCCGGAACGCCGCCGCGACCAGGGCGTCACGCATCGGGGGCCTGATGGCGGACGCCTCTGGTTCCTGGCTGCTGCTGGGTGCCTCGCTCATGGAGGGGAACCTAGCATCGGTCTGGAGTCATGGCACTCAGTGTGCATACTTGAGGGTACTGAGTGCCATAAGCGTTCGAGTGGAGCTGGAGTCTCACCCATGAACCAGGATTTCGACCTGTACCGGCCGTCTGAGGAGCACGAGATGCTCCGGGAGTCGGTGCGTGCGCTGGCCGAGGCGAAGATCGCTCCGTTCGCGGCGGAGGTGGATGAGGCCGGGCGGTTCCCGCGGGAG
>NZ_JAAAXQ010000103.1 GCF_009916105.1 Streptomyces sp. GC420 | reverse complement strand
TGACTACCCGGTCGAGCGGATGATGCGCGACGCCAAGATCACCCAGATCTACGAGGGCACCAACCAGGTCCAGCGCGTCGTCATGGCCCGCAACCTGCCGTAACGGACCCGCGAACCCGACGGACCGACGGACCGGCGAACCCGACGGACCCGCAGCACACGCAGCACCACGCGGCACACGCACAGTCGCCTTCGGACACTGACGGCCATTCAAGTCCGAAGGCGCTGTGGCGCATTCTAGGCGGCTGTTTCCGGACTCGTCGGCGAAATAAGATTGTTGGCCAACACCCTTCTCTTCCGTGACGGACCCGTAGATAGACTTCGCGAATGAGCGTGCAGGACGGGCCCGGCACACCTGAGGCGCCGATCACCGGGGCGGTGGCGCGCGCCGCGCGGTCGTCCCGCAGGCTGCTGGAACGCGACTCCGAGATAGTCGCCGCCCAGACGGCCCTGGACGAACTGGTCGGCCGCCCCGAAGGGGGAGCCACCCCCGGCGAGACGCCGCGCGGCAGACTCCTCGCCTTCACCGGTCCCGCGGGCGCGGGCAAGACGACCGTGGTGACCGAGGTGCGCAGCATGGCCGTCCGCCGCGGCTGCACCGTGCTGTTCGGCCGCGGTGGCGAGCGCGAGCAGAACGCCGCCTTCCACGTGGTCCAGCAGCTCTTCCGGCCACTGCTCACCTCCTATCCCGAACGTGAGCGGGCCGAACTGCTGGGCGACCGCTTCGGCATCGTCGGCCCCTGTGTCGGGCTGTGCCCGGCACAGGACGGGGTGGCACCCGATCCGCCGGGTGTGCGCGACGGCCTCGACCGGGTGCTCGCGAACATAGCCGTCCAGCGCGGTCCGCTGGTCGTCGTGATCGACGACGTCCACTGGGCCGACGCGGAATCCCTCGCCTGGGTCGCCTCGTTCGCCTCCCGCGTCCAGGAGTACCCGGTGCTGCTCATCGTGGCCTACCGCCCCGACGCGCTGCCGGCCGAGGGCGCGGACCTGGCCGAGGCGGTCGGACGCAGCCGCGTCCGCCCCTTCGACCTCGCGCCGCTGTCC
Source organism: Streptomyces sp. GC420 (assembly GCF_009916105.1). GTDB lineage: Bacteria > Actinomycetota > Actinomycetes > Streptomycetales > Streptomycetaceae > Streptomyces. The sequence continues at coordinate 20,601 of NZ_JAAAXQ010000103.1, read as the reverse complement.
TCCGCCGCCGTGACCACCCTGATGAAGGAGGCCCTGGGCGCGGAGGCGGACCAGGAATTCTGCCACGAGGCCTGGGTCGTCACCGGCGGAAACCCCTTCGAGACGGTCGAGCTGGCCGCGAAGGCCCGCGACCGGGGCATGGTTCCCTCGCAGGAACAGGCGCCCCTGCTGCGGAACATGGCGGCCACCACCCGTGGCAGCGGGGTGCTGGAGCGGCTGGAGCCGCTGGGCATCAACGCCGTACGCCTCGCCTGGGCCGCCGCTCTGCTGGGCGCCGAGGCATCCATGGGGCTCGCCGCCTCCGTGTCGGCCCTCACCCCCGAGGCGGCGCTGGCCGCGGCCAAGCGGCTGCGCAAGGCGCGCATCCTCAAGGCCGACGGAGGGGAGAGGACACTGGAGTTCACCCACCCGCTGATCGCCGAGGCGGTGTACCGGGCCATACCCGCGGCGATAAGGGTCGCCCTGCACGGCAAAGTGGCGTGGGAACTCATCGACTCCGGGCGCGGGCCCACCGCCGCCGCGCGCCACCTGCTGGAGACCCACCCCGAGGACGACCACCGGGTCGTGCAGCAACTGCGTTACGCCGCACGGGAACTGCTGCGCACGGGCGCCCCCGACGCGGCCCGCCGATGCCTCATCCGGGCGCTGCAGGAACCTCCCTCCAGGGAGGAACGGGCCATGGTGCTGTACGAACTCGGCCACCCGGCCCTCGTCCAGGACCCCGCCGCCAGGGTCGGCCACCTGCGCGAGGCCCTCGCCGAACCCGCCCTCGACCCGGAACTGCGCGAGGGGGTCGTCCTGCGCCTCGCGCTGGCCCTGGGATACGGCGGCCGCCCCGGCGAGGCACTGGAAGTGGTCGAACAGGAGGCCGCTGCGACCGCCGACCCGGCGATGGCGCTGCGGCTGCACGCCCAGCGCTTCCTGGTCGGTGTCTTCTCCACGCTGGACGAGGCCGAAGCCCCGGCCCGTTCCCAGGAACTGAAGCGTCTCACCGAACGGCTCACCGGCCGCAACCGCACCGAACGCTGCCTGCTCGCGCTGCGCGGCTGGGACGCCGTGATGCGCGGAGAACCGGCGGAGACCGCCCTGGACCACGCGGAACGCGCCGTCGCGCGTGGCATGGGCTGGACCGACGACGAGAACTGGGGCTTCGAGGCCCCCTCGGTGGCGGCCCTCACCTTCCTCGCCTGCGACCGGCCGGACCGCGCCAGGGCCCTTCTTACCGAGGGCATCGCCGAGTTCGAGCGCCACGGATGGCGCGGGGCGCCGCTGGCGGTCAGCTACACCTTCCTCGGCTACACCGAGTACCGCACCGGGCGGCTCGCCGACGCGGAGGACTTCGCCCGCGCCGGGCTGAGCCTCGCGGAACGCGTGGGGCGCGGCGCCCCCGTGCACTGGGACGCGGTCGGGGCGCTGACGGAGATCCTGCTCGCCCGAGGCAGGATCGATGCGGCCGAGGAGCTGAGCGAGCGCTACGGGTTCACCGAGCCCTTCCCGCCGGCGGTGACCGTGCCCGACGCCCGGACCGTACGCGGCCGGCTGCTGCTCGCCCGCGGCATGGCCAAGGAGGCCGCCGAGTGCCTCTCGGACAACGGGCGCAGGCTCGACATCTCCGGATCGCACAACCCCGTGTGGTCCGCGTGGCTGTCGCAGTACGCGCTCGCCACCCATGCCGCCGATCCCGAACGGGCCCGGGAACTCGGTCAGGAGACCCTGCGGCGTGCCGTGCGCTTCGGCACGGAGACCGCCGTCGGTCAGGCCCTGCACGTCGCGGCACGGCTGACCGAGGGCGCCGAGGCCGTCGGACTGCTGGAGCGCGCGGTCGCGCAGTTGGAGCAGTCGCCGTCGGCCTACGACCTCGCCTGTGTCGAAGTCGATCTCGGCGTGGCCCTGCGGCGGGCCGGGCGGCTCTCCGAGGCCGCCGAGTACCTCTACCGCGGAGTCGAGCGCGCCATCCGCTGCGGTGCCGACTCGCTGGCCGTCCGGGCCCGTGACGAACTGGCCGCGGCCGGGCTGCCGCCGCGCCCGCTGACCGGTGAGTCGTAGGGCGTGACGCGGGAGTCCCGCCCGGCGGGCGGACGGCGCGACTCTCGCGACACGCCGTGGGCTCCGCTCCCGGCCACGGCCACACCCACGGCCGCGGTCACTGCCCCGCCCGCTCGGAGTCGGGGAGCGGCTGCCGGCGGTTCGGCTTCGTGGGCTCGGAGTCGGGGAGCGTCCGCTCGGAGTACGGCTCCGCACGCCGGGAGTACGGTGCGCGCCGCCCCCGACGCGCCCGCATCCGCCGGGCGGTGGGGCGACCAGGGCGGTGTCCGGCGACGACCACCCGTGTCACGGCCACCCGTGTCGCGGCCGCCAGGGGGACGGGCGACGCGGAGCGGGCCGCCTCCCCGCTTTCCCAGGACCCGCCGTGAGCGCGCCGGGCCCGTGGAACCGGTGGGATGCCCCGGCCCGGGGCCGGTCCGGCGGGGCGACGGGCACCGGAACGCCTCCCGGCCCGGGGCCGGTACCCGGAGGCGGCGCGGGCCGCCGCCTCCGGCTGCCCGCCCGGCAGCGAGTCCGGCAGCGCCGGGACGGTCCCCGCCTCAGGGGCAGATCGGGTGTTACGGGGCGAAGCGCCTTACCTTTTGCCTTCGTGACGGAGGCTCCGCCTTTACTGATCCGTTAGTTTGTGCAGCCCTCAACGAGTGAAGGCTCAGACTGTTGTTCACGGGCATATGACACGTGCGCCTGGCGTGCGCTGTGCCCAGAAGTTCGTCGTCGGTGCGCCGTTCGCGCGCGGGCGCGTGAGGTCGGTACGTGCCGGGCACGGCCGTCGGGGCAGGGGGCTTCATGGGGGTCTTAAGTTCATCCGCTTCTCTGCTGACGCATGAGGGGGACCACCCTTCGTCGATCGACGCGCCGGCGATCGACACGTCGGAGATCCGCGTCGCCGTCGACGCGGTCTTGGCCGGCTTCCTCGACGCCAAACTCCGTGACGCGGACACTCCCGCGCTCTCGGCGGCGATCGGGACCCTGCGCGGCTTCGTCCTCGCCGGCGGCAAACGGATCCGGCCGGTGCTGTGCGTCTGCGGCTGGTACGCGGGAAGAGGAGAGGGAGACCTGGACCCCGTCCTCCGGGCGGCGGCGTCCCTGGAACTCTTCCACGCGTTCGCGCTGATCCACGACGACGTCATGGACGGCAGCGCCACCCGGCGGGGACAGCCGAGCGTGCACCGGGCGCTCGCGGACATCCACCGCCGGCAGGGCGGCCGGGGTGACGCCGACCGCTTCGGCAGCAACGCCGCCGTACTGCTGGGGGACCTGACCCTGGTCTGGTCCTACGAACTCCTCCACACCGCGGGCCTCGCCCACGACCGGGAGCGCGCGGCGACCGCCGTACTGGATGCCATGCGCACCGAGGTGATGCTGGGTCAGTACCTCGACCTGCTCGGCGACGGCGGCGCGGAGGGCGGCGAGTTCGCCCGTGCCCTGGCCATCGCCCGCTACAAGACGGCCAAGTACACCGTCGAACGCCCGCTGCACCTCGGCGCGGTGCTGGCCGGAGCGGACAGCGCCACCACCGAGGCCTGCACCGACTTCGCCCTTCCCGTCGGCGAGGCGTTCCAGTTCCGCGACGACCTCCTCGGTGTCTTCGGCGACCCGCTGAAGACCGGCAAACCCGTGGTCGACGACCTCCGGGAGGGCAAGCACACGGTGCTGATGGCCATCGCGGCCGAACGGGCCTCCCCTTCCCAACTCCGGCTCCTGGAAGACCTGGTGGGCGATCAGGCGCTCGACGAGCGGCAAGCCGGCGCGGTACGGGCGGTACTCGAGGAGACTGGCGCCCGTCAGGAGGTGGAACGTATGATCACCGACCGCCACAGGATGGCGCTGGCCGTTCTCGGCCGGGCCCCCTTCCCGCCGGCGGTCACCGCGACGATGCGAAGACTGGCCCGGAGCCTCTGCGCACGGGTCTCGTGACCCATTCGACCCAGAACCCCGGCACCAGAACGTCAGGAGCGACCATGGCCGGCATCACGCGTCCTCGTACCACGACCGCTCCCGCGGCGCTTCCGCTCGTCGGGACGGCCCCGGCCGTCCTCAGCGGCGACGGGACCGAGGAAGAGTTCCACATACCCGAACTGCCCAGACTGCTGCCGGTGGCCTACCATCCGAAGGCCGCCCAGATCGAGTTCCAGTCCAACGCCTGGGTGTGCCGGATGCTCGGCGACTGCTTCGCCGACGAGCGGGCACTGCTGGCCTTCCTCCGGCAGCGCAACGGTCTCTACGGCTCGCTCACCGTGCCCGCCGCCACCGAGGAACGCGCCCGCGACATAGCCGATTTCTACCAGTTCGCCACCGTCGTCGACGACGCCGGGGCGGACCGCGGCGCGGTGGGCTCCGGGCACGACCGGGCCCGCGCCGCCTTCGCCAGGATCATGGCTTCCTTCGGGCCCGAGGCCGCCCCGGACGACGACTTCCCCTACAGCCGCGCAGCGGGCGATCTGTGGCGCCGCATCACCCCGGGGCTGGCCGAGCCGCAGGTGCGGCGGTTCAGGGACAGCCTGGAGGCCAACCTGCGCGCGAGCGGCGCGGAGCTGTCGTACCGCTCGACGGAGACGGTGCCCGACCTCGACTCCTATCTGAGCGTGCGCGTGGACAGCTTCGGCTTTCCCTTCATCCTGCTGCTCACCGAGTACGGCGCCGGCGTGGACGCGACCTCGCTCCACTCGGACCCGGACGTCGTCGCCCTGCACCGGCACGCGGTGCGCCAGATGATCCTCATCAACGACGTGCTGTCCTGGCGCAAGGAGCACGCCCTGCACGACACCATGAACGCCGTCCGTGTGGTGCGCGCACACGACGGACTGAGCCTTCAGCAGGCCGTGAACCGGGTGTGCGGCCTGGCCGAGCGGCACGAACTCGCGTACATCGAGACCCGGGACCGCATACGCAACGGCCCCCTCGGCGGCCGGGAGGACGTCCTCACCTACCTCGACGCCCTGGACCACATGATCGGCGGCAGCCAGGAGTTCGAATACCTCACCCCGCGGTACTACGGCGACGGGTATGTGTGGGACGGTGCCACCTCCGGGTGGATCAGCCTCACCGCGCCGATCGCCCGGTTCCGCGCCGAGCCCGGGAGCCGCGGGGGTTCCCCCCGGCCCGGCCGCGGCAACCACTGAGGTCGTTCACCCGTCCTCCTCAGTGGCCGACGAGGAGAGGAGCCGACGTGCCCGTCACACTGGGCGAGGAGATCATGCTGCTGTCGCTGGACGACGAGTCCGGCCAGGCCAAGGAGCGGCAGCACGCGGCCTGGGCGGTCGCCGGCGGCACCCTGCTGGAACTGGTCCTGGCCGGGCGTGTGTCGGTTTCCGCCGGACGGCTGGAGGTCCCCGACCCCTCCCCGACGGGCGTCGCCCTGCTGGACGTCCGGCTGGAACGGATCGCGGACTGGACCGCGCGGAAGAACGGCGGCGGCAAGGTCGTCCAGTGGCTCTCCGAGGAACAGCCCAGGGCCGTGCGTGCCACCGTCGAGAGCCTGTGCGAACGGGGTCTGGTGCGGGAGGAGGAGCACCGGAGGCTCGGCATGTTCCCCGTCCACCGCTACCCGGAGGCCGACGGGTCGGTGGAGCGGGAGCTGCGGGCCCGGCTGGACGCGGTGGTACTGAACGGCGAGGAGCCGGACGACCGTACGAGCGGACTGGTGGCCCTGCTGCACTCGGCGAAACTGCACCGGATCGCCTTCCCCCGGGTGCCCCGCAGGCGGGTGGAGCCGCGCATGGCCGAGATCGCCGAGGGGCAGTGGGCGGGGGACAGCGTACGGAAGGCGATGCGCGAGATGGCGGCCGCGATGGTCGTGATCACGGCGGCCACCGTGCTCGCCGTCACCTGATCCACGCGGTCCACGCGGTCAGCGCGACCGGCCCGGCCCGCTGGGCCCGGCGCGACCGGTGCTCCGCCGCCGGACGCGGGCCCACCGCGGTCGGGCCTCAGCCGAGGAGCGCGTAGACCGTCGACGCGCGGGCGGCGGCCTCCGCGGACCCTTCCGGCGTCATGGTGATGTCGGCGAAGGCCATGCGGCGGCCGAGTTTGGTGAGGAACACCTCGATCAGTACGTCGCTGCCGGTGACCGCGCGCTGGAACGTCGTGGACTGCTGCACCGTGGTCATCGGGACGAAGCCGCCGCGGGCCGCGGACACCGCGATGACGGTGGCGGTGTCGGCGGCAGCCATCAGGGCCTGGCCCGACAGGCCCCCGCCCTCGCGCGCCAGCCGGTCCGACCACGGCAGCCGCAGCAGCACACCGCGGTCCCCGGTCCTCTCCACGGACAACCCGAGGTCCAGAACCCAGGGCGCGAAGTTGCCGGCGAGGATCTTCTCGTACAGGCGTACCCGGGCCCCAGGACGCGGGGACCGAGCCGGAACAGCCGGCCGTCGGTGTGCACATACCCCATCGGCGTGACCGTCCTCTTCGTCACGCACGACATCGACGAGGCGGTCTACCTGGGGCAGCGCGTGCTGATCCTGCCGGGCTCACCCACCGTCGTGCGGGAGCTGTTGAGGATCGACCTGCCCGACGAGCGGGACCAGCTGCGCACCCGCGCCGACCCCCGGTTCGCCGAGCTGCGCCCATGTGTACGAGCAGATCCAGGCGGCGGGGCGGGGCCCCTCCTGAGAGGGGCCCGCCCCGCGCCACGCCGCCCTCAGCCGGGCCGGCTCAAGCCTTCGCGCCGCGCTCGCCGAGCATGTCCGCCATCAGCGTGATCTCGGACTCCTGGGCGCGCGCCATCCCGGCCGCGAGCGTACGGATCTCCTCGCTGGCCGCCTGCTCCGCGGCCGCCGAGGCCATCTCGGCCCCCGCGGTGTGATGGGCGGTCATCAGCCGCAGGTAGCGCACCTCCGCGTCCTCGTCCTTCGCGGCGCGCAGCCCGTCGAGTTCCGCGTCGGTCGCCATGCCGGGCATCAGGGCGCCGTCACGGGGCGCGGTGTGACGGTGACCGTCCATCCACTCCATGGGAGGCCGCCCCGAACTCTTCGGCTCGCCCCAGGCCTCCAGCCAGCCCAGCATCATCCCCCGCTGGTTCGCCTGGGTGTTGATGATGTCGTACGCGAGCCGCCGCACCTCCTCGTCGTCCGTGCGGTCCCGGACGATGAAGGACATCTCGACGGCCTGCTGGTGGTGGACCGACATGTCACGGGCGAAACCGGTGTCGGAGGCGTTCGGGGCCTGCGGCGGGGTCCGGTCCGCCGTGTCGCCGCGGGCCCCCGCCACATAGCCGAGCAGGCCCGCGACGAGTGCGGCGACCAGCGCACCGGCCACCGCCAGCCGCCGCAGGGTGATGGCCGCGCTCACGCGTCGCGCCCGCCGGTGCAGGCCGCACCGGGCTCGGGGGTCTGCTTGCCCTGGACGTACTTGTCGAAGAACGCCTCGACACGGCTGTCGGACGCGGCGCCGACCTTCAGTTGCGCGCCCCAGGCACTGAGCACGATCGGGGAGTCCTGGTCCGGCACGGGACTCATCAGCGAATAAGTCGTGGCCGACACGCGCTTCTTCAGCCTTTCGACGTCGGCGGCCGCCGCCTTGTCGTTGTAGGTGACCCACACGGCGCCGTGCTCCAGGGAGTGCACGGCGTTCTCGTTCGGTATCTCCTTGGCGTAGACGTCCGCGTCGCAGTTCATCCAGACCTGGTTGTGGTCGCCGCCGACCGGCGGGTTCATCGGGTAGTCGACGGGCTTGGAGACGTGGTTCTGGGTGAGGTCCTTCCAGGTCTTCACCCCCTTGATGTCGGCGTCCCGCGCCGCGGCCGCCGCCTGCTCCTGCTTCTTGTCCTCGCTGAGGAAGTACCAGACACCGCCGGCCAGGGCGGTGACGATCGCCGCCGAGGCGACGATGGTGATGACGCGCATACGGCGCTCGCGGGCGCGTTCGAGCCGGCGCGCCTCCTCGATCTTCGCCCGGCGGTCGTTGGCCGCCGACCGCTTGGGGGAGTTCTTGGTGCCGCTGCTCTTGTTCGTCTTGGCGGAGCCCATGGGAAAGCCCTTGTCTGTATAGGGAACACCGGGTGGACAGACGCACGGACAGGTGCGTCTCGGGGCCGAACAGGCGGTACCGGGCTAGGTGCGCTGAATCTGGAGAAGGTGCAGGTCGACGCGGGAGGGCGCCTCGCTGGAGGGTCCGCGGATCCCCGCACCGCCCGCGCTGTGCACGGGCTGGACGCCGCACGGGGGCGCGGTCGCGGCGAGGGGTCCCACCGGGCCCGGCAGCACGGCCCGCGCGGGCTGCCCCGCGTCGCCGTGGCACGAGCTGCCGTCGTCTTCCCAGCCGTGCGCGCCGTCCGGCGCGGCGACGGCCGGTGACGCCGGGCGCCCGGCGCCGGCGGGCGCGTACGGCTGCCACGGGACCGGAGGAGCGGAGAGCCGCGCGGGCGCGGGCTCAAGGACCCGGCCGAGGGACCGCGCCGGCGCGTGCCCCGCGTCCCCGCCCGAAGCGTGCGCGCCCGTGTGCGCCGGAGAGGCACCCAGGAGGGTCAGCAGCACCAGGACGGCCGGCACGCAGGCCCGCAGAGCGGACGGCGGGCGGCCGTCGCTCCCGGATCCCCTCGCGTACGCCCTCATGGCAGCAGATCATATGTGCGAGCACTGCTTTCCCGCCCTCCTCCTCCGCAACCGTGCGGGGGCCCCGTTCGCGTCCGTGCGCCGCCGCGTATCGGCCTGTGGCGCGCGGAAATCCGTGATACGGATTCTTGGGATCACTCGGACGGCCCGGTGTGCGCACCGGGTTCACGGAAGGCTTGCACCCATGACGCAGGAAGTACGCGGTGTCGTCGCCCCGGGCAGGAACGAACCGGTGCGGATCGAGACGATCGTCGTCCCGGACCCCGGTCCGGGCGAGGCGGTGGTACGGGTGCAGGCCTGCGGAGTGTGCCACACCGATCTGCACTACAAGCAGGGCGCCATCAACGACGACTTCCCCTTCCTGCTCGGCCACGAGGCCGCGGGCATCGTGGAGGAGGTGGGGGAGGGGGTGACCGACGTCGCCCCCGGCGACTTCGTGATCCTCAACTGGCGGGCCGTGTGCGGCCAGTGCCGGGCCTGCCTGCGCGGTCGTCCCTGGTACTGCTTCAACACCCACAACGCGAGCCGGAAGATGACGCTGGCCGACGGCACCGAGCTGTCCCCGGCACTGGGCATCGGCGCCTTCGCCGAGAAGACGCTCGTGGCGGCCGGGCAGTGCACCAAGGTCGACCCGTCGGTGAGACCGGCGGTGGCGGGACTCCTCGGCTGCGGGGTGATGGCCGGCATCGGCGCCGCCATCAACACCGGCAACGTGGGGCGCGGCGACACCGTCGCCGTCATCGGCTGCGGTGGCGTCGGGGACGCGGCGATCGCGGGCTCCCGGCTCGCCGGGGCCGCGAGGATCATCGCCGTGGACATCGACCCGCGCAAGCTCGAGACCGCGAGGAAGATGGGCGCCACCCACACGGTCAACTCCAGGGAGACCGACGCCGTCGAGGCGATCCGCGAGCTGACCGGCGGCTTCGGCGCGGACGTGGTGATCGAGGCGGTCGGCCGCCCGGAGACGTACAAGCAGGCCTTCTACGCCCGCGACCTGGCGGGCACGGTCGTCCTGGTCGGAGTGCCGACCCCGGACATGAAGCTGGAACTGCCGCTGCTGGACGTCTTCGGCCGCGGCGGATCGCTCAAGTCCTCCTGGTACGGGGACTGCCTGCCCTCGCGCGACTTCCCGATGCTGATCGACCTCCACCTCCAGGGCCGGCTCGACCTGGAGTCCTTCGTCACCGAGACGATCGCACTGGACGAGGTGGAGAAGGCGTTCGAGCGGATGCACGGCGGCGACGTCCTGCGTTCCGTGGTGGTGTTCTGATGGCCGCCCGCGTCGACCACATCGTCACCTCCGGCACCTTCTCGCTGGACGGCGGCACCTGGGACGTCGACAACAACGTCTGGATCGTCGGCGACGACTCCGAGGCCGTCGTCATCGACGCCGCCCACGACGCCGACGCGATCGCCCGGGCCCTCGGCGGCCGGACGCTGCGCGCCGTCGTCTGCACCCACGCGCACAACGACCACATCGACGCCGCTCCCGCGCTGGCCGCCCGTACCGGCGCACCCGTGCTGCTGCACGGCGACGATCTGCCGCTGTGGAAGCAGACCCACCCCGACCGGGCACCCGACGGCGAACTGACGGACGGTCAGGTGATCGCGGTGGCGGGCACGGAGCTGACGGTGCTGCACACGCCCGGGCACGCACCCGGCGCGGTGTGCCTGTACTCGCCCTCCCTCGGGACCGTGTTCACCGGAGACACCCTCTTCCAGGGCGGTCCCGGCGCCACGGGCCGTTCGTTCTCACACTTTCCGACCATCATCGACTCGATCCGCGACCGGCTGCTGAGCCTGCCGCCGGAGACCGTCGTACGGACCGGGCACGGTGGCTCCACGACCATCGGCGCCGAGTCCCCGCACCTTCAGGAGTGGGTCGACCGGGGCCACTGAAGTGCCGGCCCGGCACCGACCGGGGTCCGCCGTTCCCCGCCCTCTCCCCGCTCGCGCCCCGGGCGGAGGCGGCCGGGGACGGCCGCCCGACGGGCGCAGGCACCGCCGGTGCGGCGCCTGCTTCCGCGCGGCGGGGGGGGGAGTGCGCTCACAGGCCGGGCAAGGGCTGTTCGGCCCAGATGATCTTACCTTCGGTGGTGTGGCGAGTGCCCCAACGCCGCGTGAACTGGGAGATCAGGAGCAGGCCGCGGCCGCCCCCACCGCCACCACCGGTGCCGGTGCCGGGACGCGGGCCGACCGCCCCGGCGAGCCGGCTGCCGGGGCGGCACGCCATGGGGTCACCGCCCCCGCCGGGCCGTGATTCCCGCCGGGCCTTCGGGCCGGAGGCCGTGCTGCCGTCGTCACGGACGCATCCGCGTGAGCGGGCCTCGCGCCTCGTCGCGGCCGAGGAGGAGGGGCTGCCATCGCGACACGGCCGGGAGCCGCGGGCCCTCCGCCCGGCGCGGCTCCGTCGTGGCCGGGGCATCAGGCCGGCCCCGGCCGGGGCGGGTTGCCGGGCGGCGGCGGCGACGGCGGCCCTCCCCGGCCGGAGTCTCACACCTTGCGGTAGGCGTACGCCTCCGCCGCCGCGGCCTCCACCTCGTCCAGACGGGCGCCCGTCGAGGCGGAGACGACGGCGGCCACGGCGCCCTCGACGAAGGGGGCGTCGACGAGGCGCGTGTTCCCGGGGAGCTCGTCGCCATCGGCGAGGAGGGCCTTGACGGTCAGGACCGCGCTGCCGAGGTCGGCGAGGACGGCCACACCCGCCCCCCGGTCCACCGTGTGCGCGGCCGCCGTGACCAGTTCCGAGCTGGTGCCGAGACCGCCGTCGGCGGTCCCTCCGGCCGCCGCGACCCGGACCGTGCCGCCGCCTCCCGCGAGCCCCTTCGCCAGTTCGGCCACGGCCTCGGCGACGGCCGCGCTGTGCGAGACCAGCACGATGCCGACCGCCCCGTGTTCGCTGCCGCCGCTCATGCCCCGGCCACCTGCGCCAGCGCGCCGACCAGCAGGGCCGAGGAGGCCGCACCGGGGTCCTCGTGACCGATGCTGCGCTCGCCCAGATAGCTGGCCCTGCCCTTGCGCGCCCGCAACGGCACTGTGTCCAGCGCCCCCTTCGCCGCGGCCTCGCGTGCCGCCCCGAAGGACCCGGGACCGCCCAGCGCCCCGACGGCCGGCACCAGGGCGTCCAGCATCGTCTTGTCACCGGGCGCCGCGCCGCCCAGCGCGGCGACCGCGTCCACACCCGCGCGCAGCGCCCCGGCCAGCTGCTCCGCGGTGACCTCCGCCGCATCGCCGAGCGCCTTGCCGGTGCGCCGCAGCAGCGTCCCGTAGAGCGGGCCCGAGGCACCGCCCACCTTGGAGATCAGCTCCCGGCCCGCCAGCACCATCACGGCACCGGGCGTGCCGGGCGGCTCCTTCTCCAGGGCCTGCGTGACGGCCTGGAAACCGCGCCGCATGTTGATGCCGTGATCGGCGTCGCCGATCGCGGAGTCCAGTTCGGTCAGCCGGCCGGCCTCGCGGTCCACGGCGGCCGCGGCCGTCACCATCCAGCGGCGGAAGAAGTCGGCGTCCAGCACCCGGTGGCCTCCTCGATCTCGGTGCGCCTCGACCTCGTATCGACCTCGTAACCGTACGGCCGCGCGCGTCGTCACCCCGTACGGGCGCCTCCCCGCACGGCTGTCACGCCGTACGGGCGGTGTTCAGCAGCCCCACCGCAGCGCGGCCGTACGCACCGGCGCGTCCCAGAGCCTCAGCAGCTCCTCGTCGGCCTGGCACAGTGTCACCGAGCAGCCGGCCATGTCGAGCGAGGTCACATAGTTCCCGACGAGCGTACGGGCCACGGGCACCCCGCGCTCGGCCAGCACCCGGTGCACCTCCGCGTTGAAGCCGTACAGCTCCAGCAGCGGCGTGGCCCCCATGCCGTTCACCAGGGCCAGCACCGGACCGGTGGGCCGCAGGTCCTCCAGCACGGCGTCCACGGCGAAGTCCGCGATCTCGCCCGAGGTCATCATGCCGCGCCGTTCCCGGCCCGGCTCGCCGTGGATGCCGATGCCCAGCTCCAGCTCGCCCGCCGGCAGGTCGAAGGTGGGACTGCCCTTGGCCGGGGTCGTACAGGCGCTCAGCGCCACACCGAAGGACCGGCAGGAGGCGTCGACCTGCCGGGCGATCGACTCCACGCGCTCCAGCGGCGCGCCCTCGTCGGCCGCGGCCCCGGCGATCTTCTCCACGAACAGGGTGCCGCCGGTGCCGCGCCGCCCCGCCGTGTAGAGGCTGTCCGTGACCGCCACGTCGTCGTCGACGAGCACCTTCGCGATCTGTACGCCCTCGTCCTCGGCGAGCTCCGCCGCCATGTCGAAGTTGAGGACGTCACCGGTGTAGTTCTTGACGACGAACAGCACACCCGCGCCGCTGTCCACGGCGGCCGCGGCGCGCACCATCTGGTCGGGCACGGGGCTGGTGAAGACCTCGCCGGGGCAGGCGGCGGACAGCATGCCGGGACCGACGAATCCGGCGTGCAGCGGCTCGTGCCCCGATCCGCCGCCGGAGACCAGGCCCACCTTCCCCGCGACCGGCGCGTCCCGCCGCACGATCACCCGGTTCTCCACGTCCACCACGAGCTCGGGGTGGGCGGCGGCCAGGCCCCGCAGCGCGTCCGCCACTACGGTCTCCGCCACGTTGATCAGCATCTTCACGGGTAGCTCCTCGGCAGACGGGCAGCGGTGGCTGCGTCCTGGTCCTGCGGTTCGCCAGTGGGTACGCCGGTTGTCCGCCCCGGCGGCTGCGGGTGTGTACCGCCCCGGCCCAGTATCGGCCGGACGGGGCCGTCGGCGCAGCAGGGCGAACGCGGTGCGGCGCGAGCGATGAGTCCGCCGGCCCGGTCCGGTCCGTACTGGTGAAGGAACACAGAACTGGTGCATGAACAGAGAAACCCAGGAGGCGATCATGTTCGCGACGACGAAGGCGTTCAGCGGTTTCTCGGTGGACGACATCGACGCGGCCAGGAAGTTCTACGGCGAGACGCTCGGCATCAGGGTCTCCGAGGAGAACGGACTGCTCACCCTGCACATCGCGGGCGACCGGGACGTGCTTGTCTACCCCAAGCCGGACCACACCCCGGCGACGTACACCGTCCTCAACTTCCCCGTCGACGACATCGAGGCCGCCGTGGACGAACTGGCCTCCCGCGGGGTCGGACTCGAGCGCTACGAGCATCTGGAGGCGGACGAGAAGGGCATCTTCCGCGGCGGTGGCCCGCTGATCGCCTGGTTCACCGACCCGGCGGGCAATGTGCTGTCCGTGCTCCAGCCCTCGTGACCGTCCCGTGAGGCGTTCCGTGCCGGCCGGGCGCGAGGCCGTGCCGGCCGGGCGCCGGGCCGTGCGGGTCCGTGGCGGGCCGGCCGACGGCCGTGACATGCGGCGGGTGCCCTGTGGTCAGGCGCACCCGTGCTCGTACAATTTGGCTCCGAACGATCGAAGGAGCCCGCCCGTGCCCGGTCAGCGGTCCATCACCGAAGCCGAGAAACTGGCGGAGGCGAAACTCGGCGGCATCCCGGTCCGCCGCGAGCAGATGGCCGTGGTGGCCAACATCTACCGCGCCGCCTCCGCCGTCCGCCAGCACCTGGAGAACTCCGTGCTGCGCGGGTCAGACCTGACCTGGACGGCGTTCGTCGTGCTGTGGGTGGTCTGGATCTGGGGCGAGTCGGAGACGCGCCACGTGGCGGAGGAGGCCGGCATCTCCAAGGGGACGCTCACCGGGGTCGTCCGCACCCTGGAGTCCCGCGGGCTGGTGCGGCGCGCCGGGCATCCGACCGACGGCCGGCTGGTGCTGCTCAGCCTCACGGAGGAGGGCGAGGCGCTGATGCGGCGCGTCTTCCCGGCGTTCAACGAGGAGGAGGCGTTCGTCACCGGGCAGCTCGGCGAGGAGGAGTGCCGCAGCGTCGCGGAGGGGCTGCGTCGCGTCGTGCTCCAGGTGGAGGAGCACGGCGAGGAGCGCCGCCTCGCGCTGCTCGACGGCGCGGAGCCCGCGCCGCGGCGCAGCGGCCGCCGGTCCAGGGGCTGACCGGGCGGCGCCCGTGCCCGGTCCGCCGCGCCCGGTCCGCCGCGCCCGTTGCCGGACACGGCGCGTCAGCCGGACAGCCGGCCGTACCAGTAGGTGTAGCGCTCCACCGGATCCCCGTCGTGGTTCCACGGCCATTCGGTGACCAGTTCCCCCGTGGCGCGGAGCACCGGCGCCGCGTCCGCGGTGCGGCCGGCGCGCACCAGGGCGTGGGCGAGCAGGTTGAGGTCGGCGACGGTGGCGGCGTGGGTGAGGAAGCCGGGCCGCGGCCAGTGTTCCAGCGCGTCGTCGATCAGGGGCGCCACATGCGGCTGGGCCCAGTAGCGGCTCATGCCGAGGGCCCGGGTGCCGCCCGCCGCCAGGTCGCGGTGGAACTGCCGGACGGCCGCGGCCAGCGGCAGGCAGGCCGCGGGCGCGCCGGGCGGCATGGCGGCGACGACGTCGTCCACGAACTCCCGCACCGAGGACTGGCTGCCGCGTTCCTCCGGCGACAGGTGGCCGAGGATCTGCAGGTGCGCCTCGCGGTGCCACGGGTCGCGTGCCGTGATCTCCCGCCATACGGGGGTGAGTTCCCGGCTGGGACGGCCGAGGAGTCTGAGCAGGGCGAGCCGTGCGACCCACGGCGTGGGGTCGGCCGGGCAGGCCTCGGCGGCCAGCCGGCAGGTCTCCAGCGTGGCCCGCGGATCATCCAGGACGCCGGTGGCGCGGGCCACGGCCAGATCGGCCCAGGCGTGCAGGATCAGCGCGTCCGGGTCCCGCGGCCTGCGCAGCCGCCAGCCGCGGGCGAGGGCGGGCGCCGCCTCGGCGAGGACGGAGACCCGGTGGCAGCGGCGGTCCCAGTCGTCGCCGGTGGTCCTGAGCAGCTGCTCCAGCTGCGCGACGGCGATGTCCTGGGGACCGGAGCCGCGCGAGACGGCGATGCCGCGCAGGACCCGTCCGAGCGCGGGGTCGTCGAGTTCCGGTGCGAGCCGTGGTGCGCGGCGTCTGCGGCGTCCCAAGAGGGCCATGGAGGCTTCGTCCCTTGTCAGCGGTGGCGTGCGGCGGCACGTACGAAGGCGTCGAACAGGCCCTGCTGGGCGGGGTCCTGATGAGCGGTGTCCTCGGGATGCCACTGGACGGCCGTGAACCAGCCCTTTGCGCCGGGGAGTTCGAGGGCCTCCGCGGTGCCGTCGGCGGCGCGCGCGGTCACTTCCAGGCCGGAACCGGTGCGGTCCACCCGCTGGTGGTGGTAGCAGGAGACGTCCGCCTTGGGCGCGCCGACGGCCGCCTCGACCAGTGAGCCCGGCCGGAGCGCGACGGGATGCACCAGATGGCGGTGCTCCGTGTCCGGCCCGCCCATGTCCTGGTGCAGTGTGCCGCCGAGGGCGACGTTGACGGCCTGGAGGCCGCGGCACACCGCGAGCAGAGGCGTCCCCGTTTCCAGTGCCCGCCGGGCCAGTTCGAGGTCGAAGGCGTCCTGCTCGTCGTCCACGTCGTACACGCTGGTGTGCGTGTCCGCGGCTCCGTAGCGGTACGGGGCGAGGTCGCCGCCGCCGGGCAGCAGCAGGCCGTCGAACCCGGCCAGCCGGGCGGCCACCTCGGCCGGGTCCGCGGTGCCGCCCGGCGCGTGCGGGTGGAGGGCGAGCGGTTCACCGCCGGCCCGCCACACGGCCTCGATCAGGGCGCGGGCGCTGACCTCGGCGGCGTACCGGAGGGCGGAGGTGGAGGCGGCGAAACGGGCGGGCACGGCGATCAGCGGCCGGTTCGTCACAGCTGGATCCAAGTCGTCTTGAGTTCGGTGTACTTCTCGAGGGCGTGGGCGGACTTGTCGCGGCCGTTGCCGGACTGCTTCATCCCGCCGAAGGGCACGGTCAGGTCGCCCTCCTCGTAGCAGTTGACCCAGACCGTGCCGGCCCGCAGCGCCCGGGAGACCCTGTGCGCGGTGGACAGGTCGGAGGTCCACAGGCCCGCGGCGAGTCCGTACTCGGTGGCGTTGGCGAGGGCGACCGCCTCGTCGAGGTCGTCGAAGGTGAGGACGGACAGCACCGGCCCGAAGATCTCCTCGCGGGCGAGCCGCATTCCCGGCTCCACCCGGTCGAGGACCGTGGGCTCCAGGAAGCTGCCGCCGCTGCCGGGCAGCGCGCGGCCGCCTCCGGTGCGCAGCCGCGCCCCCTCGGCGATGCCGCCGCCGACGTGGTCGAGCACGCGGGCGAGGTGGGCCTCGCCGACCAGCGCGCCCATCTCGGTGGCCGGGTCGAGGGGGTCGCCCACGCGCAGCGCGCGGGCCCGCTCCACGACCGCCTCGGTGACCCGCTCCGCGACGGAGGAGTGGACCAGCAGCCGGGAGGGGGCCGTGCACATCTCGCCCTGGTTGAAGAAGATGCCCCAGGCCGCGGTGGCGGCCGCCCGGTCCAGGTCGGGGGCGTCCGGGAGGATGATGTTGGGGGACTTGCCGCCCAGTTCGAGCCAGACCCGCTTGAGGTTGGAGTCGGCGGCGTACCGCAGGAAGTGCCGGCCGACCGCGGTGGACCCGGTGAACGCGAGCACGTCGACGTCCGGGTGCAGGCCGATGGCCCGCCCGGCGGTGGGTCCGTTGCCGCACACGACGTTCAGCACACCCGGCGGCAGCCCGGCCTCGGTGGCGAGCCGCCCGAGCAGCAGCGCGGACAGGGACGAGAACTCCGAGGGCTTCAGGACGACGGTGCAGCCGGCCGCCAGCGCGGGGGCGACCTTCCAGGAGGCCAGGGTCAGCGGGAAGTTCCACGGCACCACCGCGCCGACGACACCGGCCGGTTCACGGGTGACGAGCGCGAGCGAGTCGGGGGCCGTGTGCGGGGACTCGTCCGTGAGCTTGTCGGCCAGTTGCCCGTACCACCGGAAGGTGCTGATCGCGGCGCGCAGCTCGATCTCGTACGCGTCGGTGACGGGCTTGCCCATCTCCAGGCTGATGGTGAGGGCGAGTTCGGCCCGGCGCTCCTCGAGGAGTCCGGCGATCCGCAGCAGCGCCCGGCCCCGTTCGGCGGGGGACAGGCGGGGCCAGGGGCCTGAGTCGAAGGCGCGGCGGGCGGCGGCCACGGCGGCGTCGACCTCCGCGGCGCCCGCGTCGGCGACCTTCGCGAGCACCTGGCCGTCGCGGGGGGAGACCGCGGAGTAGCTCCGTCCGCCGCCCGGTTCGTCGGCGCCGTCGATGTGATGGGCGCCGGACGGGTCCAGTGCCCCGGCGCGGCGCAACCACTCGTCGTGGGTGGCGTCCAGCATGCGGGCCTCCAGCTCGGATAACATGTTTGAGGTCAAACGATATGGATCGCCCCGGTCCGCCGCAAGGGCTTCCGGGTCGCGGGCGCACATATTGTTTGGAGTCGTACGATGGCCTGTCGCCCGGGTGATCCGGGTGATCCGGGTGATCCGGGGAGGGTCACAGCTTCAGCCGTGGAAGGGAGAGCCGGCCGTGCGAGCACTCGTCATCCGGCACGAGCACGTCACCCGGCCGGGGGAGGTGGGGGCGCGGCTCGCCGAACACGGCTACGACCTCACGGTCCTGACCGTGGTCCCCGAGGACCGCCACCACACCCCGGACGTGTCGTTCGACTTCCCCGACGCCGGCGACTGGGATCTGATCACGGTGTTCGGCGCCCCCTGGTCGGTGTACGACGACACGGCCGTCGGCGGCTGGATCGGCGGCGAGCTCGCACTGCTGCGCAAGGCCCACCACCTCGGCGTCCCGGTGCTGGGCGTCTGCTTCGGCGCCCAGGCCCTGTCCGCCGCCCTCGGCGGCGGAGTCGAGCCCGCCCCGCGTCCCGAGATCGGCTGGTACGGGGTGGACACCGACGACCCCGGGCTCATAACGCCCGGGCCGTGGTTCCAGTGGCACCACGACCGCTGCGTCCTCCCGCCCGGCGCCGTGGAAGTGGCCCGCGGCGCCGTGGGCCCCCAGGCGTTCCGGGTCGGACGCAGCCTGGGCGTGCAGTTCCACCCGGAGGCGAGCCCCGCGCTGGTGCGGGGCTTCCTCGCGAACGGAGGGGAGGCGGACTGCCTGCGGAACGGAGTCGATCCGCGAGGACTGCTCGCGCGCACCCGCGACCTGGAGCAGGCGGCGCGGTCGGCCGCCCGCCACCTTGTCGACGGGTTCCTCGACCGGGTGGCGGGCACCCGCCCCGGTCCCGTCCCCGGTCCCGTCCCCGGTCCCGGGGCGGGCGCCGGGACCGGGGACGGGTGAGGTCACCCTCCGGCCGTCGTCCTGCCGCGGGTCACCCGGGCGGCGACGAAGCCCAGGGCCAGGACCGCGGGGACGGCGAGCTCCAGCCAGGTGGCCGTGGCCCGGTCGCCGCCGATGAGGGTGGTGAAGTTGGCCAGGATCAGCCAGAGCGCCCCCGCGATGCCGGCCGCGCCCAGGGCGGGGGCGATCACCGTGTTCCAGGGGCGGGTGTCCAGGCGCTCCCGGCGGAAGAAGGCGATCACCGAGACCGAGGTCAGCAGAAGCAGCAGCATCATGCCGAGGACCGCCACCCCGCTGAACCACGAGAAGAGCGTCAGTACGGGGTCCTTGCCGGCCAGCGCGAACGGCACGACCAGCGCGCAGGCGACCGCGGTCTGCACGACTCCCGCGGCCCAGGGGGCGTGCCGCTTGTTGAGCACGCACAGCCTGCGCGGCAGCAGCCCTTCGCGGCCGAGTGAGAACAGGTAGCGGTTGGCGGAGTTGTGGAAGGCGAGGATGCCGGCGAAGAGGGAGGTGGCGAGCAGGACCGGCAGTACCTCGTCGACCCAGCCGCCGAGCAGGTCGGCGACCGGCGCGAAGACGAACGCGGCGCCGTCGCCGCCCTCCAGCGCGCTTCCCGCGGCGCCCGTGGCGGCCGAGGCGCCGTGGGAGGAGATCAGCATCCAGGAGGTGAGGGCGAAGAAACCGGTGACGACGACCACCGAGAGGTAGGTGGCCCTGGGGACGGTCCTGCTGGGCTCCCTGGCCTCCTCGCCGTAGATCGCGGTGGCCTCGAAACCGAACATCGACGCCACGGCGAACATGACCGCCACTCCGGGTGCCCCCTGCAGGGCCGCGCCCGGTGAGAAGCTCTCCGCGAATCCGAGGCCCTCCGGGCCGCCGCCCTTGAGCAGGGTGACCAGGGCGAAGACGAGCAGGATGCTGAACTCGGCCAGGACGAAGACCGCCAGCACCTTGGCGCCCATCTCGATGCCCGCGGCGCCGAGCGCCTGTACGACGGCCATGGTGACCAGCGCCCAGACCCACCACGGCGCGTCCAGCCCCGCGTAGTGCGAGACGAGGCCGCTCACCAGGGCTCCGTACAGGCCGTACATGGCCGCCTGGATGGCGCAATAGGAGAAGAGGGCCACCCCCGCGCTGCCGGAGCCGGTGGTCCGGCCGAGACCCCGGCCGATGTAGGTGTAAAAGGCTCCGGCGTCCACGACGTGCCGGCTCATGGCGACGAACCCGACGGAGAACAGCAGGATGACGGCCCCCGCCGCGGCGTACGCGGCGGGAGCGCCGGCGCCGTTGCCCAGGGCGACGGCGATGGGCACGGCCCCGGCGATGCCGGTCAGCGGCGCCTGTGCGGACAGGACGAAGAAGAGGATGCCCAGAACGCCGAGGGCGTTGGGCTTGAGCGTGCCCGAGGTGTGGGCGTCCTGCGCGGTCAGGGTTCTGTCGACCGTTTGACTGTCCACTGGTGATCACCTTGCCAGGGAGGGGAGCGGTAGGTTGTTTTGAGCCAAACGAGTTGCCCCATCCTGGGGTTGGGCTATCCATTTGGCAAGGGGTTCCACCGGGGTTTTGCCGAAGGCGCCTGTTTCTTTACGGGGGCGTAATTCACGCCGGGGTCACCGCCGCCTCGTGCCGCCGCTCGGCCACGCCGGCTTCCTGCGGATCGGCCCACCAGGTCGGGTCGTGCGAGGACGTTCCAAGTGCTTGCGCCACGGTGTCCGCGAGGTTCCGGCGCCGGTCCGTCCCGGGGACGGAGGCACCGACCGCGGCCGACGGCGGAGGTCCGGCACCGGAGGCGGGGAGGCGGCGGGGGT
>NZ_JAAAXQ010000102.1 GCF_009916105.1 Streptomyces sp. GC420 | reverse complement strand
CGCCAGGCTCGCGACCTCACTGGTCGTCAGGGAGGACTCCCTCACCCTCTACGGATTCGCCGACGACGACGAGCGCCAGGTCTTCGAGCTGCTGCAGACCGCGAGCGGCGTCGGGCCCCGGCTGGCCGGCCCTGCCGTGGTCGCCGGTGCCCGGCAGCCGGACCGCGCAGTCGGCGGGGTCGTGCCGTTCCCCGCCGGGATCGGGAGCCGGCGCCGCCGCCCGTTGGGTGGGGGCCGAAACCTCGGCGACCCGCGTTGCGCCCAGGACCGCGATCAGCACCAGGAGCACGACGGGCATGATCCGGCGCGCGGTGCGGAGCGAGCGGACGGCAGCGGGCACGGCAGGGGACCTCCTGGTCATCGGGTCCTTCTTTCGTGGATACCCCGGCCTTCAGGCCGGGGTATCCACTGGCCGGCACCCACTCACACGGGAGCTGATAGAGCGTGAGGCGTGATGCGGCCGGTCAGGCGGGCGTTCAAGTACCGCTTCTGTCCCGCGGACGGGCAGGCAGCTGAGCTGTCGCGCACGTTCGGCTGCGTCCGCCTCGTGTACAACAAGGCGCTGGAGGAGCGCACACGGGCCTGGTAGGGCGAGCAGCGCCGGATCTCCTACGCGCAGTCCTCCGCCGCGCTCACGGAGTGGAAGAAGACCGAGGAGCTTGCGTTCCTTGCCGAGGTGTCCTCGGTGCCGCTCCAGCAGGCGCTGCGGCACCTGCAGCGCGCGTTCGTGAACTTCTTCGCCAAGCGGGCGAA
Source organism: Streptomyces sp. GC420 (assembly GCF_009916105.1). Lineage (GTDB taxonomy): Bacteria > Actinomycetota > Actinomycetes > Streptomycetales > Streptomycetaceae > Streptomyces. The sequence goes on along the minus strand of NZ_JAAAXQ010000102.1, from coordinate 20,913 downwards.
GTACCCGCGTTTCGAGAGCCGGAAGAAGTCCCGCCAGCCGGCGGAGTACACCCGCTCCGGCTTCACATTCCGGGACGGTGTTCTGACGCTCGCGAAGATGCCCGAGCCGCTGGACATCCGCTGGTCGCGTCCGCTGCCCGAAGGGGTGAACCCGACGACGGTGACGGTGTCCCGCGGCGCGGCCGGGCGCTTGTTCGTGTCGCTGCTGTGCGAGGACACTGTGGCCCCGGCGCCCGCCACCACAGCGGCGGTCGGCCTGGACGCCGGGATCACTTCCCTGGTGGCCCTGTCCACCGGGGAGAAGGTCGCCAACCCGAAGCACGAACGGCGGGACCGCGCTTGCCTGGCCCGCGCGCAGCGTGAGCTGTCGCGGAAGGCGAAGGGCTCGGCGAACCGGGAGAAGGCCCGCCGGAAGGTCGCCAGGGTCCACGCGCGGATCGCCGACCGGCGCCGCGACTTCCTGCACATGACTCGTCTCGTCCGTGAGAACCAAACGGTCGTGATCGAGGACCTCACCGTCCGCAACCTGCTGAAGAACGGCAGGCTCGCGCGTGCCGTCTCGGATGCGTCGTGGGCGGAACTGCGCTCCATGCCGGAGTACAAGTGCGCCTGGTACGGGCGCGACCTCGTCGTGGTCGATCGCTGGTTCCCCAGCTCGAAGCTGTGCGGAACCTGCGGCACGGTCCGCGAGAAGCTGCCGCTGAACGTCCGCGAGTGGACGTGCGACTGCGGCGCCGCGCACGACCGCGATGTGAACGCGGCGCGCAGCATCCTGGCCGCCGGGCCGGCGGCATCGGCCTGTGGAGACGGTGTAGGACCTCAACGGGAGTCCTCCGGGACGGGGCGGTCGTCGGTGGCGCAGTAACCCCAGCGGGCGACCGCTGGAATCCCCCGCCGTCAGGCGGGGGAGGAAGTCAACAGGTGATGTCCCACGCGGGGCGGGAGTTCGCAGCCGTGCGGGCGGCAAGTGCGCCCATTCGGGCCAAACGCTCCGCCGGCGGGCGGGTGCGTCACGGCCGACCGCGTCCACGCGGCGAAGCCGCACGCCGTCATTGCGGCGACGGACGGCACCGCCCCCGCACGACCGGAGTGATCGTGCGGGGCATCGGACCGTCCAGGCCGCACCGGCGGCTCCGGGGCGTGAGGAAACCCGCCCCCGCATCCCCGGACCACGGACACGATCCGACGGCGCCGGACGCGGAGCGAACGCGGGCGACCAGGACGCCCAGCACCGTTCGGGGCATCCGGCTGAGCACAGGTCCTGGCAACAGGACTCACTCCCGCTCAGTTTCCAGGAACGGTCCCCCCCCGCCGTACCGAAGCGGGGCCGAGAGGCCGGAGGACGTCGCGAGCCAGGTTCCGGCGGCAGCCGGTCCGGCGCCACCGGCCCCAGGGTGTGACAGCGTTGTCAGCGGCGTGTCCCGGGCAGCCGCCCCGGAGGCGATCCGGGCAGTGCCCGGCCGGGGTCCGGGGCCTGGAGCGGCGCGGGCGTGCGGATGCGACCCGCCCAGGCCGGCTCCGTGCCGGCGAGCTGGCAGACCATCAGGTACAGCGGGATGGGCGGGGTGTACGGCGTGGAGTCGTCCGGCCAGTGCACCAGCCGGGGGGCGGTGCCGGTACGCGACACCGGGACGGCGGCGCCCGCCGCGTAGCGGGCCGGCTCCGGCCACTCGACCTCGATGTCGGAACCCGCCGGGACGATCAGCCACAAGCGGTCGCCGGCGGCGAAGACGCAGCCCACGCGGGGCAGTCGGGCCATGATGTGGTACGCGAACCGCTCGGGCACCCCTACCGCGTCACAGCCGAGCGTCGAGGGGAGCCGGGGAGGAATCGCCAGCGGTTCGAGGCGGGTGGATTCGAGGGCGCGGCGGTGCCCGGCGAGGGCCTTCAGCATGCCGGCTCCGCGCTGTGGGGCAGTTCCGCCCAGACGACGAGCCCGCTGCCGGGCGCCACCTCGTGGGTGCCCCAGGCGCTGCTGACCGCGGCGACCAGCAGCAGCCCGCGGCCGTGCTCGTCGGCGGGCGGTGTCCGGCGCACCAGGGGGCCGCGGGTGCCGAAGCCCTGGTCGCGCACCGCGATCCGTATGTTCCGCTCCCCGTTGTGCAGTTCACACATGATCAGCTCGCTGGCGGTGTGGACGACCGCGTTCGTGACCAGTTCCGACATCACCAGGGTCGCGGTCTCGCACACGTCCTCGCAGAGGTCCCAGCGGGTGAGCCGACTGCGTGTCAGGCGCCTCGCCGTGCACACGGACGCGGCGGCGGCCGGCAGTTCGAAGGCGTACTGGCGGACGTCGACATCGGAACGGCACCCTGCCGGGTGGGGACTCATCGCGTTACCGGATGCCACGGCCGATCCTAACGGTGGGGGGGACGCGAACGTGGGCAGCGTGAAGAGCCCTCCGTGCCGCAGCCGAGTGAACTGGCTCACCAGGCCACTATGGCCTTGCCGTTGACAGCTTGGCAAGGCCCACTTTGAAAAGTGCAGAGTTGTGCGGTGCAGTGTGTTCCCGGCGTCCGGTGCGTGGCACACTGCACACAACAGCGCCCTTGGAGGTAAGACGTGAGTGAACCGCGGTCCGCCCCGACCGTGGGCCAGGTCGTGCTCGGCAGACGTCTGCAGGACCTGCGCGAGAAGGCGGGTCTGAAGCGTGACGAAGCCGCCAAGGTCCTGCGTGTCGCGCCCGCCACCATTCGCAGGATGGAGACCGCCGAGGTCGCTCTGAAGATCCCGTACGTCCAGCTGCTGCTCAAGGAGTACGGCGCCACCGAGGCGGAGGTCGAGGCCTTCGTCTCCCTCACGGAGGAGGCCAACCAGCCCGGCTGGTGGCAGCGCTTCCACGACATCCTTCCCGACTGGTTCAGCATGTACGTGAGCCTGGAGGGGGCCGCGGCCCTCATCAGGACGTACGAACCCCACTTCGTCCCCGGTCTGCTGCAGACGGAGGACTACGCCCGCGCGGTGCTGCGCAACGGCGCCGTGGGCCAGACCACCCCCGAGGCCATCGAGCGCCATGTGGCCCTGCGCATGGAGCGCCAGGAACTCCTGACCCGGTCCGACGCCCCCCGGTTCTGGGCCGTCATGGACGAGACGGTCCTGCGCCGTTCCGTCGGCGGCCCGGACGTGATGCGCGACCAGATCACCCGGCTGCTCGAAGCCATGGAACTCCCCAACGTCACCCTTCAGATCGCGGAGTTCGCCACGGGGCACCACCCCGGCACGTACGGACCGTTCGTGCTCTTCCGGTTCGCCGTCCCCGAACTCCCCGACATGGTCTACAGCGAGTACCTGACCGGCGCCGTCTATCTGGACAGACGCCCGGAGGTCGCCTCCCACCTGGAGGTGCTGGACCGCATGGCCGCCCAGGCGGCAACAGCACAACGCACACGGGAGATCCTCCGGGACCTCCGCAAGGAGCTCTGAATGAATCGCACCCGCATCTACAACGGCATGCCCGCCGCCGACCTCGGAACCGAGGGGTGGCACAAGCCGTGGAGCGGTGGCAACGGCGGCAACTGCGTCGAGGCCATGAAGCTGCACGACGGCCGGGTCGCGGTGCGCCAGTCCGCCGATCCGGACGGCCCCGCGCTCATATACACGCCGGGCGAGATGAACGCCTTCATCCAGGGAGCGAAGGCCGGCCACGCCGACTTCCTCCTCTCCTGAGCCCCGTACCGCACCACGGAACGGACCGAAGTGAACCTCAGCAGCGACCGACGGAGTGTTTTATGACCGCGCAAGATCCCGCCGCGATCCGGATCGACACCAGCAGGCCCCACACGGCCCGCGTGTACGACTGGCTGCTCGGCGGGAAGGACAACTACCCGGTCGACGAGGAGATGGGCAAGCAGCTCCTGGCCATGGTGGACCCCCACGCCAAGGAGTTCGCCTGGATCAACCGCGGCTTCATGCACCGCGCCACCCGGTACGCCGCCGAGGAGCTGGGCATACGGCAGTTCCTCGACATCGGCACCGGCATTCCCACCGAGCCGAACCTGCATCAGATCGCCCAGGGCGTCGCGCCCGAGGCCCGGGTCGTCTACTGCGACAACGACCCGATCGTGCTCGCCCACGCCGCGGCGCTGCTGCGGAGCACCCCGGAGGGCGTCACCGAGTACGTGCAGGCCGACGCCCGGGAGACGGAGACGATCCTGGAGAAGGCCGGCAAGGTGCTGGACTTCACCGGGCCGGTGGCGGTCTCGCTCTGCGCGCTGCTGCACTTCATCGGGGACGAGGACGCCTACCCGCTGGTCAGCAGGCTGATGGAGCCGCTGGCCCCGGGCAGCTGCCTGATCATCTCGCACGGCACGGGGGACTTCAGCCCCGAGGGCGCCGAGAAGGGCAAGGAGCTCTACCGCAAGGGCGGGCACACGCTGCGCACCCGTTCCCGCGCCGAGATCGCCCGCTTCTTCGAGGGCATGGAGATGGTCGAGCCGGGGATCTCGATCCCCACCGACTGGCGTCCCGAGCTCGGCGAGGTGCACCCGATGCCGGACGGTCCGGTCCCCGGCTACGTGGCGATGGCCCGGAAGGTCTGACCCCGCCGTTCAGTCCTCGGTCTCGGCGGCGCGGAGGGGGGCCGCCGAGACCGGCAGGACATTGCGTACGTAGTCCCGCACCGCCGCTTCGAGACCGACGTCACGCCGTGCGCGCTCGGAGAGGTACCAGCGGTGCTCCAGCACCTCGTGGTAGATCTGCGCGGCCTCCAGGCGGCCGCGCAGTTCCTTCGGCACGGCCCGCACGGTCGGGCGGAACACGTCACGCACCCAGCGGTGCGCCAGGACCTCGGGACGGGCGCCGAGCGGATCGCCCGGCGCGTAGTCGTCCTGGGTCGCCATCCAGCTCTCCAGGTCGCCCAGCAGCCGCCTGGCCTGGTTCTCCTCGGTGTCCAGACCGGTCAGCCGCAGCAACTGCCGCTGGTGGTGGCCCGCGTCGACCACTTTCGGCAGGAAGTGGACCGTGTCGCCCTCGGGGGACTTGCGTATCTCCATCTCGGCCACGTCGAAGCCCAGGTCGTTCAGCCGCCGTATGCGGCGGTCGATGTAGTGCCGCTTGTCGGCGGGATAGACCGATTCCCGGGTCAGTTCGTGCCACAGGTCGCCGTAGCGCCGCACGATGGCCGATCCGAAGTCCACCGGGTCGATGGACGGGTGCAGCGCGCCCGAGGCCTCCAGGTCCATCAGTTCGCCCGCGATGTTCACCCGGGCCAGTTCGATGTCGTACTCCCGCTGCCCCGTGCTGAGCCTCGGATGGCTCTGCCCGGTCTCCGCGTCCACCAGGTACGCCGCATAGGCTCCCGCGTCCCGCCGGAACAGCGTGTTCGACAGCGAGCAGTCGCCCCAGGCGAAGCCCGCCAGGTGGAGCCGCACCAGCAGCACGGCCAGCGCGTCCATCAGCCTGTTGACGGTGCTCGGCCGCATCGTCGTCTCGAACATCGCGCGGTACGGCTGCGAGCCCCGCAGATGGCGGGTGACCAGCACCGGCGCCAGCGGCTCACCGTCCGCGGCCGCCCGTCCGGTGACCACCGCTAGCGGATCCACCGCGGGGATGCCCATCCGGTCCAGGGTGCGCAGCAGTTCGTACTCCCGCACCGCGCCCCACTCCGCCACCTCCTTGACGGCGACGACCTCGTCGTCCGCGCGGGCGAAGCGCACCACGTGGCGGGAGATGCCGCGCGGCAGGTGCACCAGGCACTCGTCCGGCCACTCCTCCAGGGGAATGTGCCACGGCAGGTCGAGGAGAGCCGCCGGGTGCTCCGCGTTGGTCGCGCTGATCTGGAGATCCATACCCGAAATAATCGCGCACCCGGACGGGTTCCTGGATTGTTGAATGGTGAACAAGTTGCGGGTGAAAGAAGATGGACACCATGGGTGGGATCATCCTCGTCCGGCACGGTGAGACCGAGTGGAGCGCCGCGGGCCGCCACACCAGCCACACGGACCTGCCGCTCACCGCGCGCGGTGAGGAACAGGCCCGCGCCCTGCGCCCGCGGCTGGCCGCCCTCCGCCCCGCCCTCGTCCTCGTCAGCCCCCTCGGACGAGCGCTGCGCACCGCCGAACTGGCCGGGTTCGGCGACCACCTCGTCGAACCCGGCCTGCGCGAATGGGACTACGGCGGCTACGAGGGGATCACCACGGCCGAGATCCGGCGCACCCGCCCCGGCTGGGACCTGTGGACCGACGGCGTCGCCCCCGGGCCCGCCGCCCACCCCGGAGAGACCTCCGAGCAGATGGCCGCCCGCGTCGACCGTGTCCTCGCCTCGATCGACGACCTGCTGAAGGACCCCGGCGCCGGCGACGTGCTCATGGTCGCGCACGCCCACTCCCTGAGGGTGCTGGCCGCCCGGCGGCTGGGCCTGCCCCCGTCCGCCGGGGCGCTGCTGCACCTGGACACCGGCACGGTCAGCCGCCTCGGCGCCGAGCACGGCCGCCCGGCGATCATGTCCTGGAACGCGCGACTCCTCCAGGCGTGACCGGAGGCGGACGACGCCTCCCCGTCCGGCGCGGTCGCCGCGCGCGAGCCTCCGGGCCTGGTGCCGGAACCGCGGACGCCGTCCGCCGCGCAGGCGGAGGGGGCTGCCGCGGCGGTCCCCGCCGGAAACCCGGTGGAGCCCGCCGTACTCGCTGGTTAGGGTCGCGGGATGAGTACTCGCACATTCCGTATCACAGTCCGCGGTGTCTTCGACGGACTCACCACCGATCAGCGGGCCGGACTTCTCGCCCGCGCCGCGGAGCACGACGTCCTGCGCGCGGCGTTCACGCCCGAGGGGCACCTCAGTTACGACCTGGCGGCGCGGTCCGCCTTCACCTTCCGCTTCCTGGACTCGGGAGAGGAAGAGGAGGACATCCTGGAGGCGTCCGAACGCGCCGAAGAGGCGGCGAAGGCGTGGCTGACCGAGCGCGGCTACGGCTACAAGAACCTGAGGTCCAGGGCCGAGGACCTCTCCCAGGCGCCGCTGGGCAAACGCGGGCGCCGCGCCGCGGCCCGGCAGAACGCCTGATCCAGCGACCGCACGGTCCACAGGCTCCTGTCCCGGCAGTTCGCCCCGCCACCGAGCATGCAAATCCCTGGCCGCTCGAGTAGGCCTATAAGCTTGAGCGGTCAAGGAGGTGGCAATGAGTGATGCGCTGGACGCGTCGCTGCGGCTCGTGAGAGCCCAGACGGCCCTGGTGAAGCGGTTCGACGCCAGGCTGGGAGGGCTGCACGGCGTGAGCCTGGCCGACTTCACGATGCTGCTGCGCCTCGGGCAGGCACCCGGCGGCCGGATGCGCCGGGTGGACCTGGCCGAGGCCCTGGGACTGACCGCCTCCGGGGTGACCCGGGGACTGGCACCGCTGGAGCGGATCGGGCTGGTGACGCGCGAGGCGGACGCCCGTGACGCACGGGTCGCCTACGCGGCGCTCACCGACACCGGCCGCGCACGCCTGACGGACATGCTCGTCACGGCCGAGGAGACCGCTGCCGAGATCTTCGCCGCGCCCCCGTGGAGCAAGGAGGACACCGGCCGGCTGTCCGCCCTCCTGACCCGTCTCGGCGGCACCGGCCTCCCCGGCCGCACCCCCTCCCATGACCGCTCCGGCGGCGCGTGAGCGCTCACAGGTCGCGCCGTCCCACGGCGCCGAGGGCGAGGGCCACGGAGACGAACGACCAGGCGGCGAAGACGCCCCAGGCCTCGGCGGCCGTCACCGGGTACGTCTCCGGGGGATGGGCCCGCCCCGGATTGCGGACCAGTGCTTCCCAGGCGGCCAGGGGCATGGCGTTGCCGATCTCCGCCACCCACCGGTAGGTCTCGCCCACGAACAGCGCCGGCAGCAGCAGGAGCACGCCGACCACCGCGACGACCGTACCGGCCGTGTGCCTGACCACCGCGCCCAGGGCCATGCCGACCAGCGCGCACAGCGGTGCGAGCAGCGCGGACGCGAAGACGGCCCGCAACGCGCCCGGGTCACCCGCCGACAGCCCGCCGTGTTCGCGCAGGACCGCCTGGGTCGCCCCGAACGAGGCGGCCGAGACGACCGCGCCGAGGACGAGCACGACCGCGCCCACCACCGCCGCCTTGGCCATCATCACCGCACGTCGGTCGGGAACCGCCGCGAAGGTCGTGCGGATCAGCCCGCTGGCGTACTCGCCGGAGACCGCGAGCGCGCCGACCGCGCCGGCGACGACCATGAGGAGCTGCCAGGCAGGATCGACGAACGCCGTCGACAGCGGATCGAACTGGTAGGCCGAGTCAGGACCGGGGCCGGGCGGCAGCTCGGGCCGATCGGTCAGCCTGACGGCGTTGGACCGGGCGGAGTTCACATTGATGCCGACGACGGTCAGCGCACCTCCTCCGAGCACCCAGTACGTGGAGCGCAGGGACCACAGCTTGATCCATTCGGCGGCGAGAAGATCACGGAAGCGGGCCCGGGGCTCCGTGGCGGATGCGTACGGCGTGGGGGCGGTCACCGGGCTTCTCCAGCGAGGAATTCCGCGCCTCGTGAGGTGAGTTCCATGAACGCCTCCTCCAACGAGGCGCCACGCGGGCTGAGTTCGTGCAGCGGCACCCGGTGGAGGAGAGCCAGCTCGCCGATCCGCGCGGCGTCGAGCCCGGTCACCGTGCACGACCCGTCGTCCTCCTCCCGCACCACCGCCCCGTTCGCGGCGAGCACCCCGGACAACGCGGCGGCGCCGGGCGTGCGGACCGTCACCCGGATGCCGGAGGCGCGCGCCGAGAAGGCCGCCACGCTCTGCTGAGCGATCAGTTCCCCCCGGCCGATCACGATCAGCTCCTCGGCGGTGTGCTGCATCTCGGTCATCAGGTGGCTCGAGACCAGGACGGTACGCCCCTCGCCGGCCAGCCGCCGGAACAGGGCCCGCACCCAGCGCACACCCTCCGGGTCCAGACCGTTGAGCGGCTCGTCGAAGAGCAGCACCGGGGGGTCCCCGAGCAGGGCGGTGGCGATCCCCAGCCGCTGCCTCATCCCTAGGGAGAAGCCGCCCACACGCCGCCGCGCCACCGCCGCGAGCCCCACCTCCTCCAGCACCGCGTCCGCCCGCCGACGCCCGATGCCGTTGCTCCGGGCCAGCGCCCCGAGGTGCGCGACGGCGCTGCGTCCGCCGTGCACGTCGCGGGCGTCGAGCAGCGCGCCGACGTGCCTCAGCCCGCGCGGACGGTCACGGAAGCGGCACCCGCCGACGGTGACGGTCCCACCGCTGGGCTCGTCGAGACCGAGGACCATCCGCAGGGTGGTGGTCTTGCCCGCGCCGTTCGGCCCCAGGAATCCGGTCACCCGCCCCGGACGCACCGTGAACGACAGCCCGTTCACGGCCCTCGTCCTCCCGAATCGCTTCGTCAGTTCCTTCGCTTCGATCACCCGCCCCACACTGCCGTCCGCCGGCTTCCCGTCGCATCGGGCCGGAGGCCACATACGCCGGGTACCGCGGTATCCCGCGGGCGTACGACCACGGGCCGATGCCCCATGCCTGACGCGCCGTTACGATCCGCCGTATGCCCGACACACCGTCCTCCCCGCTGCTCAAACGCATGCCGCCGGGCGTGTGGATGGTCCTCGTCTGGTGCGCGGCCACCACGTACAGCCTCGTCCTGGACGAGCCACCGGGCTGGTCGAGGTGGGCCCTGCTGTTCGCCCGGGAGGAATACGCAGTCCCCCGCTGGCCGCAACTGGCTGTGGCGCTCCTCCTGGTCGTGTGCGCGGGCCTGCCGCGCGTCAGGCCGCTGCCGGCCCTCGCCCTGCTGCTCACCGGGACGATCGTGACGACGGCCGCGCTGAGCGTGAAGGACATTCCGCTGCCGCAGTTCCTGGCCGTCGACGTTGCCCTCGCCTTCGTCGCCGCCACCCGTCCGCGCCGCACCTCGCTCGCCGCGGGTGCGATGGCCCTGACCGCCCTCGTCGGCTACGCGGCCGCTCGGGTGCTGCTCGGCATGCTTGTCAGCGCATCGAGCGTGATGGTCGTCGCCCTGACCACGGTCATCGCCTGGCTGATCGGCGACTCGATCCACCAGAGCCGCGTCCACGCCGAGGCGCTGAACGCCCGGGCCGCGCAGCAGGCGATCACCGAGGAACGGCTCCGCATCGCCCGCGAACTGCACGACATGGTCGCGCACAGCATCGGGATCGTCGCCATCCAGGCCGGGGTGGGCAGCAGGGTCATCGACAGCCAGCCGGCGGAGGCCCGCAAGGCGCTGTCGGCGATCGAGGCCACGAGCAGGGAGACCCTGTCGGGGTTGCGCCGGATGCTCGGCGCACTGCGCAGGGCCGAAGCCCGTCCCGTGCCCAGCCCCGGCGGAGGGGAGCGGGCCCCCGAGCCGGCGACGGGCCTCGCGGACGTCGAGCGGCTGGCTCAGAGGGCGACGGCGGCGGGCGTCCGCACCGACGTGTGCTGGAAGGGCGAACGGAGCCCGCTGCCCGCGGAGGTCGACGCCGCGGCCTACCGCATCATCCAGGAGGCCGTCACCAATGTGCTCCGGCACGCCGGCGCCCGGCACTGCCGGGTGACCGTCGACCGGCGGGAGGGCGAGCTGTACGTCGAGGTCGTCGACGACGGGAAGGGCGGGGCACCCGCCGGCGGCGCACACGGCACCGACGGCACCGGATGGGGCATCGCCGGGATGCGGGAGCGCGCCGGACTGCTGAGCGGGCGGTTCAGCGCCGGGCCGTGGTCCGGGGGCGGTTTCCGGGTCGAGGCGGGTCTGCCCGTGCCGACGGGACCGCGATGACCGTGCCGACAGGAGTGCGATGACCCTCCGCGTCGTTCTCGCCGACGACCAGCCGCTCATCCGCACCGGCCTGCGGGTGCTGATCGCCGATCAGCCCGACCTGGAAATCGTGGCCGAGGCGGGCACGGGCGCCGAGGCGGTCCGCGCCGTCGCCGGCCTCCGGCCGGACGTGGTGGTGATGGACATCCGCATGCCCGGCATGGACGGCATCGAGGCGACCCGGCTGATCACGCGAGGACCCGGGCCCACCCGGGTCCTCGTCCTGACCACCTTCGACGACGACGAGTGCGTCTACGGCGCGCTGCGCGCAGGGGCGTCCGGATTCCTCGTGAAGGACATGGCGCTGGACGACATCCTCACCGCGATCCGGGTGGTCGGCGCGGGTGACGCACTGATCGCGCCGAGCGTCACCCGCCGCCTGATCGAGGAGTTCGCCGCCCGTCCCCGGCCCGTGACGGCTTCGACCCCGAGACCGGTCGAGGGCCTCGTCACCGGCCGCGAGCGCGAGGTGCTCACCCTGGTCGGACAGGGCCTGTCCAACGCGGAGATCGCGGCCCGGCTCTCCATCAGCGTCGCCACCGCGAAGGCGCACGTGGCGCGGCTGCTGGCCAAGCTCGACGCCCGGGACCGGGTGCGCCTCGTCATCCTCGCCTACGAGAACGGCCTGGTGACTCCGCCCCGATGAGGGCCCCGTCCGGCTCCGGCCCCGGCCCCCGGTCCGGCGCGTGGTCGGCGCGGGGTCGGCGCGTGGGGCAAGGACCTCTCCGGCCGGGGCCCGCCGCCGGCCGGGCTTCAGGCGCGCCGGCCGGTCACCGGCGTGCGAGGCGCGGGGGGAGCCAGCGCAGCTGCGCGGCCTCCTGGAACGGGCCACCGCCCTCGTGATCGTTGAAGGAGTACACCTCGATCTCCTTCTCGTCGCCCGCGTACGCGTTGAAGGCAGCGAACACCGTCGAGGGCGGGCAGGTCTGGTCCTCCAGGGCCGTGGAGAACAGGGCGGGCGCCCGGCCCCGCGCGGCGAAGTGCACCCCGTCGAAGTACGAGAGCGTGCGCAGCACCTCGGCGTCACGTCCCCGGTGGGTCTTGAGGTAGTTGCCGATCTCCCGGTACGGGTCGCGGTCGGTCAGCGTCGTGGCACGCGGGAAGTCGCACAGGAACGGCACGTCGGGGGCGATGGCCGCGAGGTCCGGCACGAGCCCGCCGACAGCCAGCGTCAGCCCGCCGCCCTGGCTTATCCCGACGGCCGCCGTGCGCGAGGCGTCCGTCAGCGGGTGGGAGCGCGCCGCCTCCACGGCCCGCACCGCGTCGGTCACGACCCGCCGGTAGTAGTAGTCGTGCGGGTCGTCGATCCCGCGCGTCATGTAACCCGGATAGGCGGGGGCGCTGCCCACGGGGTCAGGGGTGTCGCCGTGCAGCCACCCGCTGCCCTGCCCCCTGGTGTCCATCAGGAAGTGCGCGAAGCCCGCCGTCGGCCAGAGCAGATGCGTGTGAGGCATCCCGCGTCCGCCGCCGTACCCCACGAACTCCACCACCACCGGCAGCGGCTCGCGGGTCCCGGCCGGCAGCGTGAACCAGCCCTTGACGGGGTGGCCGCCGAATCCCGCGAACGTCACGTCATACACCTCGACGCCGGTCAGCGGGAGTTCCACCCGCTCGAACCGCGCGCCGAGGTCGTGGGCGCGGGCCTCGCCGAGGGTCTTCGCCCAGAACTCGTCGAAGTCGGCCGGCTCGGTGGACTCGCTGCGGTAGGCGCGCAACTGGTCCAGAGGCAGATCGAACAGGGCCATTTGGCGGTACTCCTCCTGGTCGGGCCTGGTGTCGCCGGTCGGTACGTTCAGCGGGCACCGCTCACCGTATGCGCTGCCGCTCGGGCGGGGCAGAGGACGGGAGGAACCCCTTCGGCGGTGTGGGACACCGGTTGGCCCATCACGATCTGCGGCCCGCCCGGGCCGTTCCTACGGTGGGTGAATGATCATCAATTCCGGTGTCCGCTCCCTGTGCACGGTCGCACTGGCGCTCGGTGTCGGGTTCCTGCCACAGCTCCCCGCCGCGGCGGCTCCTGCGGCGGATCCCGAACCGGCGCTGCTGCACCGGCCTGGTACGCATGCCCGCCCCGACGACGATGCACCCCCCTTGCCGAGTGGTCTGTCCGGTCTGTCCTGGATGGTGGCCGACGCCGGTACGGGCGAGGTGCTGGCCGCCAAGAACGCCCACCGCAGGCTGCCGCCCGCCAGCACGCTGAAGACGCTCTTCGCGGTGACCGTGCTGCCACGCCTCCCGTCATGGGGCAGATACACGGTCACCCGGGAGGATCTGAGCGACATCGGGTCGGGCAGCAGCCTCGTCGGGATCGTCGCCGGCCGCTCCTACCGGGTCTCGGACATGTGGAAGGGAGTCTTCCTCCGCTCGGGCAACGACGCGGTGCGGGCGCTGGCTGCCATGAACGGCGGCTGGTCGGCGACGATCCGTCAGATGCAGCGCCGCGCCGAGGAACTGGGGGCCGAGGACACCCGGGTGGTCTCGCCCGACGGCTACGACGCCCCTGGCCAGGTGTCCTCCGCCTACGACCTGACCCTCTTCGCCAGGGAAGGGCTGAAGGACCCCGCCTTCACCGAGTACGCGAGCACGGCCCGTGCCCGATTCCCCGGCGGGATGGACGACGAGGGCCGTGAGGCACCCGGGTTCGAGATCCAGAGCACCAACCGGTTGCTGGCGGGCACCCACGGAGTGGAGCCCTATCCCGGCCTCATCGGCGTCAAGAACGGCTACACCACCGAGGCGGGGAACACACTGATCTCCGCGGCCCGGCGCGGCGGACGCACCCTGCTGGTCACCGTCATGAACCCGCGGGCCGGTTCGGTGTTCGAGGAATCGCGAGCCCTGCTGGACTGGGGCTTCGCCGCCTGGGGGCACACCGCCCCGGTCGGGTCGCTGGAGCCGCCGGAGCCCCCCGCGCGGGAGCCGCGGCGCCACGCGGCCGGTCCGCCGCCCCGCAAGCGGGCGCCCCGGCATGCCGCCGCGGCCGCGAAGCACACCGAGGACGAGCGCGGCCCCTGGGCGGTGGCCGGGGTCTGGGCGAGCGGCCTGTGTCTCGCCGCCGGGGCTCTCCTGCTGCTCCGCCGCGGCCGGGCGTGCTGAACGCCCCGGTCACCGGCGGCGCGCCGGCCGGTCGCCCGCCCCTGACCGTGCCGTCCCGGTCCGCGCTGCCCGTGCGCGCGCCGCGCCGGGCCGGGCGCGGGCACGCCTCAGCGTGGCCCGGCGAGCGTGTTCCAGAACATGAGCTCGTACGCCTGGAGCAGCCGCCCGTAGCGCGGCGCCGCACCGGAGAAGGAACCGCGGTCCAGCGCCTCGTGCACCGCGGCCAGCGCCTGGCCCTCCAACTCGGGCGCGGGTTCCGCGAAGAAGTCGAAGAAGGCGCAGGCCGCGTCGTCGAAGCCGTAGTGCTCGCGCAGCGCCCGCGCGATCGTGGCGCAGTAGCCGCCCCAGGCGGCGAAGTTCGCGGTCAGCGCGAGCACCACGTCGGCCGGCTCCCCGTTCAGCGCGAGCCATGCCACGTAAGAGGCGTAGGCCTGGCAGCCGGGCAGCGGCTCGTACGCCTCGACCGCCGCCTCGTCGACACCGCACGCCTCGAGCAGGGCGCCGAGCCGGTCCAGCGCGATCTCCTCCCCGCCGGCAAGGGTGGTGAAGAACGCCGCACACGCCGGGGCATCGGTGGTCCGCTCGGCGAGCCGCAGGAAGGCACGCCGGTCACTGGCGACGATGTACCGCTCCTCCAGGGCCAGCGCGGTGATCGTCTCGCGGCCCGCCCGGCCCGCGGCGACCAGCGGCACCAGCCTGTTCGCCTCCGGATCCGGCGTCAGCTCGGCGGTGGTGCTGTCCAGCAGTTCCCGCGCCGTACGTGCCATACCCGTACCCCCTCCGTCACCGCCCGTATCCCTGGCGGCCTCAATGTAGGGCACATCCGGGGTCCCTCCGCATATCGATGTGCCTCCTTCCGGGTTGCGTTCGGATTACCGGGGCGGTCGCCCGGACGGGACGGCGCCGCGGATCCGCGCGTGATCCCCTGCGCGGAGCGGTGCGCGGCCCGGTGCGCGGACGCCTGCGCGGCCCGGGGCCCGAGGTCAGTCCGGCGGGCCGCCGCCGACCGCGGCGGACAGGCGGCTCAGGAAGACCCGCTGGCCGGTGACGAGTTTCCCGCCCGCGGGACCGAGCCGGAACCACCCCACCCGGTCGATCTCCGGGAACTCGCGCATCCGGCCCGAACCCCTGGGCCACTCCATGGTGAAGGTGCCGGGCACCACCAGGGCCGGGTCGAGGTCGCTCTCGACGGCCCAGACCGTGACCGTCTTGCCGCCGGACTGACGGGCCTCACCCAGCGGGAGGTACGGCCCGTCCGGCGGCGGCAGGCCCAGCTCCTCCTCGAACTCCCGGCGGGCCGCGGCCTCCGGGGCCTCCTCGGGCCCGTACTCGCCCTTGGGCACCGACCACGCACCCGCGTCCCTGCGGGCCCAGAACGGCCCGCCCATGTGGCCGAGCAGCACTTCCATCGCCTCGCCCGCGCCCCTGTACAGCAGCAGGCCCGCACTCCGCCTGCCCCACCCGTCCGGTCCCGTCGTGCCCGTCGCGGTCGTCGTCACGGAGTCCATGCTGGGGGATTTCCCGTACATGGCAATCCGGTCCGCGGGGCCGGGGTGTTCACACCATGCGAGAACGACGGCGCGCAGCCGACGCGGCGGGGCACGGGCGGCGTGGTGAAGGACAGTACGACGCCGCGCGGCCGGCCTCTTCGACCCATTCGGCGACCCCATGGCCCGCTAACCGCCGGGCGACCGCGCCATGGAGCGGCGGAGTGGCCGCCGCGCGCCGGACGCCAACCACCCCACCGCTCCCACCGTCCCGCTGTGAAAGGGCCGACCCATGTCCCCACGCACGCGCCGCGTGGCCGTGTCCCTGTCCCTGCTCGTTCTCGGTGCCGTATCGGTCCTGTCCGGCTGTGCCCCCTCGGACGCGGGTACGGAGGGCAAGGCCGCCGGTGTCACCCAAGGCCCCGTCGCCCTGTCGGGCGCCGGCCCGGAGACCGGTGGAGCCACCTCCGGCACGGACTCCCCGGAGGCCCCGGGCACGGAGGCCGGCGACGCGTCGTCACGCCCCGGTCACGGTTCCGCTCCCGGTCCCGGTCCCGGTCCCGGTCCCGGACCCGGCCCGGGTCACGGCCCCGGTCCTGGCCCCCGCGCCAGCGTCGCCGCACCCCCCGCGCCCACAGAGGCGGAGAGCGCCTCCGGGCCGGCCTCTGGGCCCGGCGACGGTGCGACGCGGAGCGGCAGCGAGAGCACGGCAGCGCGCGACCTGCCCGGCCTGGGACCCATGACCCTCGCCCTGGTCCCCGCCGGCACCCGGCAGGCCCTGATCGTCACCGGCGAGGACATGGACTCCACCGTCTCGACCGCCCAGCTGTACGAGCGGGCGGACACCGGATGGCGGCCGGGAGCCGTCTGGCCCGCGCGCAACGCCCTGAACGGCTGGACCCCCGACCATCACTCGGGCGATCTCCGCTCGCCCATCGGCGTGTTCACCCTCACCGCCGCGGGCGGTTTCCTCTCCGACCCCGGCACGGAACTGCCGTACGACCATTCCCAGGGCTTCTTCGTCAGCGGCACCGGCTTCGAAGGGGAGCCGCTGGAGGGTTCCTTCGACCATGTCGTCGCCATCGACTACAACCGGCAGCCCGGCACCTCGCCCCTCGACTGGACCCGGCCGCTCGGCCCGGGGAAGGGCGGCGGCATCTGGCTCCACGTCGACCACGGCGGACCCACTCAGGGCTGTGTCACCCTCACCCGGACGCACATGAGGGAACTGCTGCGTGCGCTGGACCCCGACCTCCGCCCGGTGGTGGTCATGGGCGACGCGGACTCCCTGAGCAGCTGACAGGCTCACCGGCGGCCCCGGGCGTCGGACCCTGCCGGGGGACCCGCCGACGGGCCCGCCGAGGGAGCTTTTGACGGACCCGCCGACGGGCCCCTCGTCCGGCGCGGGCCGTCCCTCACCCCCGCGAGCGCCTGCGCGGGCTCTCACCGCGCAGGCGCCGCTGGAGCCCGGCCAGCCGCGGATAGCGCTCCCTCTGCTCGCGCGAGACGCGGTCCAGTTCCTCCATCAGCCGCTGCGAGCGGTGTTCCATGTCCAGCTCGGCGAGGATCCGGTCGATCTCGGTCAGCAGCGCGCCGTACAGCTGCCACTGCCGGGGGTGGCGCTGGACCTCCGCCAGCAGCAGCTGCGCCACGCGGTCACGGCTCGCCGCGGCCGCCGCCAGCTCACCGGCCAGCCGTTCCTCCGCGGCCTCGGCGTTCGCGCTGACCTGCGTGGTGACCAGTACCGCGAAACTGACCATGGCATCCGCCACGTTGCAGAGCAGTTCCTCCAGGGCCCGGCCGACGTCCCGCGGGAACAGCGGTTCCTTCTCGCGTTCCTTGGCCAGGTCGGTGAGGGTACGGGCCAGGACGCGCAGCACCACCGTGCAGATCTCGAGGGTGTCGAGACCGGTGCGCAGCATGATCCGGTTCAGCAGCCCCTCCTTGACCCTGGGGTTGAGCCGCAGACTGTCCTCGGCCTGCCGCAGCGCCGCGTCGACCTCCGCGATGTCGTGGTCCAGGCGGCGGGCCTCGTGCAGCCTGGCCACCGCGTCCGCCACCGGGGTGTGGCTCGTCAGCTCCTCGCCGATGCGCAGCATCAGCTGGCGGTTCCTGCGGGCCAGGTCCTCCAGCGACTCGCCCGCCGTGCCCACCCATACGGGCGCCGCGAAGACGAAGTTGAACAGCAGCCCGACGAACGCGCCGATCAGCGTCTCCACGACCCGGTCCCAGGCGGTGTCGGTCACCTGGGTGACCCCGAGCACGAGCATGGCGCTGATGGCCACCTCGGGCACGAACTCGTCGACCCGCACGAAGTGCCCGACGACCAGCGAGGCGAGGATGACCAGTGCCAGACTCCACCAGGTCAGCCCCACCAGCGCGCTGAAGCCGATGGCGATCAGCACGCCCACCACGACGGAGTTCACCCTGCGGATACCGGTGGTGAGCGTGGCGTACAGCGTGACCTGCACGACCAGCAGGGCGGTCAGCGGAGCGGTCAACGGCGCCGCCTCACTGCTGAAGCGCAGTGCGACGACGTAGGCGATGGTCGCGGCGGCCGTGGACCGCAGGGTCTGGACGACCACCGGCTCCCGGTGCCACTTCCTCACCTCGGTCCAGGGGCGGGCCACTTCACGTACTTCAGGCACGCCGTGTCCCTTCCCGCTCCGAGCTGCGGAAACCCCCGCGCCGCCCAGCGCACTCAGTGTGAGCGCCCGGTCCCGGGCCCGGCGCGCGGTCCGCGGCCTTTCGGCCGGGCGGCGGCACCCGTTCGGGGGGAGGGATCGGCCGACTGCCGCCACCGGTGTGATGAGTGACCGGCGGGCGGCTAAGGGTGACGCATGCACCCTGCGATCCTCGTACCCGGCCGGCCGGGGCACAGTCCCCGGCCGGGACCGGTGCACAGCTATTCCGTCCCCAGTCCGCTGCTGTGGCTCGGCGGTGTCGCCGCGGCCTTCACCGTCGTGCAGCTGATCCTGGTGGTGCCCGGAATGGGCCTCGGCTGGGACGAGACGGTGTACGTCACCCAGGTCGCCAGGGACGCCCCCGCGGCCTTCTTCAGCGCGCCCAGGGCCCGCGGCATCACCCTGCTCGCCGCTCCGGTGACCCTGCTCACCGACTCGGTGACCGTCCTGCGCGTCCATCTCGCGGTGCTGTCCGGCTGCGCGCTGTTCCTCGCGCTGTACGTGTGGCGGCGGCTGCTCCCCGTGCCGGTGCTCGCGTTCGCCGGCGCGCTGTGGTGCACGCTGTGGGTCACGCTGTTCTACGGACCGCAGGTCATGCCGAACCTGTGGGTCGCCTTCGGCGCGCTGTTCGCCACCGGCTGCTACGTGCGCGCCGTCCGCGATCACACGGACCTGCGGGCCCTCGCCGGGATCGGCGCCGGTGTCGCCTTCGTCGCGCTGATGCGGCCGAGCGACGCGGTGTGGCTGGTCCTGCCGCTCGCCGCGGCCGCGCTCGTGGTGCGCCCGTGGCGGCGCCCCGCCGTCTTCGCGGTGCTGCTGGCCGGGGCGGTCGTCGGGGGCGCGGAGTGGGTCGTCGAGGCGTATGTGCGCTACGGCGGCCTCGCGGCCCGCCTGGAGCGTGCGGGGGAGATCCAGGGCGGCATGGGCTGGCATCCCGCCTTCGGCGATCACGTGCTGGCGCTCCAGGGCCGTACTCTCTGCCGCCCCTGCGACGTGGCCTGGCGTGATCCCGTCACGGCGGTGTGGTGGTTCGCGCTGCCGCTGCTCACCCTCGGCGGGCTGCTGGCCGCCGTCCGCGCGCGCTGCGAGACGGCGGTGGGCGTCGCCGTACTGACCGCGCTGTCCCTGGGCGTGCCGTACCTGCTGATGATCGACTACGCGGCGCCGCGCTTCCTGCTGCCCGTGTACCTGCTGCTCGCCCTGCCCGCCGCGCTGGGCCTGCGGTGGCTCGCCACCGGGCTGCGCGGGCGGTGGCGGCCGGTGGCAGCCGCGGCCGTCGGCCTCGCACTCGCGGGCCATCTCGCCGTCCAGTACGCCGTGCTCCACGCCACGGTCGGGCGCAGCGTGGCCGCCAGGGAGTCGGTGGGACGCGTCGCGGAGCGCCTGGCCGAGGAGGGCGTCCGGTCCCCGTGCGTCGTCAGCGGCGCCGAGGCGGTACGCGTCGCCCACCGGGCCGGCTGCTCCTCCCGGCAGGTCCGGGGCCACGACGGTTCCATCAGCGCGGCCGAACTCCAGGAGAAGGCCGAGACCGTCCCGGTCGCCGTCATGGTGGCCGGGACCGCGGCGGCCCCGGCCTACGCGCGGGGCTGGCGGGTGGTGGAACTCCCCGACCTGGGCGGGCTGCACGACTACCACGCGTACCTGTCACCGTCGGCCCGGCCCTGAAGCGCACGCACCAGTGGTGCGACCCGCAGCACCGGAGCCGCTCCCGCCGGGAGCGGCTCCGGTGCTGCCGTCCTCAGCCGTCACACGCTGAGCGGCACCGGGTGGATCTCGTCGGCCGCGTGCCCCGTCCGCTCGTGGACGCGCAGCACGGCGTCGGGCGAGGGCGCCTGGGAGAGGCAGTAGACGACACCGGACTCCGGGTCCGCCCACGCCCTCTCGAAGTGGACGCCTTCCTCCCCTTCGATCTCGAGGTCGGCCTGGTGTGCCTCCCTCAGTTCATCGGCTGTGATGCCCTTCATACCGTGATGGACATCCATGTACTGCGCCATGGCTCCCCACCTCCAGCCGTTTCGGTATGCCGTATTCGGCCTGTTTGCCTACTCCTTCCATGCTGCGCCTCCGCCGGGGCACTCGGCGAGTGGTGCGAGCCGCCGCGGGCCGCGCCGTGAGCGGCCGGAAGCGCGCGGTGACGTGGCCGCGGGACATGAGCCGGATCGCCTGCCCGGGGGCACCCGGATGCCCGGGATGCCGGCTCCCCGCAACCCCCGGAACGCAGGAGTGCGGAACGCGGAACGCGGGAGCGCCGGAACGGTACGCCGCTGTGTCGGGCAAGGAGGACGGCAGCCACATGAACGACTCCGACCGCATCCCCGAACTCGAGAGCCTCGACGAGTCGGCCGCCCTGGTCGAACGCCGCGACCGGCTGTTCGTGCGCTGGTCCGTGGGCCCCGGTGCCGACCTGCGCTCCACGAGCAGAAGGAGGAACTGACGGGCGTGCCGCTCCCCGGGCTGTCCGCCGACGCGCTCGACGTCGAGCCCTGGTGGGCGGACCGGCCGATCCGCCTCTGGGTGGCGAGACGGTTGCACGACTGCTCCCATCTGCGGCACGAGAAGGGCGAGGGCGTACGGCCCTGGGTGCTGCGCGGGCGCTCGCTCGGGCGCGGCCCGGACAACGAACCACTGGTGGCGGACGTGGAGCCGATCGCCTGGATCGGCCCGGCGGTGATCCAGGAGGCCGAGGCCGAGGTCGCAGGCCGCTCCACGCGCTGGGGCACGCTCAGCCGCAACGGCGGCACGGCCCGCTCCGCTCAGCCAGGAAGCGTGGCCGTGGACGCGGAGCGCCGCCGGTCACCGCCGCGCCCGCCCCCGCCTCAACCAGCTGGACTACGCTGCGCGTTGTCGTCAGGGCGAAGGAAGGGCGGGCTGTGGCCAAGCGGACGAA
>NZ_JAAAXQ010000101.1 GCF_009916105.1 Streptomyces sp. GC420 | reverse complement strand
GTGGGGGTGGTGTGCTTGTGGTGTCGGGAAGGACCCGTAGCGACGCGGGGAAGCGGTCCGGGAGACCGCGCACCGCGCAATCCGGATCCGCGAGAAGCGGGTAGGGTCCTTCCCGCTTCACGTTGCCCGGGGCCGGCAGGACCGGCCGGTCACGGCCGCGTACGGCGCGGTGCTCAGGCGTGGTGCCGGTGCGGCGAGCCGTGCGCGGAGGGCCGTTCCAGGTCGATCCTGGTGTCGTCCTCGGTGAAGTCGAGGGTCTGGTGCACCGACACCACCCCGTCCACGGACCTGCACAGCCGTTCGGCGACTGCGATCAGGCTCTTGCGCGGAACCCTCCCGGTCAGTGTCACCACGCCGTCGTGGACGTGCACCTGCACGCTGTCCTCCGGCAGCCAGAGCGTCTCGCCCAGCACGTCGTGGACGATCTCCTCGCGGATCGCCGGGTCGTGCCGCATGAACACCTGGAGCAGGTCGCGCCGGCTCACGATGCCGATCATCCGGCCGACCTCGTCCACCACCGGAAGCCGCTTGACGTGGTGCTTCTCCATGGCCCGCGCGGCCTGCGGGATGCTCCATCCGGGGTGGGCGGTGATCGCGGGGCTCGTCATCAGGCCGCCCGCGGTCTCCGCCTCGGCGCGGGCCTGGTCCTTCCAGCGCAGGGTGCGGCCGTAGTCGTCCCTGTCCTCGTCGGGCATGACGACCTGCTTACGGATCAGGTCGGCCTCGGAGACCATGCCGAGCGGCCGGTTCTGCGCGTCGACGACCGGGACGGCGGTGACGTCGTTGCGGTGGAACAGCGCCGCGATCTCCTTGAACGGGGTGTCCGGACGGGTGGTCACGACTTCCTGCGTCATCACGTCATGCACGGTTCGGTGCTGCATGTGGGCTCACTCCTCGGATGCGCGATCGGGCGGACGGGCAGGGACTTGCCGTCCCTGGCATCCGGGACGGGCTGAGGTGCGGGCCCCGCCGGCCTCCCCCGCTCGGCGTGCGGGAACGGGACCTGCGGGGAGACCGGAGTGCGGAAGCTCTGGGCGTACGGGACAACGCGCCCGCGAGGCACCTTCCCGCGGCGGGTCCTCCCGGTCGGGGCGGCCGGGGAGACGGCCGGCGGGATCACGCCGGGGGACGCGCGGGGGAACACGTCCACAGACGCCGTGCCTCGCAGGCTCACTTTCAGCATCCCTCCTCCGCAGGGAATCCGCTGGGGCCGAATGTCCCTGAAGTCACCGCCATGCGGCCCGCGTCACAGCACCGGGACCCTCGGCCGCGCGCGGCGCAAGGGACTGCGTGGACGGGACGCCGGCAGGTATGCGCGCGCCAGGCAGGGACGGCGGGCGGGGTCAGAGCGGGGCTGCCTCGCCCGGCAGGGCCGGCCCCGGCCCGTTCTCTCCCGCGGCTGCCGCGCGCGTGGCCGCGTCGGCGTCCGCGTAGATCGGGAAGACCTGGTCGAGCCCGATGATCTGCAGGATGCGGGCGGTGTGGTCGGGTACGGCGGCCAGGCAGACGCCGGCTCCGGCGGACTCGGCGAGGTTGCGGGCGACGAGGAGCGAGGTGATGCCGCTGGAGTCGCAGAACCGCAGGCCCGCCAGATTGAGGACGAGCAGCCGGCCGGGGGCCGGCGGCGGCGTCATCGCTTCCAGAACGGCACGGAACTCGGCCGCTGTGTCGAAGTCGAGGTCGCCGTCGATGTCCAGTACGGGACCGGTGGCGGTGTCCCGGACGGTGGTGGTCAGCTCACTCACAGCGCTTCTTCGGTAGACGGGCAGGGACAGCGCGGTTCGGGACCGGTCTCGGTGGCGGTCACGGCCGGCCGTGTACCCCCGATCCGCCTTCGAACACCTGACAGTTTCCCGGGTTCCGTCCGGCCGGGGCCGGGGGGCCACGCGCGGTGAACAGGACCGACGGCGCACCCGCGCCTTGTTCAGGTGTGCGACTCCCGTACGGGGGTAACCGGGAGCTGCCCGGATGATGAAAATCGAACGATTGGGGTGGATGGCATGGCAGCCGTGACGGCGGTGCCCGCAACAGCCACGGCGCAGGAGAAGGAACGGGCCGCGGACAGCGGACTCCCTGTGATCGCAGACCCGTTGAAGATCAAGCCGAAGGACGCGCGTGATCTGTCCCGGCAGTTCTTCAGCCGCCTGGCCGTGCTGGAAGAGGGAACCCACGAGTACCAGTACGTGCGGAACACCCTGATCGAGATGAACCTCTCGCTCGTACGGTACGCCGCCACCCGTTTCCGCAGCCGCGGGGCGGACGAGATGGAGGACATCGTCCAGGTCGGCACCATCGGTCTGATCAAGGCCATCGACCGCTTCGAACTCTCCCGCGAGGTGGAGTTCACCACCTTCGCGGTCCCGTACATCGTCGGCGAGATCAAGCGCTTCTTCCGCGACACCAGCTGGGCCGTCCACGTCCCCCGCCGCCTCCAGGAGGCACGTGTCGAGCTCGCCAAGGCCACCGACGAACTGCGCACCCGGCTCGGGCGCACGCCCACCGTGCGGGAACTGTCCGAGCTGATGTCGCTGTCCGAGGCAGAGGTCATCGAGGCGCGCAAGGCGGCCAACGGCTACAACTCCTCGTCCCTGGACGCCGCGCTGGCGAGTGACAACGACAGCGACGGCACCAGTGTGCTCGCCGACTTCATCGGCCAGGAGGAGCCCGCGCTGGAACTCGTCGAGGACTTCCACACGCTCGCGCCGCTGGTAGCCGAACTGAACGAACGCGACCGGCAGATCCTGCATCTGCGGTTCGCCGACGAGCTCACTCAGTCCCAGATCGGTGAGCGCCTCGGAATCTCGCAGATGCACGTCTCCCGGCTGCTGAGCCGCATCATCAGCCGGCTGCGCGCGGGCATGTTCGAGACCGCCGCCGGCTGAGGGAACTCCGGGCGCACACACGTCCGTCCGCGGTGCCGCACCTCTTGCGAAGGGGTGCGGCACCGCGCTTCGCGGTGTCCGGCAGGCACGAACCGGCCGTCTCCCCGGGAATGTCACTCCTGCCACGGCCGTCACCCCGTACCAGGTGATTAGGGGCGAAAACTTCGAGCAGGCGGCAAGAGACGGAGCACACCGCACAACCAGTGAGGAGCAACACGTGGCGTCACAGGACTTCACCCCCCAGTACACGGTCCCGGGCATCAGCACCGAGGACGGCGGGAAGATCATAGGCGTGCTCCGCATGCGGCTGCATGCCTTCAACGATCTGCACCTGACCCTCAAGCACGTCCACTGGAACGTGGTGGGCCCGCATTTCATCGCCGTGCACGAGATGCTCGACCCGCAGGTGGCCAGCGTCCGCGAGATGGCCGACGACGTGGCCGAGCGGATCTCCGCCCTCGGCGGGGTGCCGCAGGGCACGCCGGGCGCCCTGGTCGCCGAGCGCGCGTGGGACGACTACAGCGTCGGCCGCGCCGACGCGATCTCCCATCTCGGCGCGCTCGACCTCGTCTACACGGGCGTCATCGAGGGCCAGCGGGCCGCCATCACCGAGGTCGGCGAGCTCGACACGGCGACGGAGGACCTGCTCATCGGACAGCTGCGGAACCTCGAACAGTTCCAGTGGTTCGTCCGCGCCCACCTCGAAACGGCCCGCGGCACACTCGCCACGGCACACTCGTACACGGAGAACCAGGCCGCGGCGGACGCGATCCGCTAGCCGCGCCAGGCCCGGCCCCTCCCCCGCCGGCCGCGCCACGACGGTCCCCCTTCCGTCGGCGGCGCGGCCTTTCGCATGCGTGGCTCCGCCCTGACGGACGATGAACTGCGCCGGTTGAGTGCTGTGTTGACAGTGGGGTGTTGGACAACGGTGTCGCTTTGACGGGACGATGCCTGCGGCGCCGCCCGGACTGGACGCGGCCCTCCCGGACCGCAGCCCTGGGCAGCGCACCGGCAGGCGCGAGGAGATACGCGACTGCTCCGGTGCAAGGGGGAGTTCTGGTGGGGCCGGTTCGGAGGGCGGTGACCTCCCACCAGTTCACACCAGAGAGATTCGGATGCGAATCAAAGAAGCGAGCATGGTGCTCGTCGGCTCCACGCTGGTCGCCGCCCTGTCGGCCACACCCGCGGCCGCGGACACCTCCACTCTGCCGGTGCCCGACACCGCCACGGTGCGCACCGTGCAGGAGAAGGCCGTCGCGCTGGGGGCACCCGGCGCGCTGACCCGTATCGACGACGGCGGCAGGACCTACCGGGTCGTCACCGGGGAGGCCGACACCGCGGCGCACACCCCGATGGACACTGGACGCCGGTTCCGTGTGGGCAGCGTCAGCAAGACCTTCACCACCGTGGTGCTGATGCAGCTCGCCGCGGAGGGGCTCATCGACATCGACGCCCCGGCGAACGACTATCTGCCGCAGCCCCTGCCGGACGCCAGGATCACCGTGCGGCACCTGCTGAGCCACCGCAGCGGGCTGTACGACTACACCAACGACATGTTCTATTACACCGTCCCGGGCTTCGAGGCGGTCAGGAACAAGGTGTTCGGCTATCAGGAGCTGATCGACCTCTCCACCGCCCGCCCGCTGAACAACACCCCGGGCGCGGCGTACAGCTACTCCAACACCAACTTCGTGGTCATCGGGCACATGATCGAGCATGTCACCGGCGTGCCGATGGCCACCCACTACCAGCAGCGCATCTTCGGGCCGCTGAAGCTGCGGAACACGTCCTACGTGCACCCGCGAACCACCATCTCCGGTTCCTACGCGCGGGGTTACCTCCGGCAGGACGACACGTCACTGCCGCTGGTGGACTCCACGGAGCAGACCGTCTCGTGGGGGCAGTCCGCCGGGGCCGTCATCTCCAACGCGGCGGACCTCAACCGCTTCTTCTCCGCGCTCGTCTCCGGCGAACTCGTCGCCGGAGAGCAGCTGGAGCAGATGATGACCACGGTCCCGGTCAACACGGACGGAAGTCAGTCGTACGGCCTGGGCCTGCGGTCCAGGAAGCTGTCCTGCGGTGTGACCGTCTACGGCCACACCGGCACCGTCCAGGGCTACTACACGTACGCCTTCACCACCGCCGACGGCGAGCGGAGCATGACGTCCCTCGCCAACACGTCCAACAACGGAACGGTCAACACGACGCTGGGCGGCACCCTGGAGGCCTCCTTCTGCGGCGCCCCCGCAGTGGCGGCGAAGCGGTCCGTGTCCGCCGGGACGGCCGCGGACGCGGCGCCGGACGCGGAGGGTTTCCGCGAGGACATCGCACCCTCCGTGGTACGTGACTGATTCCGGGCCGGGGAGGCATCCCCGCGTCCGTCGTGGCGCTCCCCTCGGGCGAGCGCCACGGCGGGCGCACCGGGACCCCAAGTGCTCGCGGGCCGCGGCGCTCCACGGAGTGCCACCGGGGAGTCGTACGGAACAGGAATGATCACGACAGGACCGGGGAGACGACGTACAGGACCGAGAAGGGGGCAGGCTGCTGTGATCACGTCGCATCCGAAGCTGGTACGCACTCTCCTGGCCAGGTTCGCGGACCTGCGGATCGGCAACGCGTACCGGGAGACCGCCGACACGGCACGGGAACTGGAGCACGTCATCCGCTCGCTGTGCGCGGCGACGGGCACGGCGACGCTGGACGAGGCGCTCCGGGCGGCCGACGCCCTGCTCGAACAGTGCTGCGCCAGGCGGGCCCCGACCACCGGCGCGGGGACGACGGGCACCGCCTCGCTGGCCGTCTGACTCGGGCGCGGGCACCGGGAGCAGGACACGGACGCGCTGCCGGCCACAGGACGGGAGGCCCCCTGCCCGGCCGCGACCCGGCCGGTTAGATTGGCGGCACCACCGATCCGCCAGGAGAGACATGCCGTCCCGCCGTCCCCGCGTCCTGTACGTCACCGACCTGGCCTACGAGGCCAAGGGGCGCCGGTACTGCGACGAGGACATCCGTCTCAGCGCCAGGCTGCGGGAGGACTTCGCCATCGCCCTGTGCCACCCCGCGGAGGCAGTCGCCCTCATGGACGCGTTCGACCTGGTGATGGTGCGCAACAGCGGGCCGGTGCTCGGCTACCGGGCCGCGTACGACACCTTCCGCACCGAGGCGGCGCGGCGCGGCACACTCGTCTACAACCCGCTGACCGGCAGGGGCGACATGGCCGGGAAGCAGTACCTCCTCGACCTGAGCGCCGCGGGTTTCCCGGTCGTCCCGACCGTCGACCGCCCCGAGGACCTCGGCGCGCTGCCGGTGGTGGACGAGTACGTCGTGAAGCCCAGGGAGGGGGCGGACTCCATAGGGCTGGAGTTCGTCACCCGGGACCGGCTGCCCCGACTGGTGTACGAGGGGATGCTGGTCCAGCCGCGCGTGGACTTCCGCTACGAGGTGTCGTTCTGCTTCGTCGACCACACCTTCCAGTACGCCCTCCGCACGGTCGCGCCGGAGCGGCGCTGGGAACTGGAGCCCTACGAACCCACGGCGGCCGACCTCGAGTTCGCGCAGCGGTTCATCGACTGGAACGGCCTCGACCATGGCATCCAGCGCGTCGACGCCTGCCGCGGGCAGGACGGCCGGCTCCTGCTGGTCGAGCTCGAGGACCTCAATCCGTATCTGTCCCTGGGCGTCCTCGAGCCGAGGACCCAGGACGCCTTCGTCACCGCCCTCAAGGCGTCCCTGACCAGCTACGTAGCCGCTGCCGCCACCGCTTGAACGGCACCGCTGGCCACCGGGTGGCCACCCCGGGAACCGCCCCGGCTCCCGTCACCCGTGGCGTGGTTAGTCCATCCTGACGACGCGCCATGCTGGCCCGCGGGCTACCAAGCGGGTGATTAATCGCACCTACGCCACTCGAAGGGCCCAGCATGTCCCTCGAATGCGACGTTCTCCGGTGGTGCGGCGTCGCAATCCGGCTGAAGGTGATCACGTCGCTCATCGCGATGCGTTCTGACCCCAAGCCGTGCCGGTCCTCTGCGTCCGGTGAAAGGAAGTACGTCCCCATGCGCCACACTCGCACCCTGTTCGCATCAGCAGCCGCCACCGCCATGCTCGCGATCTCCGCGCCCGCCGCGAATGCCCTGCCCCTGGCCGCGGTCGAGAACCCCGGCGCCGCCCTCTCCGCCGTCAACAGCAGCCACGAAGAGGGCGAGGACGGCTGGGACAAGCACGAAGACAAGAAGGACGAGTACAAGGACGACCACGACAAGAAGGACTACGACAAGGACGACGACAAGAAGGACGACCACGACAAGAAGGACTACGACAAGGACTACGACAAGAAGGACGACCACGACAAGAAGGACTACGACAAGGACGACGACTACAAGGACGACTACAAGGACGACGACTACAAGGACGACTACGACAAGAAGCCCAACGGCGGAGTCCACGCCGGCGGCGGCGCCCTCGCCGGCATCCTGAACGACTGGGACAAGGACGAGGACAAGAAGGACGACTACAAGGACGACCACGACAAGAAGGACGACTACAAGAAGGACGACCACGACAAGAAGGACTACGACAAGGACTACGACAAGAAGGACGACTACAAGGACGACGACTACAAGGACGACTACGACAAGAAGCCCAACGGCGGAGTCCACGCCGGCGGCGGCGGTCTGGCCGGCGGCAGCAGCCTCGCCGCGGGTGCCGTTCTCCTGCTCGGTGGTGTCGGCGCCGGAGCGGTCATCCTGCGCCGCCGCGGCGTGTCCGGTACCACCGCGGCCTGATCCGGCCGAGTCGCCCAGAACCGACCAGTGCGCTGTCGCGGCCGCCGTCACTCGTCGACGGCGGCCGCGGCCGCGGCCGCCACGCCGCTCCGGCCCGCTCCCGCTCCCGCTCCCACTCCCGCTGCAACCCGGTTCACGAAAGGCATCCCCCGATGGCCGACCAGCAGTCGCCGCAGCCGGACCCGCGGGCGAAGGCGCCCGCCTCCCGTCCCCTCGGCCGCGCCATGTTCTTCCCCGCAGCCGCGGTGGTACTGGGCGCGCTGCTCATCCACAATTCGCTGCCCGGTTCCTCGGACGCGAAGCCGCCGGCCCGCCCCGCCGCGGCTGCCTCCGCCACCGCACGGGCGGCCGACCACACAGCCGCACCCGTTCTGCGCCGCTCCGCGCCGACTCGGCTGTCCATCCCCCGGATCGCCGTCAACGCGCCCTTCACCAAGCTGACTCTCGACTCGACCGGAAAGCTCAACGCGCCCCCGCCGAACAACCGCAACCTGGTCGGCTGGTACTCCGGCGGAGCCACCCCCGGCGAGCGGGGTACGTCGATCATCGTGGGACACGTGGACACCCAGACCGGCCCCGCGGTGTTCCTGCAGCTGAGCACGCTCAAGCCCGGGAACAAGGTCGACATCAGCCGCGAGGACGGCACGGTGGCCACGTTCGAGGTCGACGCCGTGGAAAGCTTCAGCAAGGACGACTTCCCCGACGAACGTGTCTACGCCGACACCTCCTCGCCGGAACTGCGCCTGATCACCTGCGGGGGTGACTACGACGACAAGGCGAAGGACTACGAGGAAAACGTGGTCGTGTTCGCCCATCTCGACAAGGCGAGGCTCGCCTGACCGCTGAGCACCCGGCCCCGGCCCCGCAGCGCCCCTCCCGGCGGGCGCGGCGGGGCCTCCGCGCGTGCGCTACTTGAGATCCGCGGCGTCGATGTAGCCCGAGTGCACCAGGATGTTCATGTAGTTGGACTTGTCCACGCTCACCGGGTCCAGCAGGTACGACGGCACGATCTTCTTCTCGTTGTCGTACGTCTTGGTGTCGTTCAGCACCGGCTTTCCGCCCTCCAGTACGGAGCTGACCATGCTGGAGGTGATGATGGCCAGCTTGCGGGTGTCCTTGTAGACGGTCATCGCCTGCTCGCCGCGGCTGATCGACTTCACCGAGGCCACATCGGCGTCCTGTCCGGTGACGATCGGCAGCGGCTTCGCGTCGGTGCCGTAGCCGTCCTCCTCGAGTGCCTCCAGGATGCCGATGGCGAGGCCGTCGTTCGGGGAGAGGACCGCGTCCACCTGCTCGGTCGCGTAGGACGAGGCAAGGAGCGTGTTCATCCGCTTCTTGGCGGTGCCGGCCTCCCAGCGGGCCGTGGCGACCTGCTTGAGGTCCGTCTCGCCCGACCTGACGACGAGTTGCCTGTTGGTGATGTAGGGCCGCAGGACGTTCATCGCGCCCTGGAAGAAGTAGCGGGTGTTGTTGTCGTCGCTGGAGCCGGCGAAGACTTCGATGTTGAACGGTCCGTCCGCGCTGCCGTTCACGAGACCGAGCTTCTCCACGATGTAGGTGGCCTGGAGTTCGCCTACCTTCTCGTTGTCGAAGGAGGCGTAGTAGTCCACGTCGGGGCTGCCGAGGATGAGCCGGTCGTAGGAGATCACGGGGATGTCGGCCTTGGCGGCCCTGGCCAGCACGTCGGCGAGCGCACGGCCGTCGACCGCGCCGACGACCAGCGCGTCCGCGCCGCTGTCGATCATCTCCTCGATCTGCGTCGCCTGCTTCTCCGGGTCGTCGTCGGCGTATTCGAGGATCGTCTCGTAACCGAGGCCCTTGAGCTGCTCGACCATGTTGTCGCCGTCGGCTATCCACCGCTCGAAGGCTCTGGTCGGCATGGCCAGACCGACCGAGGTGACCCCGTCCCCGCCCTTCCCCGGGTCTTCCTCGCCACAGGCAGTGAGCGAGAGGGAGAGAACCGCGGCTACGGTCGCGGCGGCGGTGATGCGGGTACGCATGATCTTGAATCCTTAAGCCTTGTTGATCTTTCGGTGTTCAGGGGCGGCCTGCGGGCCGGGACGCCGTCACACCCCGACGCCACAGCCCGGGTGTTGAGATCGGTTCCGACTGCGTTCACGCCGGCGCGTGCACGCGCCTCGGCCAAGCACCATAAAGACGACACAATCCCCCCAAAAACCCTTGCATGACATGGTTGTCAAGATCTCAGCCGACACGTGTCCGTGGCCGAGAAGCCGAGTTTGCACGCCGTGCAGTGTCCAGGCAACAGTCAGTGTGCACATCATCATCACAACTTGGGCGCAAATGCGGTCTGCCGGTTTTCGGCCACCCCGTCCCGCCCCGCGACAGGGGGACCGGCCGCTTGCCAAGTGACCCCCGTCGGGCCGGGCGTGGCGCGGACGTAGCCTGGTTGCCTCTCACCCGGGCGGAGCGGTTCGCCGGGTCACCACACCGAGGAGACACGTGAGCAGCGCCCCGGACAACGGTCCTTCCGCACCGGCCGCCTGGCGGCTGCTCCTGGGGTACGTACGCCCCCACCGCTGGGCGCTGCTGGGCGGGGCGCTGCTGGCGCTGGCCACAGGCGCCACCGGGCTCGCGCTCCCCCTGGTCGCCCGCTCCCTCATCGACGACCTCTCCCACGACCGTGCGATCACCGGCGCGCTGGTGGGCATGACCGCCCTGGTGATCACGAATGCCACGGTCGGCGCGCTCGGGGCGTACGTCCTGCGGCGCACCGCCGAGTCCGTGGTGCTGGGGGCACGCCGCACCCTGGCCTCGTACCTGCTGCGGCTGCGCATCCCCGCCGTGGACAGCAACGAACCCGGCGACCTGATGGCGAGGATCACCTCCGACACGACCCTGCTGCGCGAGGTCACCACCGATTCGCTGGTCGGTCTCGGCACCGGCGGGCTCACGCTGGTGGCGACACTCGTGATGATGGGACTGGTCGATCCGGTCCTGCTGGCCGTGACCGTGGGGGTCATCACCGCGGCGGGCGCGGTGATCGGGGTGATCGTGCCGCGCATCAACAGGGCGGCCCGGCATGCCCAGGAGGCCGTGGGAGCGATGGGCGCCTCCCTCGAACGGATCCTGGGGGCACTGCGCACGGTCAAGGCGTCGGGCGCGGAGCGGCGTGAGGAACAGGCCGTCCACGCCGCGGCCGAGCTGTCCTGGCGGCAGAGCGTCCGCGCCGCCAAGTGGTCGGCGCTGGCCGGGAACACGGCGGGGCTCTCGCTGCAGATCGCCTTCATAACGGTCCTGGCCGTGGGCGGCGCGCGGGTGGCGACGGGTGCCATCGCCGTGGGCACGCTGGTGGCCTTCCTGCTCTACGTCTTCTATCTGATGTCCCCGATCCAGCAGGTGGTCGGGGCCATCACCCAGTACCAGAGCGGGGCCGCGGCACTGACCCGGATCCAGGGAGCCCTGGCGCTGCCCGCGGAGCCGCCGGCCGAGCCCGCTCCGCTGCCCCCGGCCGGTTCCGAGCCCGCCTCGGTGGCGTTCGAGGAGGTGTGTTTCCGTTACGCCGACGATCTGCCGTACGTCCACCAAGGGGTGACATTCGCCGTTCCGCCGCGCGGGATGACCGCCTTCGTCGGCCCGTCGGGGGCGGGCAAGACGACCGTCTTCTCCCTCATCGAGAGGTTCTACGAGCCGGAGTCGGGCCGCATCACCCTGGACGGCCGCGAGCTGGCCGAGTGGGCGATACCCCAGCTGCGGGCCGCCATAGGCTACGTGGAGCAGGACGCCCCCGTGCTGTCCGGCACGCTCCGCGACAATCTGCTCCTCGGCAACCCCGGCGCCGAGGAGGCGGAGCTGACCCGCGTCCTGGGCGTCACCCGTCTCGACGGGCTCGTCGCCCGGCTGCCCAAAGGGCTGGAGACGCTCGTCGGGCACCGTGGCACCCGGCTCTCCGGCGGCGAGCGCCAGCGCGTCGCCATCGCCCGCGCCCTGCTGCGCCGCCCCCGGCTGCTGCTCCTCGACGAGGCCACGAGTCAGCTCGACGCGGTCAACGAGGCCGCGCTGCGGGACACCGTCGCCGACGTGGCCCGTACCACCACCGTGCTCGTCGTCGCGCACCGGCTGTCCACGGTGACCATGGCGGACCGCATCGTGGTGATGGACGCCGGGCGGGTGCGCGCCGTCGGCACCCACCGCGAACTCGTCGGCACGGACCCGCTCTACGCCGAGCTGGCTGCCACGCAGTTCCTGGCGACCGTGGACGGCTGACCGCTCCCCCGCCGGACTCACCCGCCTGATTCCCCCGTCAGGCCGGGCGCCGCCCGACAGGGCGCACAGTGGCAGGCGGGCAGGCGGGCAGGCGACCGTGGCGGGCCGGCGACCGTCAGCCGGACGCGGCGAGTCGGAGCCTGGCACGGCCGTCGGTGCCGCAGACAGCCGACGGCCCGTGGCCGGTCCACCACGTGCCGGTACGGTCCTCCGTCGCGCGGAGCAGGATTCCCTCGCGGAGGGCCCAGGGGCATACGTCGGCGGACCGGATGCCCGTCATCTTCATCACCGTGTCGGCGACCACCGCCCCAGCCAGACACTGCAGTGAGCGGGCGGTGGAGATCCCCGGAAGCTCCGCCCGCCGGGCCGCGGGCAGTTCGCCGAGCTGCGCCACGGCCCGCCGCAGATCACGCCGTGCGAGTTCGCGCGGCACGAAGGGGCCTTCCCGGCCGGGGGCGGCCCCGCACAGCCGGGCGAGCTGCTGGAAGGTGCGCGAGGTGGCGACCGCGGTCCGTGGCCCCTCCCACCTGATCCGGGGCGCCACGTCGCGCAGTTGGCGGCGCACATGGCGGCGCACCGCCTTCACGGCCCGGGCGGGCGGCGGGTCCTCGTCGCCGAAGAAGTCACGGGTCAGCCTGCGTGCACCGAGCGGCAGAGACGCCGCGAATTCGGGCACCTCGGCGCGTCCGAAGGCGATTTCGAACGTGCCGCCACCGATGTCCAGGACGGCGAGTGAGCCTGCCCGCCAGCCCATCCAGCGCCGCGCCGCGAGGAAGGTGAGTTCGGCCTCCACCTCACCCGGCAGGACCCGCAGCCGCAGCCCGCTGCGCCGGTGTACATCGGCAAGGATTTCAGGGCAGTTGGGCGCATCGCGCACCACCGCGGTGGCGAACGCGAACGGCTCCCGCACTCCCCATCGCTCGGCCTCCGCGCGAGCGGCGCTCGCCGCGCCGGAGAGCCGCAGCACCGCCTCGCGGCCCAACGTGCCGTCGGCGCCCAGGTGTTCCGACAGACGCAGCCGCCATTTGCCGGTGTGCACCGGCAGCGGCACCTCGCCGTCCGCGTTCGCGATCACCAGCCGCACAGCGTTCGCCCCGAAGTCCACCACGCCCATTCTCATTGCGCCCGGATACCCGGTCCCCGTGCCCCGCAGACCTCCTGACGGCACGCCTGGCCGACAATCGCCCCCGGGACGGAAGGAGTCGGCCGTGCCCGGTCTACCGTGCCCGGTCATGACAGAGCCCTCTTACCTGCCGCCGACCCGTGCGTCGTACGACACCGTCGCCGGCGACTACGCCGAACTCCTCAGGGACGAGCTCGCACGCAAGCCCTTCGACCGTGCCATGCTCGCGGCCTTCGCCGAGCTGGTGCGCGACGCCGGCGTGGGTCCGGTCGCGGATCTGGGCTGCGGGCCGGGCCGGGTGACGGCCCATCTGGACGGACTCGGCATCGACGCCTTCGGCATCGACCTGTCGCCCGGGATGGTCGCGGTCGCGCGCCGCATGTATCCGGGGCTGCGGTTCGGCGAGGGTTCCATGACTGCCCTCGATCTCACCGACGGCTCCCTCGGCGGTGCCCTCGCCTGGTACTCCACCGTCCACACCCCGCCGGAGGACCTGCCGGTGCCGTTCGCCGAGTTCCACCGGGCCCTGGCCCCCGGCGGGTACCTGCTGATCGCCTTCAAGGCCGGGGACGGGCGCGTGCGACTGGAGGAGGCTTACGGCCACCCGGTCTCGCTGGACGTCTACCGGTTCCCGCCGGATCAGGTCGCGGGACTGCTGGGCCTGGCGGGTTTCGAGGAGGTGGCCCGGCTGGTGCGCGAGGCGGACGCCCGGGAGAAAACCCCGCAGGGCTTCCTCATCGCCCGCAAGACCGCCCGCAGGACGGTCGGCCAGGCGGTCCGCGGAACCGCCCGCGGGACCGTCCGCGAGCCGGAGCGGACCTGACGTCCGGGCCGCACGGGGCGGTCAGGGGAAGGGGGAAGGCGGCAGGCCGGGCCCGACAGGCCCACCGGGCCGGCCTGCCAACCCCCCACGGCTCACACTCTTTCCTGCGGGCGCTCCGCGCGCCATTGCCGACTGCGGCAATTTCCGCGGCGGCAGTGCGGAACGCGCCAGCGCGCCGCACACCCGGTACACGCCGCCGGGTGCCGTGGCGGCGCCGGCGCGGCACCGGGCACGGCGGAGTTCCCGCTGCTCGCGGCGGGTGTGCGCGGCGGCGCACGGTGGTCACGCGGCGCGGACGGAAGGTGACACCGCGCGGTGCCGATCCGGCCGGAAGCGGGGCAGGGAGCGGCTCCGGCCACGTCGGTGGCAGCCGGCGAGAGCTGATTCGCCGCGCCGAGGACGGGAACGCGTTGCCGTACGCACGACACGCTCCCACCCCGTCAAGAGGCAGTGATGACGAACGGCCGGCAGCACCCCACCGAGCAGCACCCGCAGCCCGACCTTCCGCAGCAGGAGCAGGCCCACCCCGGCCGGACCGGCCCCACGGACTTGCGTCGAGAGCGCGCGCCCCGCCTTCCTGTGCTCGCGCGGCATGGACAGCATCGCGGGCCGGGACCTGCGATGCGTCATCGACGTGGAGGCGACCTGCTGGGAGGACGAGCCACCGCCCGGATCGGTCGGCGAGATCACCGCGATCGGGCTGACCGTCGTGGATCTGGGGGCGCTTGAGCGTGTCTCCCCGCACCGGATCCCGGTGCGGCCCGCGCGGTCCGCGGTGAGTGCCTTCTGCACCGCGCTGACCGGCCTCACCCAGGCCGAGGTGGACACGGGCGTCGGCTTCGGCGAGGCCTGCCGGATCCTGGCGGCGGAACACGGTGCGGGGGCCCGTCCGTGGACCAGTTGGGGCGACTGCGACCGCCACCGGTTCACCCGGCAGTGCCGGGCCACCGGCACCCCGTATCCCCTCGGGCGCCGGCGCACCAACGCGAAGGCGGCCTTCACGCAGGCTCGCGGGCTGCGCAGACGCCCCGGGACGGCCGGGGCCCTGCGGATGGCAGGACTGCCCCTGGAGGGCCGCCATCACCGGGGTGGGGACGACGCCTGGAACATCGCCGCCCTGGTGCTGTCCCTGGCCCGCGGGGA
This sequence comes from Streptomyces sp. GC420, assembly GCF_009916105.1. Lineage (GTDB taxonomy): Bacteria > Actinomycetota > Actinomycetes > Streptomycetales > Streptomycetaceae > Streptomyces. The sequence continues at coordinate 6,689 of NZ_JAAAXQ010000101.1, read as the reverse complement.
CGCCTGGCCGGGCCCCACGGCCATCCCCTGACCGTGCGGACTCCGGCCGACTCCCGGCGCCCTCGCGGCGCAGCGGTCTTCCGGCCGACCGCCCCTACCGCTGGCCCAGCGGTGCGTGGACCGTGCTGAAGTCCAGCGCCTGGGCGACCTCCCGCTGCACCTGCTCCGCCGCCCGGCGGGTCTCGGCGGGGACGTCCCCGCGCTCCCCGATCAGGGTTTCGTAGATGGGTGCGTCGGTACTGGATGCGAAGCTCACGTCGGAGTGCCTTTCCCATACGTCTGTGTCCTGTTTCCGACGATGCCGGAAACGGTGGACGAGTGTACGGGGCACAGACGACCCACCGATCACTCTCCCCGGTACCACGCCTCGACCGGTATCAATGGCGTACTATATGCGACCAATTGATGACGGTACGTCAGTTCACATCGGGGCCGGGAGCCCCGGCCGGACGGGGGAATCCGGCCGGGGCGGCACGTGGCGGGCGCGAAGGGCCCGGGGACACCACCCCCGTCCGCACCCGCACTGATTGAACGGCCCACCACTCGTGGCCGTTCCAGCCCGCCCCGCAACCGGATGTGATGCCTGCCACCCCCTCCGATCCCGCCGGAAAACCGGCCCGGCACCGATTGCGGACGGAAACCGACCTGATCTCTCCCTACCGTGGCCGCAGGGACGAGGGAGGGAGTCGAGCAGTGGAATCGCTGAACGGCCTGGAGATCGCCTGCTTCGCGGACGGCGCCCAGCTGGAGGCATGGCTGGCGGAACACCACGGGCGGGCCCCCGGCGTCTGGGTGAAGATCGCCAAGAAGTCCTCGGGACTGCCGTCGGTGACGCCCGGCGAGGTCATCGACGTGGCCCTCTGCTACGGCTGGATCGACGGGCAGCGCAAGGCCTGCGACGCGACGCACTACCTCCAGAGGATCACGCCCCGCAGGCGGCGGAGTCACTGGTCGCAGGTGAACGTCGGCAAGGTCCAGGCCCTGCTCGCGGCCGGCCGGATGCGCGCACCGGGCCTCGCCCAGGTCCGCGCCGCCCAGGCGGACGGGCGCTGGGAGGCGGCGTACGCCTCCCAGCGCGACGCCATGGTGCCTTCCGACCTCGCTGCCGCGCTCGAAGCCGACCCTGCGGCGGGCGAACGCTTCCGCGGGCTCGGCAGGACGGCGCAGTACTCCTTGATCCTGCGCCTGCTGCGGGCGCGGACCCCGGACAACCGGGCAACGCAGCTGCGCCGGGCACTGGCCTCCCTGCGCGCGGCGCACGCGGCGGACGGCGCGCCCGGCGGCGCACCGGACGGGCGGGGGTGAGGACGAGGGTCACGGGCCCGCCCTCGCAGCCCTCTCGGCTCTCAGCCCGCACCGCCCACGCCGCCGGCACCGCCCGCACCTGTCGCGCGTTCGACGGCGAACGTCATCTCGTCCGCGTCCGCCTCGGCCACCTCGGCACGGATGCGGCTGCCCGCTTCGAGGTCGCCGCTCAGCATCAGCCGCGACAGCCGGTTGTCGACCTCGCGCTGGATCGTGCGGCGCAGCGGCCGGGCGCCGTACTCGGGCTGGTACCCGCGCCGTGCCAGCCAGTCCACGGCCTCCGGGCCGAACTCGATCGTCATGTCCTGGGCGTGCAGCCGCCTGCGGGTCTCGTCGAGCAGCAACTCGGTGATCTGCCGCAGCTGTTCGCCCGCGAGCCGGCGGAAGATGACGATCTCGTCGATGCGGTTGAGGAATTCGGGGCGGAAGTGCTCGCGCAGCGGCCGCAGCACCTGCTCCCGCCGGGCCTGCTCGTCGGCCTCGGCACCGCCCGCGCCGAAGCCGAGGGACGTGCGCCCGGTGATCGCCTCGGAGCCCAGGTTGCTGGTCATCACGATCACGGTGTTGGTGAAGTTGACGGTGCGGCCCTGGGAATCGGTCAGCCGTCCGTCGTCGAGGACCTGCAGCAGCACGTTGAAGACGTCCGGGTGCGCCTTCTCCACCTCGTCCAGGAGCAGCAGGGAGTACGGGTGGCGGCGTACGACCTCGGTGAGCTGCCCGGCGTCCTCGTGGCCGACGTAGCCGGGCGGGGCGCCGACGAGCCTGCTCACGGTGTGCCGCTCCTGGTACTCGCTCATGTCCAGGCGGACCATGCGGTCCTCGCTGCCGAACAGGGCCTCCGCCAGAGCGCGGGCCAGTTCCGTCTTGCCGACGCCGGTCGGGCCGAGGAACAGGAAGCTGCCGATCGGCCGGTCGGGGCTGGCCAGTCCGGCCCGGGAGCGCAGTACGGCGTCCGCGACGGCCGTGACCGCCTCGTCCTGCCCGATGACGCGCTGGCGCAGGTGCCGCTCCAGGCCGAGCAGGCGGTCCCTCTCCTCCTGGGTGAGGCTGCTCACCGGGATGCCGGTCTGCCGGGAGACGACCTCGGCGATGTCCTCGGGGACGACCTCGGTGACGGGTTCCTCGCCGGTCCCGAGTTCCCGTCCCGCCTCGATCCGCCGGTTCAGTTCGACGATGCGGTCGCGCAGTGCCGTGGCCTTCTCGTACTGCTCGGCGGCCACCGCCTGGTCCTTGTCCCGCGCCAGCTGCTCGGCCTCGCGTTCCAGGGCTCGTACGTCGGTGCCCTTGGTGCGGGCGCGCAGCCTGACCCGCGCCCCGGCCTGGTCCATGAGGTCGATGGCCTTGTCGGGCAGGAAACGGTCGGTGAGGTAGCGGTCGGACAGCTCAACGGCGGCGAGCAGCGCCTCGTCCGCGTACCTGACCTGGTGGTGGGCCTCGTACCGGTCGCGCAGGCCGCGCAGGATCTCCACGGTGTCGGCGGTGCTGGGCTCGGGGACCAGGACGGGCTGGAAGCGGCGGGCCAGGGCCGCGTCCTTCTCGATGTAGCGGCGGTACTCCTCCAGGGTGGTGGCACCGATGACGTGGAGCTCGCCCCGGGCCAGCGCGGGCTTGAGGATGTTGCCCGCGTCCATCGAGCCGCCCTCGGAGCCGCCGCCCGCTCCGGCCCCGACGACGGTGTGCAGTTCGTCGATGAAGATGATCAGCTCGCCGGGATTGGCGCGGATCTCCTCGATGATGTTGTTCAGCCGCTCCTCGAAGTCGCCCCGGAAGCGGGTGCCCGCGACCACCCCGGTCAGGTCGAGGGCGATGACACGGCGGCCGGCGAGGGTGTCCGGCACGTCGCCGTCGGCGATGCGCTGGGCGAGCCCTTCGACGATGGCCGTCTTGCCGACACCGGCGTCGCCGATCAGGACCGGGTTGTTCTTGCCCCTGCGGGAGAGGATTTCGACGGTCTGCTCGATCTCGGCGTCACGGCCGATGACGGGGTCGATCCGGCCCTCGCGGGCCACGTCGGTGAGGTCGCGGCCGTACTTGTCGAGGTTGGGCGTGCTGGCCGTGCGGGCGGGCCGCTGGTCCGGTCCCGGCGTCGGCTTGACCGGCGCGGGCTGCGGGACCGAGTCAGGGTCGAAGCGCGCCGCGTTGAGGATGTGCCCGGCCGCCGAATCGGGGTTGGCGGCCAGCGCCCGAAGGACGTGTTCGGGGCCGATGTAGGTCGAGCCGGCGGCGCGGGCCAGCTGGTGGGCGTCGAGCAGCGCGCGCTTGACGGCCGGGGTCACCGCCAGCGCGCCCTGCGCGGGCGCCTTGCCCTCCTCCCCCTGCCCGGTGTCTCCCGCCCGCCGGTCGATCTGCTCCGCCAGCGCGTCGGGGTCGGCGCCCGCACGGGCCACGAGGCCGCGGGTCGGTTCGGCCGAGAGGGCCGCGCGCAGCAGGTGCTCGGTCTCCAGGTCGCTGCTGCCGTGCTCGGCGGCGTACGTGGCTGCGGCGGCGACCAGCCTGCGGGCGTCGTCGCTCATCAGCCGGCCGATGTCGACCTGCCGGGGACCCCGGCGGGACCCGCCCCCGAAGAAGTGGGAGAGGAACTCGCCGAACGGGTCGGGACCGAAGCCCTGCGGACCCATGTATCCGCTGCTCATGTCCATCCGTTCCGGTGTCCAGGTCACGGCCGGGACACTCTGTGCAGTGAGCCGATTCGTTCGTCCGGTGGGCGGTCGCGTCCCGCGGGGCGTTCGTCCCGCGGAACTGTTCGTTCCCGCTCGCGGGTCCCCGGACCGGGCCGCCTTACACCGCCGCCCGGGCCTGTTCCCCCGCGGTCACCCTCGGATACAGCTTCGCCCCCGTGCCCGCCGCCCGCATGTCACGGCGGGGCCGTGGAGGGCCGCCGTGCGGTCCCCGCGCCGCCCGCGCGGTGGTGCCCCGGCCGCCGCGCCACGACATCCTCCGCCAGGACGGCCGCCGCGCGGCGGGTCGCACGGCACCGTGGGACCTCGCCGTCCGCCCGGCCCCGTACGGGGTCCCCGACGCGCGCCGGGGGTTCCCCGGGCGCTTCAATGAGGAGAGGCAGCGCACCACCGACCTGCCGGAGTGAGGCACCCGTGACAGATGAGCGCCGGCCGCGCGCGGCCCTGACGGCTCTGGCCGAGGAACCGGTGGCCCTCGTCCTGGACGCCAACGGGAGGGTGCTCACCGCCACGGGCCCCGCGCTGCGGCTGCTCGGCAGACCCATCGACGAGCTCCGTCACCAGGGGATCTGGAAGTTCTTCGAGGATCCCGAGGTGTGGACGGACCTCGCGCTGGGCGTGCTGGGCGCGCCCGTGCTCAGCTCGCGGGCCACGCTGCGCCGTCCGGACGGCACCCTGATCGAGACCGCGGCCTCCGCGGCGCCGCTCGCCGAGGGGACGGCGGGAAGCTTCCTGCTGCGGCTGCTGCCCCTGGAGCGGGACGAGATGGCGCTGGCCGACTCCGGCCCCCGGACCGTGGAGCGCGAGAGGCCGACCGGGACCGAGCTGCTTGCGGCCGACCCGCAGGCGATGCGCCGGCTGAAGCTCCTGGGCGAGGCCGCCGCCCGGATCGGCGGTTCCCTCGACATCACCCGCAACGCCGAACAGCTCCTCGACGTGCTCGTGCCGGACTTCGCAGACCTGGGAGCAGTCGACCTCACGGAGACGGTGCTGCTCGGCGAGGAGCCGCCCGGCTTCCCGGCCGGCACCCGCATGCAGCGCGTCGCCGTGGCGGCCGCGGACGGGCGCTGGCCCCCGGACATCTTCCAGCTCGGCGACCGGTACCGGATCAGGAAGGTGCCGCGCGACCACTTGGCCAGGGGCGCCGCCGGGGCGCTGTCCGACCTGGCCACCACGCGGTCCGTGCTGCAGGACGACGAGCACGCGGCGAAGCTGCTGCTGCCGCCCGGTGCCACCTCCTACCTGGCCCTCCCGCTCATGGCACGTGACACCGTCCTGGCGGGGGTGAGCCTGTGGCGGACCGACGACCGCAAGCCGTTCGACCGGTCGGACATGGTCCTGGCGGACGAGATCGGCACCCGCGCGGCGCTGAGCCTGGACAACGCCCGCAGGTACACCCTGGAGCGGCGTACCGCCGAGGCGCTGCAGCGCAGTCTGCTCCCCCAGCCGGTGATGGATCTCGTGGCGGCGGAGACGTCCGGCACCTACGCTCCGGCGAGCACCGTGCACGGCATCGGCGGCAGCTGGTTCGACGTGATCCCGCTGTCCTCCTGCCGGGTGGCGTTCGTGGTCGGCAACACCAGCGGGCGGGGGCTCGGCGCCACGGCCACGATGGGCAGACTGCGGGCCGCCGTGCAGACCCTCGCGGATCTCGACCTGAACCCCGACGAGCTGCTGTCCCACCTCGACGACCTGGTGATCCGCTTCGCCGAGGACGAGCAGCACCGGTCCATGAACGCGCACGACCGCGGCGGGGCGGTCGGCGCCACCTGCCTGTACGCGGTGTACGACCCCGTGACCTGCCGCTTCGTCATGGCCAGCGCGGGGCATCCCCCGCCGCTGCTGGCCCCCCTGGGCTCGGACGGCACACAGAGCGTGCCCTGCCGGCCGGGACCTCCGCTCGGCGTCGGCGCCGAGCCGTTCGAACCGGCCGAGCTGCGGATGCGCCCCGGGGACATGCTGTCCTTCTACGCCGGCGCCCTCGCCCAGGACTCGGACGCCGCCCGGAGCCTGCTGAGCACGGTCCGCGACGGTACCAGGGAAGGCGCGAGCAGCGGTCGGCCGGTCACGGACACCGGCGACCGGATCAGGAACGAGCTGCTGCACGAGCCGCCCGAGGACGACCTGGCGCTGCTCGTCGCGCGGGTGCGCGGCCTGCCGCCGGACACCACCGCGTCCTGGGAACTGCCCGCCGACCCCAGTGTCGTCGGGCGGGCGCGGACGCTGGTCTCCGAGCAGCTGTCCTCCTGGGGCCTGGAGGGCGCCCTGTTCACCACGGAGCTGATCGTCAGCGAGCTCGTCACCAACTCGATCCGCTACGCCGGCGGCCCCGTGGGGCTGCGCCTGATCAGGGATCAGGACCAGCGGCTGGTCTGCGAGGTGTCCGATCCGAGCCAGACCCAGCCCCATCTGCGCCGGGCCCGGCTGACCGACGAGGGCGGCCGCGGGCTGTTCCTGGTGGCGCAGCTGACCCATCGCTGGGGCAGCCGCTACACGTCGGACGGCAAGACCATCTGGACCGAACAGCTGCTGGAGGGCGGGCCCTGACCCTGACGGGCCGCGTGTGCGGGCCTCCGGGCCCCGGCTGCCCGGCCGGCCCGGTCGGCCCGGCTGCCCCGGCTGCCCCGGCTGCCCCGGCTGCCCCGGCTGCCCCGCCGGAAGAGTCTCTGGCATGCTGACCCGGTGCCGACGCCGCCACCGCATCCC
>NZ_JAAAXQ010000100.1 GCF_009916105.1 Streptomyces sp. GC420 | reverse complement strand
GCTGTGCGTGGGCCGGGGACCGGCCGCGGACCGGGAGCGGCGGCGCGGCGGCCGCCGGTCCGGGCCGGTGGCCGGCCGGCGTCTGTCGCGGGAGCGTACGGCGGATCTGCGCCGGGAGCGCGATCCGGGGCCCCTGGGACTTCTGAGGCTCCGGGAACTCGTGGGACGGTTGCGGTTCGTCGGCGCCCAGCAGTGCGTGCGGGACGAGGATCACCGCCCGGGTGCCTCCGTGCACATTGCCCTGCAGCCGCACCGCGATGCCGTGCCTGCGGGCCAGCGAGGCGACCACGAACAGACCGATGCGGCCGTCCTTGAGGAGCGAGCCCAGGTCGACCCGGCCGGGGTCGGCGAGGAGCGCGTTCATCCCGTCCCGTGCGGCGGGCGGCATCCCCAGGCCCCGGTCCTCCACCTCGACGGCGAGGCCGGCGCTGACGTGCTGGGCGCGCAGCAGCACCTGGGTCGCCGGGGCGGAGAAGACCGTGGCGTTCTCGATCAGCTCGGCGAGCAGGTGGACGACGTCGGCGACGGCGTGGCCGCGCAGGGTGCCGTCGACCGGGGGCACGAGTTTGACCCGCGCGTACTGCTCGACCTCGGCGGTGGAGGAGCGCAGCACCTCGGTCATGGCGACCGGCCGGCTCCACTGGCGGCGGGAGACCGCGCCGCCGAGCACGGCGAGACTCTCCGCGTGGCGGCGGATCCGGGTGGCGAGGAGGTCGACGTCGAAGAGGCCCTGGAGCAGGTCGGGGTCCTCCACCTCGTTCTCCAGCGCGTCGAGGATCTGGAGCTCGCGGTGGACGAGGGACTGCAGGCGCCGGGCCAGGTTGACGAAGACCTCGACCGTGTGGTCGTTCCCGGACCCGGACCCGTCGTCCGCTGCGGCACGGGGCGCCGTTGCGGCGTCCGCGGCGGCGTCCCGCGCGCCGGCGGAGAGCCGCGCGGCCCGGAGGACCGCGGACACCGCGCTCGCGTGGGTGTGGCCGAGTTCCTCGGCGAGCAGGGCGAGTTCGTCGGCGCCGGGAGCGGCGGGCGGCACCGCCCGGGGCGGGGCCGGCTCCTCACCGTTGGTCAGCCGTTCGAGGAGGGCGCCGAGTTCGGCCCGGTCACGGGCGACGACGCCGCGCAGTTCGGCGGCGCGGCCGGTGATCGATCGGGCGGTGCGCCGGGCGGCGGACGCCGCGGCTAGCGCCGCGGCCAGGGCCGCGGCCGGCATGGCGCCGAGGAGCGTCCACATGGCCGCGTCGCCCTGGGCCGCCCCGGTGCCGAAGGTGACGAGCACGGCGCACGACCCGCACAGCGCGACGGAGACCGCCGGGAGGACGGCGAGGCGCGACAGGCCCGCGCGTAAGCGTAAGGAGGTTCCGGCGGAGGTGCCCGCGGGCTCCCCGGAGGCGGTCGCCCCCGCACTCGCCGGGGGTCGCGTGCCGGCCCCGTCCCAGGATCCGCCCGGCTCCCTCGGTGCGCCCGCCCCGGCCGCACCGTCGAAGTCCCGGTCGTCCGAGGTCAGAGGGATCTGCCGCTCCCCGGCCCTCCGGGTGGAGAGGCCGGGCAGTCCGCCCTCCCGGGGGTCGGCTTCCCGGTGGTCGGCGCGCGCGACAGGTGCGCGAAGCTGAGACATCTGGCGTCCTCGGTACCTGGGGCCCGGCGATCCGCTCGCGGCCGAGCGGGGGTCGCCTCGGTGCCGACTGGTCCAACGAGGGTGTGCGGGGCCCGGGTTGACCGTCAAGCACTGACAGTAGCCATCAACTAATCATGATCGATGCGCTGTTGACAAACTTATGAGCAGCGTTGTGCGCGTGACGGCCGGCTCTGATATGACAGCCGGTTACGGCCGGGACGTGATCCGCCCCGGCCGCCGGGGGCATACTCCGCGGACGGCGTCGCGGTATGGGTGCCGTACCAGCCGTTCGTCACGGAACCCGGGCACCCGGTCCCGCGGTCCTCAGCCCCGCGGGACCACCGACTCGACCTCGCCGGCCGCCTCCGGACGCTCCGGCCAGCCCCCCGGCGGCGGCACGGCGACACCGCGCCACCAGGGGCTCGCGGGCACGTTCTCGGCGGTCGGTTCGAAGGGCTCGCCCGGGCGGGGCAGCGCCAGCCGGGCGCCGACCGCGGCTGCGGCCTCGACGGAACCCTCGCCGGGCTCGGCCCAGGGATGCGGGGCGAGGTTGAAGGTGGCCCAGTGGATGGGGAGCATGACCCCCCTCGGTTCGCCGCCCTGGAGGGCGAGGTGGGCGCGCAGGCCCTCCTCGGGTGTCATGTGGATGTCGGGCCAGTACTCGCTGTAGGCCCCGATCTGGATCATGGTGGCGTCGAAGGGGCCGTGGTCGGCGCCGATGTCACGGAAACCGGGGAAGTAACCCGTGTCGCCGCTGTGGTAGATCCGGTGTTCCGCGCCCGCGACGGCCCAGGACGCCCACAGGGTGTGCTGCTGGTTGCGCAGGCCGCGGCCGCAGAAGTGGCGGGCCGGGGTCGCGGTCAGCCGGAGACCGGCGATCCGCGTCGTCTCGTTCCAGTCCAGCTCGCGCAGCCGGTCGGCGCCGACACCCCAGCGCTCCAGGTGGGCACCTACGCCGAGGGGCACGGCGAAGACGGTTCCGGTCCCGGCCAGGGCGCGGATCGTGGGGAGGTCGAGGTGGTCGTAGTGGTCGTGGGAGATCACCACGGCGTCGACGGGGCCGAGCGAGGCCAGCGGCACGGGCACCGGGTGCAGCCGCTTGGGCCCGACGAAGGAGAACGGCGAACAGCGCTCGCCCCACACCGGGTCGAAGAGGATCCTCCGGCCGTCGATCTCGGCGAGGACGCTGGAGTGCCCCATCCAGGTGAGGCGGAGGCCCGTGGCGGGCTGCTCGGCGAGTTCCCCGAGCGTTCCGGTGTGCAGCGGAACGGGGGCGGAGGGAGCCCTCCGCACCCGCTCCTCCTTGCGGAAGTACCGCTTGGCGTAGTCGGTCAAGAAGCCGTCGGAGGGTCTGGTGCTGGCACCCACCGGGTTCTGGAAGACACCGTCGGCGAAATGCGGGGAACGCCGGATGCGCTCCATGCGCTCTCCGGCCGGGTCGGCACCGAATGCGGCCGGGCGCAGAGCGCGGAGCCGGGAGTGCGGAGAACGTGAACCGGACACGGCACCTCCTGGAGGGTCGGCGTCGCTTCCATTATGTGCGGCGCGCGGTAACGGGACGGATGCGGTGAAAGCCACTCAGCGCCGCGGCTGGCCGTAGGCGTCTTGGCCCGGCCCTCGGTGACGGAGACCCGGATCATCCGCTCGTCGGGGTGTGATCGTCGACTCGCTGGCTTGCGGCGTTCTGGACCGGTCGGGGTGGCGTGAGCGTGCGATCTGGGACGCCGGGTGCGGTGCCCGGGGGCACCCCCGGCGGTGGCCGGGGGAGTGCGGGGCCGCTGCTCCACCAGGGAGATGGTCCAGGGCCTCCCCGCCGCCTCCGGCCGCATTCACACGGCCGGGTCGTGAGGGACTCCGCCCACCCGGCTCGGACCACGGACACGATCCGTGTCGCCGCCCGGGTCGCGAAAGCGGACGACCAGTGCGACCAAGACCGTTCGGGGCGCGCCAGCGCGCGGACTCACTCCCGCTCACCATTGAGGAACGGTAGTAGTGGTGGTTCACATCGGACAGCTGGGGGCGGCCGTCCCGCTTGAGCGTGACGAGCACGCCGCCGCCGTGCTCACCGAGCAGCCGCAGGAGCGCTTCCTGTGCTTCCCTCGGTGCTGCCCTCGCTGCTGCACGCCGTTGGTCCCGGCGTTCGCCCCCCTGCGCGTCCGGCCCGGCACCGTTGCCCGCCGCCGTCCGCTCCGCCGCGTGATCTCCCGCGTGATCCGTCATGTTCCGCCCAACGTCCCGGGACGGCCCGGGATTCCGGATCCGGCGCCCGGCCCACCGGTTCTCAGGGAACTCACAAGCGGGCCCGAGCGGGGCGGGCCGGGCCCGCGGGGAAGCGACGGATCGGGTGCGCCGCGCGGGAAGCGTCCGCGTCCGGGCCGCCGGTCACCTAGATTGACCACGTGACAGTGGACTCGCAAGGAACCGTGGAACCCGGAACGCACGACGAGTTCGGGCCGTACGACGTGCTGGTGGTCGGCGGCAGCGGAGTGGACACGGTGGTGCGGGTCGACTCGCTGCCGGTGCCGCTCGCCGACTCCGTCGGCGTGCCCCCCATTCGCGAATGGGCGGGCCACACCGGCGGCAACGTCGCCCTCGGCTGCCGGGCTCTCGGCCTGAGGTCGGCGCTGCTCGACTTCGTCGGCGAGGACTGGACGGGCGCCCTGGTACGGGAGCGGCTCGCCAAGGGCGACGTCGAGTTCCACGCGCTGCTCTCCCCCGCGGGCACCCGGCGTGCCGTGAACTTCGTCGACGCGACGGGCCGCCGGATGTCCTTCTACGACGGCCGCGACCCGTCCGACCTGCGCATGCCCCGCGACTTCTACCTCCCCCGGCTGCGACGGGCCCGCCATGTCCACCTGTCGATCACCAACTTCTGCCGCTTCCTGTTCGACGACATCGCCGGACTCGGGCTTCCGGTCTCCACGGACCTGCACGACTGGGACGGCCTCTCCGACCACCACCGCGAGTTCGCCCTCCGTTCCGACCTGGTCTTCCTCAGCGCGGCGGGCGCGGGAGAGCGGATAGCGTCGGTGATGCGGGAGATCCTGCGCGAGGGCCGCGCCGAGGCGGTCGTCGCCACCGCCGGCGCGGGCGGCTCCTATCTGCTGAGCCGCGAGAGCGGGAGCACACCGCGCCCCGTCCCCGCCGTGCGCCCGCCGGCGCCCGTCGTCGACTCCAACGGCGCGGGCGACGCCTACGTCTCCGGTTTCCTCTACGGCCGGCTGGCGGGACGCGACCTCGAGGAGTGCGCCCGCCTGGGGGCCGTCGCCGGTGCCCACGCCTGCACGGCCGAGGGCAACACCGACCTGATCGACGCCGGAGAGCTCATCGCCTGAACCGGAACCCCCGAACCGGGAGCCTCAGACCGGAAACCCGGCCCCGGTGGCCGCCCGCCCGCGGCCGTGGGGATCAGGTCTCGCGCACGGGCTCGTACACCTCCGGCCGCAGTCCGAAGGTCCAGGCGACGCCCTCCTTCGCGGTCCTCGTCCTGGGCGGCACCCGCAGCCAGTCCGGCTCAGGCGTGGAGTTGACGACCTCCACCATCACCACCGGCTCGTCGCCGACGAGTTCGATCCGCCACAGTACGCCCGTCTCGTCGCGATGCACGGGCACGGCGCCCGACTCGGTGAGGTAACGGTCGTAGCCGTAGTACTCCAGCATCACCCGGCGCAGTTCGGCGTTCTCCTCCTGCCGTATCCGCTCGGGCGTCAGCGATCCGAGTTCCGCCAGGAACTCCGCCGGCACGGGCATTCCCCGCCAGGCGTGCAGGGCGAACCCGTCGGGGAAGGCCACGGCGGGACCGTCGCCGCGGTCCAGGCGACCCGCCTCGTCCCGGTGCAGCTCGGTGGGCCGCTCGCAGACGACGGCGGCCCTCTCGTACGGCCACCACCAGCCGGCGTTCTCCGCGACACGGGCCAGTCCGTCGAGCGGCGCGCGCTCCGTGTCGAACGCCGCCAGCCACGGCGCGTCGTGCTGGCCGAGGACGGCGTCCAGCAGCACCAGCCGCACGCCCGCCTCCGCGCGCGCCTCTCCGGCCGACTCCTCCACCACCCCGGTGCGGATCCGGTCGGCGAGCGCCCGGGTCGTCTCCCACAGCCGCGCCCCGGTGGCCGCCCAGTGCGCCGACCAGCCGACCGGGCCCAAGTCGGCCTGGAGCCGCGCGCGTTCCGCCGCCCACGGCCGGGTGCGGATCTCCTCGCGGACGCTGCGCCCGGCCTCCCTCAGCCCGCGCACCACGGTCACGGCCTCGCACGGCGACCCGGCCCAGACGATCCGCTCCGGCTCCGCCAGCCCGGCCCTGCGGTACGCCAGCCGTATCCCCTCCTCCGCCGCCTTCCGGTCCGCGGGACCGACGGCCGCGGCCGCCTCCCGCCAGCGCGCCACTGCCGCCGGGACGGCGAAGTCCCCCGCCTGCCGGGCATCCCGCTCCGCCGCTGCCATCACTGCCGTCACTGCCGTCACTGCCACCGCCATCCTCGTCGCCCTCTCCTCTTGCTCTGCGCTCGTCCCCGTCCCCTGCCGGCGCGCCGCTCAGTCGGCGACGATGCGTACCGAACCCGGCACGTACTCCCGCTGCCTGATCACGCGGTACCACCCCTTGGGCAGCGATATCGCCGCGTGCTCCTCATGCACCACCCGGCCGCCGTCCGGGAGATGCAGCAGCATCGGACCGAACGGCCCCGGCTCGCGCACCAGCCGTCCCGGCCCGACGACGGCGTGCGCGTGCCCCGTGACCTCGCCCAGCGCGAGAACCAGCCGCCCCCTCCCGTCGCGCGGTTCACCCGCCGCGTCCGTCACGTGCGGCGGCACCGCCGGCTCCGCGACCGGCACGATCAGCACATCCCCCTGGCGGTACATGACTCTCCCCTCGGTCCGCCGGCGCGCAGTACGCCGAACGACACCGACGACGCTACGCGGAGGGTCTGACAACGGCCGCCGCGTCCGGGTCCGGGCACGTACCGCCCGCCCTCGCCGGGGCGTTGTCGGTCCCGCTTGGTAGAACTGCTCGCACACCGGTCACATCGACGTCTGGAGCCTCCTGACATGTCCGTGGAACACCTGCGTGAGCTGGACGGCCTCCCGGCCTTCACCTTCCCGCACGCCGGCGAGGAGTCCGGGCGGCCGCTGCCCGACGCGGGCTCTGTGGCCTGGCGGGTCGCGATCCACTCGTGGGAGAGCGAGGAGACGTGGGCGGAGGCCTTCGACCGCTTCCTGAAGTCGGTGGACACCTCGCGGGTCCGGGCGCTGATCGTCGGCTGCTGGGGCGAGTCGTACGACACCAGCTCCGCTGTCCCGGTGGAGCGGCTGGCCGCTGCGAAGGATCTCCTGCCGGCGCTGCGGGCCGTGTTCGTCGGGGACATGGAGTCGGAGGAGTCCGAGATCTCCTGGATCCAGCAGTCCGATGTGACCCCGGTGCTGGACGCGTATCCCGAACTGCGGGTGTTGGGGGTGCGCGGCGGCAGCGGGCTGGCCTTCCCCGCCGTGCGGCACGAGCGGCTGCGGAAGCTGTACGTGGAGTCGGGCGGACTGCCGGCCGGGGTCGTGCGCGGCATCGGAGCGAGCGAACTCGCCGCGCTGGAGCACCTCGAACTGTGGCTCGGCGTTCCGGAGTACGGCGGAGACGCCGAGGCGGCCGACCTGGCGCCGCTGCTCTCCGGCACCCGCTTCCCGGCCCTTCGCCACCTCGGGCTGTGCAACGCGGAGATCCAGGACGAGATCGCCGCCGCGGTGGCCTCCTCCCCCCTCGTCGCGCGCCTGGAATCGCTCGACCTGTCCATGGGCGTGCTGACGGACGAGGGCGCGGCCGCGCTGCTCGACGGGCAGCCCCTGACCCATCTCTCCTCGCTCGACCTGCATCACAACTACCTCAGCGACCCGATGGTCCGGCGGATCACCGACGCCCTGGCACCCTCCGGCGTGGAGGTCGACCTCTCCTCGAGCGGGTACGAGGACGAGGACGAGCTCGACGGCGAGGTCTTCCGTTACACCGCGGTCGCGGAATGAGCGGCCCCGCGCCGCGGTTCGCGGTCGTCGGCGTCCCGGGCCACCGGCGCCTAGCGTTCTTCGCCGACGCGGTCCGCGCGGCCGGGCTGCCCACGCCGAGGACCGTGCCCTGGGCCGACGCCCTGCGCGGCGACCACGACTTCCGGCCGGGCGAGACCGTACGGATCGACTCGCCCGGGGAGGACCCGGAAACCGAACTGCTGCTCCGCGACGCGACCGAGCCCTCACGGGTCGAGGGCACCGCGCGGTGGTACGCGCGGCTCACCGCGGCGGTGCGGGAGTTCGCGGCGGCCGTGCGCGAGGCCGGCGGCACACTGCTCGACGATCCCGACGAGCTCGCCACGCTCTTCGACAAGCGGCTGACGCACCGGGCGCTGCTCGCCGCCGGTGTGCCGGTGCCCGACTCCCCGACGTCCGGCGCCCCCGGCACGCCCGGCGCGGCGTCCCTCGGCGGCTGGGCGGACGTACGGGCGTCGATGGCCTCGGCCGGGCTCGGCCGCGCCTTCGTGAAACTCGCGCACGGCTCGTCCGCGTCGGGCGTCCTCGCCGTGGAGACCGCGGGCCCCGGCCGGGTGCGGGCCACCACGTCCGTGGAGCTCACCCCGGACGGCCGGCTCTACAACTCCCTGCGGGTACGCCGCTATACGGACGAGCGTGACATCGCCGCCATCGTGGACGCCCTGGCGCCCGACGGACTGCACATCGAGCGCTGGCTGCCGAAGGCCTCGCAGCGCGGGCTGGCGGCCGACCTGCGGGTGGTGGTGGTCGGCGGCCGCGCCACCCACGCGGTGCTGCGCACGAGCCGCTCCCCGATGACCAACCTCCATCTCGGCGGGGTCCGTGGCGACCTGGCCGCGGCGCGGGCCGCGACCGAGGAGGCCGGCGGGCGCTGGGCGGACGTCCTGGACATCTGCGAGCGCGCCGCCGCCTGCTTCCCCCGCACGCTGTGCGTCGGCGTGGATCTGCTTCCCACCTCCCACTGGCGGCGTTTCGCGGTCGGCGAGGTCAACGCCTTCGGCGATCTGCTGCCGGGGCTGACCGGTCTGCCCGGCAGTGGGGCGGAAGGGATGGACACCTACGCCGCGCAGGTGTCCGCCGTGCTCGGCCGGACGAGGAGCGCCCGTGCGATCGCCTGAAGCCGCCGAGACTCCCGAGACAGCCCAGGCCACCGAGGCCAACGGCACCGGCACCGGCACCGGCACCGGCACCGGCACCGCGGGAACGGCAACCGCCCCGGTCTCGTCCCCGGCCGCCCACCCCGACATGAACGAGATCGTGGGCACCCACGATCTGCTGCTGATCACCCTGGACACCCTGCGCCACGATGTGGCCGCCGAACTCGCCGCGAAGGGCCGCATCCCCGCCCTGGCCCGCCACCTCCCGGGCGGGCAGTGGGAGAAACGGCACGCACCCGGCAGTTTCACCTACGCCTCCCACCAGGCGATCTTCGCCGGTTTCCTGCCGACGCCCGCGGAGCCCGGCCCGCGTCCGCGGCTGTTCGCCGCGCGCTTCGAGGGCAGCGAGACCACGGCCGACGGCACCTTCGTGTACGACACCCCCGACCTGGTGTCCGGGCTGGCGGCGGCCGGCTACCACACGGTGTGCATCGGCGGTGTCGGCTTCTTCAACCTCCGGGGACCGCTCGGCTCCGCCCTCCCCGGCCTGTTCCGGGAGAGCCACTGGGAGCCGGAGTTCGGCGTGACCTCGCCCACCTCCTTCGAGGCCCAGGTGGCCCGCGCGGAACGTACGATCGCCGCGCTGCCCCGGGACCGGCGGCTGTTCCTCTTCGTCAACGTCTCCGCCCTGCACCAGCCGAACTGGTTCCATCTCCCGGGCGCCACCGCGGAGTCCGGGGACACCCGGGCCTCGCACGCGGCCGCGCTGGAATACGTGGACCGCCACGTGGACCGTCTGTTCGCCGCCATGAGCAGCCGCGCCCGCTGCTTCGCGATCGTCTGCTCCGACCACGGCACCGCCTACGGCGACGACGGCTGGACCGGACACCGCATCGGGCACGAGTCCGTCTGGACCGTGCCCTACGCCCACTTCTTCCTCGAGGCACGATGAACGACACCGCACCGGGCCCCTCCGGCCGGCCGAGCCCGTACCAGAGCTACGTCTACGCCTACCCGCACAAGACGGCCTACCGCCCGCTGCCCCGGCCCCTCGCACTCGCCGGGCTCTGGGCGGACGAGCCCAAGGACGCGCTCTCGCTCTACCTCCACATACCGTTCTGCGAGGTTCGCTGCGGGTTCTGCAACCTCTTCACCCGCATCGGCGCCCCGGACGGGCTGACCACGGCCTATCTCGACGCGCTCGACCGCCAGGCGACCGCGGTGCGCGAGGCCCTGGGCGACGCCTCCCCGGTCCGCTTCGCCACCGCCGCGTTCGGCGGCGGCACACCCACCTTCCTGACCGCGGGCGAGCTGGAACGGCTGTGCGACATAGCCGAGAAGCGGATGGACGCGGACCTGCGGCGCATACCGCTGTCCGTCGAGGCGTCCCCGGCCACGGCGACCGCCGACCGGCTCGCGGTCCTCGGCGGACGCGGCGCCGCCCGCCTGAGCCTGGGCGTGCAGAGCTTCGTCGACTCCGAGGCACGCGCCGCCGTGCGGCCTCAGCGGCGCGCCGACGTCGAGTCCGCCCTCGCCCGGATCCGCGAGTCCGGCATCCCCGTGCTGAACATCGACCTGATCTACGGCATCGACGGGCAGACGGAGCGTTCCTGGCAGGCGTCGCTGGACGCCGCGCTCGCGTGGCGTCCCGAGGAGCTGTACCTCTATCCGCTCTACGTACGGCCCCTGACCGGCCTGGGCCGCGCGGGCACGGAAACGGACCAGGAGTGGGACGAGCAGCGGCTGCGGCTCTACCGCCAGGGCCGCGACCGCCTCCTCACGAGCGGCTACGAGCAGCTGTCCATGCGCATGTTCCGGCGCCTGGACGCCCCGCCGCAGGGCCCGGACGACTACGCTTGCCAGACCGACGGCATGATCGGGCTGGGCTGTGGCGCCCGTTCGTACACCTCGCGGCTGCACTACTCCTTCGACTACGCCGTCGGCATGCGCGAGATACGCGGGATCATCGACGCGTACGTCTCGGCCCGCGACTTCGCCCACGCCACCCACGGCCGCGTGGTCGAGGGCGACGAGGCGCGCCGCCGGCACCTGCTGCAGTCGCTGCTCCAGGCCGAGGGCATGGCCGTCGGCGAGTACCGGGCCCGTTTCGGCAGCGTGCCCGCCGACGACTTCCCCGGCGAACTGAGCCGGTTCGCGGACCGCGGCTGGCTGGAACAGTCGGCGGACCTCCTGCGGCTGACCCCGGAGGGCCTGGCGCATTCCGACGCGCTCGGACCCCAACTCTTCTCGCCCTCGGTGCGTGCCGCGATGGCCGCGTACGCCCTCAGGTGAGGGAACGGCCGCGACCACCATGGATCTCACCCTGCTCTACCGGGGCCCCCTGGCCTCCTGCGACTACGACTGTCCGTACTGCCCCTTCGCCAAGCGCCGTGACTCCACCGAGCAGTTGCGTGCCGACCGGGCCTGTCTGGAGCGGTTCACCCGGTGGGCGGCGGCGCAGACCGGTGACCGGCTGTCCGTCCTGTTCACTCCCTGGGGCGAGAGCCTGGTGCGTTCCTGGTACCGGCGCTCGCTCGTCGAACTGTCCCTGCTCCCGCACGTCCGCAGGGTCGCCGTCCAGACGAATCTGAGCTGCCGCACCGACTGGCTCCGGGACGCGGACACCGACAGGCTGGCCCTGTGGTGCACCTACCACCCGGGTCAGACGCCCTACGACCGGTTCCTCGGCAAGTGCCGTGAACTGTCCGGCGCGGGAGTGCGGTTCAGTGTCGGGATGGTCGGTCTTCCCGGGCACCTGGAGCAGGCCAGGAGGCTGCGCTCCGACCTGCCCGCCGAGGTCTACCTGTGGATCAACGCCGCGGAGGGACACCGGTACGAGGACGCGGAGGCCGGGGAGTGGACGGCTCTCGACCCCCTCTTCCCGTACAGCCGCCACCCGCACCGCAGCGCCGGACTGCCCTGCCGTACGGGCGAGACGGTGATATCGGTGGACGGCGAGGGAACCGTGCGGCGCTGCCACTTCGTCCGGGAGGAGCTCGGCAACCTGTACGACGGCTCGTACCGGCGGGCGCTGCGCCCGCGCCCGTGCCCGCTCGCCGTCTGCGACTGCCACATCGGCTATGTCCACCTGGAGACGCTGCCGCTGTACGACGTCTTCGCCGGCGGCGTGCTGGAACGTATCCCGGCGCTGCCGCCCGTCCGCTCAGCGGCACTGCCACCCGCCGGGCCCGCGGGAGGGGCATGAGGCCGGACGGGACGGGAGGGGCACGCGGCGGGGAGAGAAAGGGCAACCCGCCGTACCTCTTCGGGCATCGAGCATGGCCCCGCGCCTCCTGACGCGGGGCACCCCGGGTCGTACCGTCTCCCAGTGAGCCTTTGGACTTCTCTGGAACCCGCCTCGACCACGGTGGATCCGGGTGGCAGCACGACCGTGCGACTGCGGGTGCGCAACACCGGTGACATCGTCGACGAGTACCGCTTCGAGCCCGTGGGCGACACAGCGCCCTGGACCGCCGTCGAACCACAGACGCTGCGGCTCTACCCGGGCACGACGGGGACGGTGGAGCTGACGTTCGCGCCGCCACGCAGTCCGGACGCGACGGCCGGGCCGAACCCGTACGGGGTGCGGATCACGCCGACCGAGCAGCCGGAGGCCACGACGGTCCCCGAGGGGAACCTCACGATCACGCCGTTCACCGAAGTGCGGGCCGAACTGGTCCCGCCGACGGTCAAGGGGCGCTTCAGGGGGCGGCCGAAGCTGGCGGTCGACAACCTGGGGAACACCAGGCTCACCGCCTCGATCAGCGGCAGCGACAACGGCGACCACATCTCCTACGACATCCGCCCCGGCAGCATCCAGGTCGAGCCGGGCCGTGCCGCCTTCGTCACGACAACGCTGAAGCCGCGGCAGATCATCTGGCTGGGGTCGAAGGAGGAACGGCCCTACACGCTGGCCGTCCAGCGGTCCGGGAGCCAGTCCGTCGACGTGGACGGCACCTATGTGCAGCGCGGGTTCCTGCCCCGCTGGCTCGCCACCGCCCTCGGCGTCACCATGGCCCTCGCCATCACCTTCGTCATGCTCTGGCTCGCCTACCGGCCCCAGGTGCGCAGCCTGGCCACGGAGAAGCTCGAAGAGGCCGCCATCAGCACCATTCCGCCGTCCGATCCGCCCCTGGCGGTGCCGCAGCCGTCCGCCGCCGAGGAGACGCCGGCGCCCGGGGCCTCGCCGCGCGAGGAGGACGGCGGATCCGGCGACTCGGGGGGTTCGGGCGGATCGGGCCGGTCGGAGCCGAGCACCACGAAGAAGCCCCGCACCGGGGGCGGCGGCACGGAGTCCGGGGAGTCCCCGGCCGCCGCGGTGGGGTCCCTCGTCATCGGCCAGGGCTCGGACCGCTGCATCGACGTCGTGGAGCAGCAGGACGGGAAGGGCGAGGACGGCAGTCCCCTGCAGTTGTGGGACTGCGCGGGCGGTGCCGGTCAGAAGTGGGACTTCCGCGGTGACGGCACCGTGCGCTCCCTCGGCATGTGCATGGACGTCGCCTGGGGCTCCGAGGAGGACGGCGCCCAGATCCAGCTCGCCCGGTGCAGCGGCAACCCGGCCCAGCAGTTCGTGATGAGCACCGCCGGGGACCTGGTCAGCGCGAAGGCCGACAAGTGCGTGGACGCGAAGGACAACGGCACCGGCAACGGGACGAGGCTGCAGTTGTGGACCTGCGCGGGCACGGCCAACCAGAAGTGGCGGATCGAGGACTGACCGGACGACGCACCGGGCTCCCGGCGGAGGAGCTCAGAGCGGCAGCAGGTCCGGCCGCTTGGGTTCCACGTGGTCGCCCGAGGACTCCCCGCGCAGTCTCCGCCCGATCCACGGCACCAGGTGCTCGCGCGCCCAGTTGATGTTGTCCATGCGCACCGCGGCCGGGCCGCGCGCCGCTTCCGGCGGCCACGGCTGGTCGGGGTCGGCGGGCACCGGCAGCCCGAGCACCTGGGCGGCACGGAGTGCGACGCGGGTGTGGCCCTCGGGCGAGAGGTGCAGCCGGTCCTGGTCCCAGGCGCGCCGGTCCTGCACCGACTTCAGCGACCACAGGTCGAGCACGGGGCATTCGTACCGGTCGGCTATGGCACGGATGTGCGCCGTGTAGGTGGCGATCTTGCCGCGCAGGTGGCGCAGGACGGGCACTCCGCGGGTGTCGAACCCCGTGGTGATCATGACCGTTCCGACGTGCGGGACCAGTCCTGCGAGGGCCGTCTCGAATCGCTCAGCGACGTCGTCCGGGTCGCTGCCCGGGCGGATGATGTCGTTGCCGCCCGCGCAGAAGGTCACCAGGTCGGGCGCGAGTTCCTTCGCGCGCGGCACCTGTTCCTCGGCTATCTGGTCGAGCAGCCTGCCGCGGATCGCCAGATTGGCGTACCTGAAGGCACCTTCGGGTACGCGGTCGGCGAGGAGCACGGCGAACCGGTCGGCCCAGCCGACGAACACTCCGTCGGGTCCGGGGTCGCCGACGCCCTCGGTGAAACTGTCCCCCAGCGCGACGTACGACCCGATCACAGCACTGTTGCTCTCAGTCTTCGAATCGTCTCCCACGAGGGGATATCTTTCACCTCGCTAAGTGTCCTACGCCACCGTAACCAGGGCTTGACGCGAGGTGACTTATCCCACCCGGCGGGTTCGACCGGAGCATGAAAGGCCGGGAATAGGCCGTAGCGCGTGGATATGCCCGGAGGCCGGGACCCGTGAGAGGGTCCGGCCTCCGGGCCGCTGCCCGTGCGGTGGCATCCGCCGCGGTGGTGCCCCGGTGGTGTCCGCAACGGCTTGCCGCCGTGGCACCCCGTGGCGTGCTGCCGTGGCGTCAGATGGAGACGCCGTTCTGGCGCAGGTAGGCCAGCGGGTCGACGTCCGAGCCGTAGCCCGGGCCGGTGCGGATCTCGAAGTGCAGGTGCGGGCCGCTGGAGTTGCCGGTGCTGCCGGAGAGGCCGAGCTGCTGCCCCCCGGTCACGGACTGGCCGGCCGAGACCGAGAGGGAGGAGAGGTGGGCGTACTGGGAGTAGCGGCCGTCGTTGTGCCTGATGACGACCTGGTTGCCGTACGCGCCGCCCCAGCCGGCGGAGACGACGGTGCCCGGGGAGACCGCCATGACCGTGGTCCCGGTGGCCGCGGCGAAGTCGACGCCGGTGTGGTAGCCGCTGGACCACATGGCGCCCGACGCCCGGTAGGGGGTGGTGGGCGTGGCGCCGGCGAGAGGGGCGGCGAAGCCGGAGGAGGTGCCGGTCCCCGCGGCGCTCGCGGTGGTCGTGGTGGTCGTCCCGGAGGAGGCGGGCTTCTCGGCCGGCCCGGCCTTCTCGGGCTCCTGCGCCTCCTGCGCGGTCCGGCTCTTCTGCGGCGCGGCGGCCGGGGCGGAGGCCTCGGACCCGGTGCCGGAGTCACCACCCGACCGGGTCTTGGCGCCGATGGTCAGCCTGAGGCCGGGGTGGATCAGCGAGGGATTCTCCCCGATGGCCTCGCGGTTGTCGGAGTACAGCTTCTGCCAGCCGCCGCGGACGTCCTGCTCGTCGGCGATCTTCGCGAGGTAGTCGCCGGCGACCACGGAATAGGTCCTGGTGGTCGCGGACTTCTCGGCCGTGGCCTGACGGGTGGCGGCGACGGTCTGCGCCTCGGCGGCACGGGCCGCCTGGGCGACGGTCTTGCCGGCGGTGACGGGGGCCTCGGTCTCGGCGGCGCTCGCGCCCGTGGCGCCGATCAGCGGCAGGGCCAGGGCGGCGCCTCCGGTTCCGGCGGCGGCGAGGCCACGGGTCACGCGGTTGTTCTTGGGACGGCGGTGCTTACCCTTGGCGGGCATGGCGCATTCCTCTCCGTCGCCTGCGAGGTGAGCTGTCGGGTTCGGGCTGGAGATGCCCGGCCGCGCGGTGCGCGGCTTCACCCCAAGCCGTTCCGGTGACCCGGATCGGCGTACTACCTGGTTCCCCCGCTCCTGCCGTCGTCGGGTGCGTGCGGTCATGGTTCCGGGTGGCGGCAGGATTAGGCGGTCCTCCCGGATTGCGGTGAACGTAAGGGAGCGAAGTTGCGCAAACAAGCTCTCGACACCTGACACTGCATCAGGTCATTCGAACTCCTGCGGCTTTTCCGTCACTCACCGTGGATCAGGAATCTTGACTCGGCCTCGCCGGCTGGGAATTCGCCTTCGCGACGCCGCAACGCAGCGTCACGGGCGTGATTCGGCTCACCAGGCGGAACGGATCAAGCGATTTGCCCGAATTGGAGCAATGTGACGCCCAAGTCCCCTTTGAGGTTTGCGCGTACACCCCGAAACGGAAGAACCACCCCCGGCCGAGTTCACCAATTACCGCATCACCGTATGAAACGGACGAAACCAACCAGTGCAAGGACAGACCTTCCCGCATTCCGCACTCTCGCTCAGCGACTTGCCGCAATCACGACATTCCACTCATCTCCGGCACGCCAAGCAGCACCGGCGTGCCGTTGCCGAGGCACCCGGCCCGCACGCCCGCACGGAAGGGAGGAAGAGAGGGGGAAGGGGAGGGGAGTGAGCACCGCCGCCCGTCGAGCCGGTCACGGCCGGTGGCGAGCAGGGGGCGCAACGGAGCACAACCGGGAGTAAGAGTGATTGACCTACGAACCGATGTCGTATCGTCGACAGCGCCGTCAGCCGCCGCCGGCGAACACCGGCCGCCAGACCCGCAGGAGCCCACGTGACGCAGCAGCTGCCGCCGCAGTCCCACTCCAGGGAGCCCGAGCTCACCGGAGTGCGCAACTTCCGGGACGTGGGTGGGCTCCCCACCTCGGACGGGCGCAGGGTGCGGCACGGCCACCTGTTCCGCAGCGGTCACCTGGCGCACGCCACCGAGAGCGACACCGAGTTCCTGGCCTCCCTGGGTCTGCACACGATCTTCGACTTCCGCAACGCGGCCGACCAGGCCCTGGAGGGCCAGGACGTGTCCCTGCCCGGTGTCCGCAACGTCAACATCCCCCTGACCGACCCGGCGGACGGCGCGGAGTTCTGGAAGATGGTCCGCAACGGCGACCTCGACACGCTCCGCTCGCTGCTCGCCGACGGCCGGGCGGCGGCCCGGATGACCACCACCTACCGGTTCATCATCAGGGAGCGCACCGCCGAGCACAGCCGGGTGCTGCGCGCCATGGTCGAGGACAGCGTGCCCACCCTCATGCACTGCGCCGCAGGCAAGGACCGGGCGGGCCTGTCCGTCGCGGTGACTCTGCTGGCGCTCGGCGTGGAGCGGGACGCCATCGAGGCCGACTACCTCGAGTCCAACGCCGGGCACCGGCGCTACAAGGTCCAGCGCGGCGACAACGCGCCCGGCGGAATGTCCCCCGAGGTGATGGAACTGCTGCGCCCGCTGTTCGACGCCCGCGTCGAGTATCTGCACGCGGCCTTCGAGACCATCGAGGGGACCTGGGGCAGCACCGACCGCTACCTGGAGACCGGGCTGAAGCTCACCCCCGCGGACCGGGAGCGGCTGCGCGAGCGGCTGCTCGACTGAGCCCGGTCCGGGGATGTCCGCCGGGCGGCTACTGGTTCTGACCGCCCAGCGCGAACAGCAGGTAGAGGAAGGCCGCGAAGAGGTGGCCCGCGATCAGGTACGCGAAGAGCCGGATCCACAGCGAGCGGGGGAACTTGTCCTCCATGAACCGGCGTACCGGCTTGTCTTCGGGCATGACGGGCCCCTCCGGGGAGTCGTGAGTGGGTCGGGTACGGAAAAACGGGTACCGGCGCGGTTCAGCGCACGGTGGCGGGGCCGCCGAGGCACAGCCCGGAGGCGGCGCTCTGCAGCAGGGTGTGGACGAAGAGGAAGTCGGCACCTCCTGGATCGGCTGCGCCGATCCGGTGCGGGGTGTGCGAGTCGTAGTGCGCGCTGTCTCCCGCTTCCAGGAGGTGTTCGGCCTCGCCGAGGAAGAGTCTGAGCCGCCCCTTCAATACGTAGAGCCACTCCTCCCCGGGGTGCACGCGGACCAGTTCGTCCTGGGGCCCGGGGCCGCCGTGGGGGACGTGGACGCGCAGCGCCTGCATGCCGCGGCCGGAGCCGCCGGCGGGCCAGTACGTCCAGCCGTCGGCCCGCACCGCGCCCGCTCCCCCGCCCCTGATCACCGGGTTCTGGGCGGGTGGCAGCTCGCCCAGCAGCTCGGAGACGGTCGTCCCGTAGATCCGCGCAAGGCCGAGCAGCACCGGCAGTGAGGGCTGGCGGTGCCCGGTCTCCAGCCGGGAGAGGTGGGCCGGCGACAGCTCGGCGCGCCGGGCCGCCGCCTCCAGCGTCAGGCCCGCCAGGCGCCGCAGTTCGCGCAGGCGGGGGGCGACGGCGGGCAGGCCCTCGGCCGGGCCGTGCGGGTCCGGGTCCGCGACCGGTTCGGTGTCCATGTCATCATTGAGCCAGAATCTTCCCTCTCGGGCAAATTTTTTGCCCGAGAGGCAAAACTCTCGGGTGCCGCCGCCTGTGGTCCGCTCAGCGGTTGGCGACCGCCTGCTTCACCAGTGTCCTGCCGAAGTCCCACATCAGCCCGGAACCGGCGTGCGCGTCCTCCATGACCTCGGTGAAGGCCTCCACGAACCGGTCGGTCTCCCGTTCGCCGACGATCAGCGGCGGGATGAGTTTGATGATCTCCTGGTGGTCCCCCGAGACCTGGGTGAGGATCCGGTGGCGCTGGAACAGCGGCACCACGACCATCTGCGCGAAGAGACCCTTGCGGGCCGCCTGAAGCATCGTCCAGCGGGTGCGCAGCCGCATCGAGACCGGCCTGCCGAACTCGATGCCGATCATCAGGCCGCGGCCCCTGACCTCCTTCAGCAGTTCGTAGCGGCCCACCAGCGCCGCGAGCCGTGACCGCAGCGCCTCGCCCGTGGCACGCGCGTTCGCGACGATCTCCTCGTCCTCCATGACCGACAGTACGGCCACCCCGGCCGCCATGGCCTGGGCGTTGGACCCGAAGCTCGCCGAGTGCACGAGCACCCGGTCCATCGACGAGTAGACCTTCTTGAAGATCCAGTCCCTGCCGATGGTCGCCGACACCGGCACATAGCCGCCCGAGAGCGACTTCGCCACGCACACCAGGTCGGGTTCGACCCCCTCCTCGTGCTGATACGCGTAGAAGTCGCCGGTCCTGCCGAGTCCGGTCTGCACCTCGTCGACGATGAGCAGCGCCTTGTGCCGGTGCAGCAGCTGCTGCGCGGCACGCAGATATCCCGGCGGCGCCTCGTGCACCCCCTTGCCCTGGATCGGCTCCACGACCAGCGCTGCCACGTCCCCGCGCCTCAGCTCCCGCTCGATGGCGTCGAGATCGCCGAGTTCGACGGGAGTGTCGGGCAGCAGCGGGGCGAAGCCGTCGCGGAAGCCCGCCTCTCCGTTGACGGACAGGGAGCCGGTGGTCAGTCCGTGGAAGGCGTGCGCGCAGTAGAGGACGCGGGGCCTGCCGGTGGCGTACCGGGCGAACTTGAGCGCTGTCTCCACCGCCTCTGTGCCGCTGTTGCCGAAGTACACCCGGTCCAGGTGAGGGCTGTGCGCGAGCAGCTTCTCGGCGAGCAGACCGGGCAGCGGCTGGCAGTCGAAGCGGGTGAGGTCGGCGAGCGAGGCGTCCAGGACGTCGTGCAGCGCCTTGCGTACGACGGGGTGGTGCCGGCCCAGGCCCATCACCCCGAATCCGGCCAGCATGTCGAGGTAGTCGTTGCCCTCCGCGTCCCAGAAGTACGCGCCCTCGGCCCGCTCGTAGACCTTGTCGAAGCCGATGGTGTGCAGCATGCGCGGAAGTTGGTGGTTGAGGTGCTTGGCATGCAGCTCGTAACGCTCGGCCCCCCGCTCGGCAAGGAGGTGGCCGAGGTCAAAGCCTTTCGGCTCCGCCGGTGTCATGGTCTGGGCTTCCCTTCGGTGATTCCTGCAGGCCGGTGGCCGGCATGCTCCCCAGCGTCGCGCCGATACTGCCCGCGATCTCGGCGGGTGTCAGCCCGATGTCGGCCAGTACCTCGCCGCGCTTGGCGTGGGCCAGGAACTGCGGCGGGATGCCGAAGTCCCGTACCGGCACGTCGACGTCCGCGTCGCGCAGAGCCTGGGCGACCGCGGAACCGACACCGCCGGCCCGTCCGTTGTCCTCCACGACGGCCACCAGCCGGTGTGCGGCGGCCATGCGGGGCAGCGCGGGGTCCACGGGCCTGACCCACCTCGGATCGACGACGGTGACCCCGATGCCGCGTTCCCGCAGCAGCGCGGCGGCGCCGAGGCACACGGGGGCGAGCGCCCCCACCGAGACCAGCAGCACGTCGGGCCGCTCCCCCCGGTGCAGCACGTCCATGCCGCCGACGCGTTCCAGCGCGGGCAGTACTTCGCCGACCGACTCCTTGGGGAAGCGCAGCACGGTCGGGGCGTCGTCCACGTCGAGCGCCTCGCGCAGCTGGGCCCTCAGCTGGTCGGCGTCGCGCGGCGCGGCTATCCGCACACCGGGCACCACCTGGAGGATGGAAAGGTCCCACATGCCGTTGTGCGAGGGCCCGTCGACGCCGGTGACCCCGGCACGGTCCAGTACGAAGGTCACCCCGCACTTGTGCAGGGCCACGTCCATCAGCAGTTGGTCGAAGGCGCGGTTGAGGAAGGTGGCGTAGACGGCGACGACGGGGTGCAGGCCGCCGGTCGCCAGGCCGGCCGCCGAGACGACGGCGTGCTGCTCCGCGATGCCGACGTCCCACACCCGGTCGGGGAAGGCCTCCGCGAACCCGGTGAGACCGGTGGGGTGCAGCATGGCGGCCGTGAGGGCGACGACGTCGGGGCGCCGCGCGCCGATCCTCGCCAGTTCGTCACCGAAGACACTGGTCCACGAGGGGCCGCCGGGGGCGAGGGATTCGCAGGTGAGCGGGTCCATCACGCCCACCGTGTGGAAGCGGTCCGCCTCGTCCTCGACCGCGGGCCGGTAGCCGCGGCCCTTCTCGGTGATGCAGTGCACGAGCACCGGTCCCGAGAAGCGCTTGGCGCGCCGCAGCGCCGACTCCACGGCGGCGATGTCGTGGCCGTCGATCGGTCCGACGTACTTGAGTCCCAGGTCCTCGAACATGCCCTGCGGCGCGAAGGCGTCCTTGAATCCCTTCTTGGCGCCGTGCAGCGCCTCGTAGAACGGTTTGCCGACGACCGGGGTCTGCTGGAGCGCCTGCTTGCCCCAGGCGAGGAACCGCTCGTAGCCGTCGGTGGTGCGCAGGGTGGCGAGGTGGTTGGCGAGGCCGCCGATGGTCGGGGCGTAGGAGCGCTCGTTGTCGTTGACGACGACGATCAGCGGCCGGTCCTTGGCGTCGGCGATGTTGTTCAGCGCCTCCCAGGCCATGCCGCCGGTCAGCGCGCCGTCCCCGGTGACGGCGACGACGTGGCTGTCGCGGCCGAGCACCTGGTTGGCCTTGGCGAGTCCGTCGGCCCAGCCCAGCGCGGTCGAGGCGTGGCTGTTCTCGATGACGTCGTGCTCGGACTCCTCCCGGGACGGGTAGCCGGAGAGGCCGCCCTTGCCGCGCAGCTTGGAGAAGTCCTGACGTCCGGTCAGCAGCTTGTGCACGTAGGCCTGGTGTCCGGTGTCCCAGAGGATGCGGTCCACGGGCGAGTCGAAGACCCGGTGCAGGGCGATGGTCAGCTCGACGACGCCCAGATTCGGCCCGAGGTGTCCCCCCGTCCTTGCCACCGCGTGAATCAGGAACTCGCGGATCTCTCCCGCGAGTTCGTCGAGTGCTTCCTCCGGCAGTCGTTTCAGGTCGTGCGGCCCCCGGATGTTCTCCAGGATGGTCACGGTCGGCCCCCTCTCGATGAGTTCAGCTCACGGTGATGTCCGGTACCCCGGAGGGCACCCCGGCGTCCTCCATTTCCCCGGCGATCTTCATCGCCTCTTCGATGAGGGTCTCGACGATCTTCGACTCGGGAACCGTCTTGACGACCTCGCCCTTCACGAAGATCTGCCCCTTGCCGTTGCCCGACGCCACCCCCAGATCGGCCTCACGCGCCTCACCGGGACCGTTGACGACACAGCCCATCACCGCCACCCGCAGCGGAACCTCCATACCCTCCAGCCCCGCCGTGACCTCCTCCGCCAGCT